>JBNMNV010000153.1:0-7206 GCA_051278125.1 Polaribacter sp. | reverse complement strand
CTGTAGAATTCTTTTTGATAGAAGACATATTTCCAATAATTACAGCATTTACTTTTGTGAAATATCCTGCACGTTTTAAACTCTGTAGCATTCTATCAATCGAATATTTGTACTCGCCAATTTCTTCTATAAATAGAATCTTATTTTTAGTATTTAGTTGACTTTCTGAACCTAACATCGATGCTAAAATCGCTAAGTTTCCGCCAATAATTTGTCCATTAATTTCTTTGGATGATAAAGTTCTATTGTATGTTGATGACGGAATTGTATATGAGATTTCTTCGCCAAAAAGTACTTTTTTAAAACTAGCAATTGTTTCTACAATCGTTTCTGGTTTTTCTTCTAAACTTGTTGGCATCATTGCATGCAGAGTTTCAAAACCTAAATTGTGAATATGATTGTGAAACGCTGTAATATCAGAATATCCAATAACCCATTTCGGGTTTTGTTTAAACGTTGTAAAATCTAACAAATCTAAAATTCTAACAGATCCGTAGCCTCCTCTTGCCGACCAAATTGCTTTGATATTTGGATTGTCTAAAGCCTCTTGAAAATCTTGACACCGTTCCTGATCAGTTCCGGCAAAATGATTATTTTGATTATATATATTCTTTCCTAAAACCACTTTTAAACCCCAACTTTCAGCTAATGTTTTTGCTTTCTGAATGGTTGCTTGTCTACCTTTTAAAATTCCGGCAGGCGCCACAATAGCAATGGTATCGCCAGCTTTTAAATAAGTAGGTTCTATTAATTTAACCTGTTTTAATTGAGCATATGACAAAGTAAAACTCATTAGATATAAAAATAAAAAGGATAATCTATGCATAACTATTTTTTGAAGTAATTATAAAAATCTAATAGTTGTAAATGTATAAATTTCAAACGAGTTTTAAAGTTGATTTTTATGTATCTATTTAACCATCAAAAGCAGCAAACTAATCTTTATTTTGTGCTTATGTTAATAAATTGTATTTTGTAGCAAAATAATCCATATGGAAAATTCTCTTGAAGAACCAATTTTAGATTACGGAAAAGTGTATACGTACGCAGATTATTTGCAATGGCGTTTTAAAGAACGTATTGAAATTATAAAAGGCAAAGTTTTCAAAATGTCTCCTGCTCCTGCAAGAAACCATCAATTTACCTCAAGAGAACTAGGAAGAATATTTGTTAATTTTTTTCATAAAACAACATGTGAAGTATATATAGCTCCTTTTGATGTTCGTTTGGTTGATAAAAGAAAAAACTCTACAAAAGACGAAGACATTACAACCGTTTTTCAGCCAGACTTATGCGTAATTTGTGATAAAAATAAGTTAGATAAACGAGGTTGTATTGGAGCACCAGATTTAATCATTGAAATTTTATCTCCCAGTAATTCTAGCAGAGAAATGAAAAATAAATACGAATTATATGAAGAAAATGGTGTAAAAGAATATTGGATTGTAGACTATGTTTATAAAACCATACATCGTTATGTTTTAAAAGACGATATTTATATAGGTTTAAAGCCATTAATTGCAGAAGAAACTGCAACAAGTTATATTTTTCCTGAATTAAGTTTTTTAGTTGGCGAAATTTTTGAAGAGTAGCTAAAACTTATTTTTCATCTTCATATACTTTATGCCAACCTAAACCAAAAGTTAAACCAATACCAACATAGGTTCTTCTTGCAATATTTGCGTATAATTTAAAACCAATAGATCGTCCAAAACTTGTTGGTTTCCCAACAGGAATTAACCCGTATAAAATTCTAAATCTTTGCTTTTTATCCCTAAACCAACTAATACCAGCTTCTACAGGAAAACCTATAAACGATTTACTTGCAATAATATCGTTATCTTTTTTTTGCTGATAGGTGTTATAAGAAAAACCACCAGAAAAATGATACGAAGTGCCATTTTCAATATACCTTTTTCCATATAAAACAGCATATTCCCTCAAGCTTCTAGTGTCTACATTGTAAGGAATAATAAAAAAGAAATCTATATGATCGTATTTAACAATTTCTAAATGTCTAAAGGTAAAAAGATTGTTTTTACTTTGATAATTTAAACTAAGAACACCTGTTAAACCGTTTAAAAACATTTGTATATCCTAAACCTAAATCTGTAAAAAAAATAGGATTGGCTTTTTTACGAATAGAATCTTGTTTTTCTTGCCCAATGATTGATGAGAATAGCATCAAGAAAAACATAAAAAGTAACGTACTTTTAAGCATTCTTTTTTTTTGAAATGTACGTATTTTGAATAACTAAACAAAATTGATTTTTTGTACTTTTGCACTTTAAAATCAATTACACATAAAATCAAGGGAAATTCAATGAATACTCCAAAAAGATATACAATTACAGCAGCTTTACCCTATACAAACGGCCCTATCCATATTGGTCATTTAGCAGGTGTTTATGTACCTGCAGATATTTATGCACGTTATTTACGTTTAAAAGGTAAAGATGTTGCGTACATTTCTGGTTCTGATGAACATGGTGTTGCCATACCCATGAGAGCTAAAAAAGAAGGGGTTTCACCGCAAGCTATTATTGATAAGTATCACGGAATTATCAAAAAATCTTTTGAAGATTTCGGAATTTCTTTTGATAATTATTCAAGAACATCTTCAGAAATTCATCATCAAACCGCCTCTGATTTTTTCACAAAATTATATGAAAATGGAGATTTTATAGAAGAAGTTTCCGAACAATTGTATGATGCCGAAGCAAATCAATTTTTAGCAGACCGTTTTGTCGTAGGAACTTGCCCGAAATGTGGCTTTGAAGAAAGCTATGGAGATCAATGTGAAAATTGTGGAACCAGTCATAATGCAAACGATTTAATCAACCCAAAATCTGCAATTACGGGCAATGTACCCACTGTTAAAGAAACAAAACACTGGTTTTTACCTTTAGACAAACACGAAGATTTTTTACGTGAATGGATTTTAGAAGGGCATAAAAAAGATTGGAAACCCAATGTATACGGACAAGTAAAAAGTTGGATTGATGATGGTTTGAGACCAAGAGCTGTAACCAGAGATTTAGACTGGGGCATTCCTGTTCCGCTAAAAGGTGCCAAAGGGAAAGTGTTGTATGTTTGGTTTGATGCGCCAATTGGCTATATTTCATCAACGAAAGAATGGGCAGCAAAATTAGGAAAAAACTGGGAAGATTATTGGAAAAAAGAGGATACGAAATTGGTGCATTTTATAGGGAAAGACAATATTGTTTTTCACTGCATTATTTTTCCGAGTATGCTAAAAGCACACGGCGATTATATTTTACCAGAGAATGTACCCGCTAATGAATTCTTAAATTTAGAAGGAAATAAGTTATCGACTTCTAAAAATTGGGCGGTTTGGTTGCATGAATATTTAGAAGAATTTCCAAATCAGCAAGATGTATTGCGTTATACCTTAACGGCAAATGCACCAGAAAGTAAAGACAACGATTTTACTTGGAAAGATTTCCAAGCCAAAAACAACAACGAATTGGTGGCTATTTTCGGTAATTTTATAAATCGTGTTTTGGTATTAACCAATAAATATTATTCAGGAATCGTACCGACTCCAAATGAGTTTACAGAAACAGATGAAGATGTGCTGGCGGCAATGAGCGATTTTCCCGCAATTATTGGAAAATCAATTGAAAGATATCGTTTTAGAGAAGCGAGTCAGGAATTGATGAATTTAGCCAGACTTGGGAACAAGTATTTAGCCGATGAAGAACCTTGGAAAATGATTAAGGTTGATGAAGAACGTGTAAAAACAATTATGTTTGTTGCTTTGCAAATTTCTGCGGCCTTAGCAGTAGTTTCGGAACCTTTTTTACCTTTTACTTCTCAAAAATTAAAAAATAATATCAATATCCTTTTCTGTAAAAAAGAAAAGTGTTTACACTGGGATGATGTATCTACAAAAGAAACATTGCTACAACCAGGTCATCAAATAAACAAAGCGGCATTATTGTTTTCTAAAATTGAAGACAATACCATAGAAGCTCAAATTGAAAAATTACAAGCTACTAAAATTGCCAATGAGCAAGAAAATAAAGTAGTTTCACCACAAAAAGAAACCATCGACTTTGAAGATTTTACAAAACTTGATATCAGAATTGGTACTATTTTAGAGGCAGAAAAAGTAGCGAAAACAAAGAAGCTTTTAAAACTTAAAGTTGATGTTGGTATGGATGTTAGAACCATTGTATCGGGAATTGCAGAAAGTTTTTCTCCCGAAGAAATTATTGGGCAGCAAGTTTCTGTTTTGGTGAATTTAGCTCCAAGAAAAATACGAGGTGTAGAAAGTAATGGCATGATTCTGATGACAGATACTCCTGATGGTAAATTGGCATTTGTAGCACCTGAAAAAGCGATTAAAAATGGGCAGGAAGTGAGCTAATGTTAAAAATAGCCCACCACCCTATTTATAAGCACCCTTTAAAAGAAGGTCATCGTTTTCCGATGGAAAAATATGACCTTTTACCTCAACAATTATTATATGAAGGCACTTGTAATGAAGACAATTTCTTTGAACCAGAAATCCCTAATAACAAGCACTTTTTTACAGTTCATGATCCTGAATATTTTTTTGATTTATTAAACATTACTGTATCACAAAAAGCAGCCAGAAAAATAGGGTTTCCTTTATCTGAAGTTTTAATAGAACGTGAAATGATCATCGCTGACGGAACGATGAAAGCTTCTGAATTTGCACTAAAAAATGGAATCGCCATGAATATTGCTGGCGGCACACATCATGCTTTTTCGAATCGAGGTGAAGCCTTCTGTATGTTAAACGACCAAGCCATTGGGGCAAAATATCTTCAAAATAAAGGTTTAGCCGACAAAATTTTAATAGTCGATTTAGATGTACATCAAGGAAACGGAACTGCTGAAATTTTTAAAAATGACCCTGCTGTCTTTACTTTTTCTATGCATGGGAAAAGTAATTATCCGTTTGTAAAAGAGCAATCTGACTTAGATATTGCGTTTGAAAATGACACAAAAGACGTTGAATATTTATCAATCTTAAAAGATGTTTTACCAAAACTTATCCTTCAAGAAAAACCAGACTTTATTTATTATCTATGTGGTGTAGATGTCATAGAAACCGACAAACTAGGGAAACTTTCTTTAACAATTAACGGATGCAAAGAACGAGACAGATTTGTTTTACAAACTTGTTTTGATTTAAAAATTCCTGTAATGTGTTCTATGGGTGGTGGGTATTCTAAAGATGTAAATATTATTGTAGACGCCCATGCCAATACATTTCGATTAGCTCAAGAGATTTATTTTTAAATTCTTATCTTCAAAAGAATAAATTGTTTGCTATTTCTTTAATTCTCTATTGCTATGCTAAAGAATAATATCTTCCTTGCCAAAATTCTAATATTTTTATTATTTGCTACAAACATCTTAAATGCTCAAACCGAATTTAAAAATAAAAAAATTGATAGTCTTTTTATAAAATACACATCTTTATACCAAGAAGTTTCCTATGCACATTTAAATAAAACAACCTATTTAAAAGGAGATATGCTAGGTTTTACAGCTTATGTTTTTGAAAAACAGACTAAGTTACTCTCTAATGCCACCACAAATTTATATTGTAAAATTTTGGATGGAAATAATACTGTTATTAAAGAAAAACTAATTCTTGTAAAAAACGGTATTGCAAATGACGATTTTACGATTGATGATAAATTTAAAGAAAGAAATTACACTTTCGTGGTATTTACAAACTGAATGCTAAACTTTAGTTCGAAAAACATTTATTCACAACCTTTTAAGGTCATAGATGCAAGCAGTAGTAAAACATCTCTAAAACTAAAAGGAGTAATACCATAGACATTCAATTAACTCCAGAAAGTGGTCATTTTTTAGCTGATGTAGAATATACGATTGGTGTTGTTGTAAAAGATACTTTAGGATATGGAGTTGCTAACTTAAAAGGAAATATTTACACTGCTAACAATAGTTTAATGAGTTCTTTTCAACTTAACGCCTTAGGTATTGGTAAGTTTTCTTTTGTTCCTGAAGCTTCTAAAAAATATAAACTTATTATTAAGTATAATGATAAAAACCACGAAAAAATATTTGGTAAAGAGATAAAAAAGGAAGGCATTTTATTAAGAGTTACACAAACAAATACTTCGTGTATTGTATCTGTAATTACAAATGCAGAAACGCTGCCTTCCTTACAAAATAAACCTTTGGCATTAACTTTTAATGATGGAACTGATTTAAAATCATTTAATATTCAATTTAAAGAAAGTACCATTGAAGCTAAAAAAATTGGTTTAAGCTATTTAGCTACAGGTGTAAATGTATTCACGCTTTTCGATGAAAACCAAAATCCTATTGCAGAGCGGTTATTATTTAATTATAACAACTTAACCATTCTTAAAAGCAGAATTAGTTCTGTAAAAAAAATAGACAGTATTGTTGATGTGCAATTAAGCTTTAATGATTTTAAAAAAGACAGTATTAATAACGTTAGTATTTCTGTATTACCTGTAGGTACAAAATCTTACGCAAAAAACAATAATATTATCGCCCAAACTTTACTAAAACCTTACATTAATGGACATTTACAAAATGCGGATTACTACTTTAAACGAGTAACTAGAAAAACAAAATATGATTTAGATAATTTGCTAATTACGCAAGGTTGGAGCAGTTATAGTTGGGATGAAATCTTTAATCAATCTCAAAAAAAACTCAAGTATACTTTCGAAAACGGAATAACTGTAACTGGAAGTAATCCTAAAAAAAGAAATAAAGAAAAGAGCATTTTAGTACGTTTAAATAATCAAGATCCAATACTAAAAAACTTAAATGACAGTATAAAATCATTTACGATATCAGGATTTTATCCAAATGATAAAGACCAATTATCAATTGCTAATATTGAAAAAAAAGGAAAACTAGATGATATTAAAATGGATGTTTCCTATGTGCCAAGCAAAATTCCAGAAATAAATGAAAAGTTCTTAAACCTACCTTTAAAAGAAAACTATTACGAATTTGAACTTTATAATAATGTCAATAATTTTTCCAAATCAAACTCTACTGAAACATTAGATGAAATTGTGCTATATACAAATTTAGAGGAATTAAAAAGAGAAAAAATTATATCTAAATCTAGAGGAGTCATTTATTTTACGAGAAAAATGGATAGACTTTTAAGATTAGAAGATTACTTAAATA
>JBNMNV010000152.1:0-7270 GCA_051278125.1 Polaribacter sp. | reverse complement strand
AATCAATAAAACCATAGAAATAACAGCAGTAATTGTTCCACCAACAAGCTGAACTAAACCCGTTCCTATTAAATTCCGAACTCCTTCAACATCATTCATAATTCTAGAAACCAATGCTCCAGATTTAGTGTTATCAAAAAAACTAATCGGCAAAGACAATACTTTCTTTTGTACTTGAGCTCTTAATTCTGATATTAAAAATTGCGCTTGCACACTTAAAATACGCGTTAATAAAAAGGAAGTAATCGATTGAATTAAAATAGCCAAACCAACAATTAATAACAAATTATATAGCTGGTCATAGTCTTCATTCGGAATTACGTCATCTAACAATGCCTTACTTTTCCAAGGTAGAACTAAACTAGATAATCTACTAATTACAATTAATATCAAACCAATAAAAACTAGTTTTCGTCTTGGCCAAATAATTGTTTTAAATGCTTTTAAAATAGAAACATTTGGCTTTTTAGTATCGGTAAATGATTTTTTTTGATGTTGCATAAATTAAAGTCGAATATTTTTTCAAAAATAGTCAATTAATATGCCATAGCATACAACATGACATTTTAGCAAAAACGGGAAGTAAACATGTCCTTAATAGACAGCTCTTTTTTTTAACTGAAACAAAAGCTATATTAAATTAGCGATGTTTATGCAAATTACTTAAAAAGAAAGCTTTAGAATAATTATATTTACGATGAAAAATAAATTATTAAAAAGTGAAGAATTCATACCCCGTAAAAGTAAACAACACTTTCGATTTTGAGATTGATAAAAAAGCTGCATTAGATTTAGATGCCTTAGAAATTTCAGATTCAGAATTTCATATCTTACAAAACAATAGTTCTTACAAAGCAGAGATTACTGAAGCTAGTTTTGATCAAAAAACTTATACAGTAAAAGTAAATAGCAATACGTATAATGTAACTATTTTTAATGAGCTAGATGCTTTGATTAAAAAAATGGGTTTTGAAATTGGTGAAACTAAAAAAGTAAATGAAATTAAAGCTCCTATGCCCGGATTGATCATAGATATCAATATAAAAGTTGGGCAAGAAGTAAAAGAATTTGATGCGCTGATCATTTTAGAAGCTATGAAAATGGAAAATACCTTAACCTCACCGCGAGATGGTATTATAAAATCTATTTCAGTTACAAATGGTGAAACCGTAAACAAAAACCAACTCTTAATTGAATTTGAATAAACACATAAAGTGCCTTTTATTGCGCCAATCTGCATGAAATAAGCCATACATTTAAGTGTAAAGAAACAAGTATATGAAAAAAATTTTAGTAGCAAATAGAGGTGAAATTGCGATTCGTGTAATGCGAACAGCAAAAAAAATGGGCATAAAAACCGTAGCAGTATTTTCTACGGCAGATAGAAATGCCCCCCATGTTCGGTTTGCAGACGAGGCCGTTTTAATCGGTGAAGCTCCTTCTAACAAATCTTATTTATTAGGAGATAAAATTATTGAGGTTGCCAAAAAACTAAAGGTTGATGCCATACATCCTGGTTATGGTTTTTTATCTGAAAATGCTAATTTTGCTGAAGCTTGTGAAAATAATAACATCATTTTTATTGGCCCTAAATCGAAAGCGATTAAAATTATGGGCAGCAAATTGGCAGCAAAAGAAGCTGTAAAAGGGTATAATATTCCTATGGTTCCTGGAACAGAGGAGGCTATTACTGATATCCCTGAAGCTAAAAAAATAGCGAAAGAAATTGGCTTTCCAATTCTTATAAAAGCTTCTGCCGGTGGTGGTGGAAAAGGAATGCGAGTGGTAGAAAAAGAATCCGAATTTGAATCTCAAATGAACCGGGCAATCAGTGAAGCGATCTCTGCTTTTGGTGATGGGTCTGTTTTTATTGAAAAATATGTGACTTCACCTCGACATATTGAAATTCAAATTATGGCAGATGCACATGGTAATGTCGTACATCTTTTTGAACGCGAATGCAGCATTCAACGCCGTCATCAAAAAGTAATTGAAGAAGCACCTTCAGCTGTTTTAACTCCAGAATTGCGAAAAATAATGGGCGAGGCAGCTATTAAAGTAGCAAAGTCTTGTGATTATATCGGCGCCGGAACCATTGAATTCCTATTAGATGATGCTCATAATTTCTATTTTTTAGAAATGAACACACGTCTGCAAGTAGAACACCCTGTATCAGAGTGGATTACGGGAACAGATTTGGTCGAATTACAAATTCGTGTTGCGCGTGGTGAGGAACTTACCATTACACAAGAAAATTTAAAAATCAATGGACATGCTTTAGAATTGCGCGTCTATGCAGAAAATCCTTTAAATGACTTTTTACCAAGTGTCGGCAATTTAGAAGTTTACAAAATTCCTGAGGGAAAAAACATTCGTGTTGATAATGGTTTTGAGCAAGGAATGGATGTGCCTATTTATTACGATCCGATGTTATCTAAATTAATAACCTACGGAAAAACTCGAGAAGAAGCTATTGAACTGATGATTACTGCCATTAAAAATTATCATATAGAAGGTATACAGACCACTTTGCCCTTCGGAAGTTTTGTTTGTGAGCACGATGCTTTCCGTTCTGGAAACTTCGATACACATTTTGTTAAGAAATATTATTCTCCTGAAGCTTTAAAAACTAAGCAGGAAGAAGAAGCTAAAATTGCTGCACTTGTAGCAGTAAAACAATATATAAAAGATCAAAAATTAGTACGATTGCCTTCGAAATAAGTTTGTAGTTTTCTTTAAAATAATTACGCAACGAATCCACAACAAACCTATCAACAAAAAAACATCATGGAATCCAAAATAAAAAACCTCAACCAAAAACTTGCAGAAGCTCATTTAGGTGGAGGACAAGCTAAAATAGATATACAACATCAAAATAAAAAATTAACTGCAAGAGAACGTGTTTTGTACTTGTTAGATGAAGGCTCTTTTGAAGAAATTGGTGCGCTAGTCATCCACAGAACTAAAGACTTTAACATGGAAAACCAAATTTTTTATGGTGATGGTGTGGTCACAGGTTATGGAACCGTAAATGGAAGATTAACCTATGTTTTTGCACAAGATTTTACCGTTTTTGGGGGTTCTTTGTCAGAAACACATGCTGAAAAAATTTGTAAAGTGATGGACTTAGCACTTAAAGTTGGTGCACCGATCATTGGATTAAATGACTCAGGGGGCGCAAGAATTCAAGAAGGAGTGCGCTCACTTGCTGGATATGCCGATATTTTTTACAAAAATGTACAATCCTCTGGTGTGATTCCGCAACTGTCTGCAATTATGGGGCCTTGTGCTGGCGGGGCTGTTTATTCGCCTGCCATGACCGATTTTACAATGATGGTAGAAAACACAAGTTACATGTTCGTTACAGGCCCAAATGTGGTAAAAACAGTGACGAATGAAGAAGTAAGTAGTGAAGAATTAGGGGGGGCAAGTATCCATTCTACGAAATCTGGAGTGGCACATAAAACGTCTCCTAATGATGTAGCTTGTTTAGAAGATATTAAGAGTCTTTTAAGTTACTTACCTCAAAACAATACCGAAACGCCTAAGTTGTTGCCTTTTGAATTACAGGACGAAATTAGAGAAAACCTAGTGAATATTATTCCTGAAAACTCCAATAAACCTTATGACATGCATGATGTGATATCAGGAATTATAGATCAAAATTCCTTTTACGAAATTCATAAAGATTATGCCGAAAATATTATTGTTGGTTTTGCTAGATTAGGAGGAAGAAGTATTGGTATAGTAGCAAATCAACCACTATTTTTGGCAGGTGTTTTAGACGTAAATAGTTCTAAAAAAGCAGCTCGTTTTGTGCGTTTTTGTGATGCTTTTAATATTCCGCTTTTAGTTTTAGAAGATGTTCCAGGCTTTTTACCAGGAACCGATCAAGAATGGAATGGTATTATAGTTCATGGTGCAAAATTACTGTATGCTTTTAGTGAAGCTACGGTGCCAAGAATTACTGTAATTACACGTAAAGCCTATGGTGGTGCTTATGATGTAATGAACTCAAAACATATTGGAGCAGATATGAATTTTGCATGGCCAAGTGCAGAAATAGCGGTTATGGGCGCAAAAGGAGCCGCTGAAATTATTTTTAAACGTGAAATTAAATCAGCAGAAAATTCTGAAGAAAAATGGAAAGAAAAAGAAGCCGAATATGCCAAACTTTTTGCAAATCCTTATAGTGCTGCCCAACGTGGTTTTATTGATGAAGTAATTTTACCGCAAGATACAAGACGAAAATTAATTAAAGCCTTTTCTATGTTAGAAAATAAAGAGGTAGAAAGACCGAAACGTAAGCATGGAAATATTCCTTTGTAATGCTAATTATGTAAAAAAACAACAGATACCCTATGAAAGCACAAACCCTTTTTTGTAATACCACGCTATGAATCTCATTGCAAAACGTATCTCTGATTTTTTAAAGGACTTCCCTCCTTTTAACATGCTATCTCAGTCACAGTTGTTTGCAATATCTAGTGCGGTAGAGGTTCACTATTTCGAAAAAAATACGGATATATTCACCACTGGACAAACTATAAAAAATCAATTTTATGTCGTAAAAGACGGCGCTGTTGGATTATTTATTGAAGAAAAAAATATTTTAGTCGATGAGTGCGATGAAGGTGATATTTTTGGGTTACGAGCATTAATGCGCCAAGGAAATTATATATTGAGCGCAAAAGCTATAGAAGAAACTGTTGTGTATAGCATATCTTCAGAATTATTTGAGGAATATATTACAACCAATTCAGAAGCCAGTACTTTTTTGATGTCTAGTTTTGCTTCTAATATTCGATATACTGCATCAGATCTTTTAAAAAAAAATCAATCCAAAGAACATCTTCAAGATTTTTTTGAAGAACAATCTGCAGCCTATTCTAAAAACCCAATACAATGTGCACCCGAAACTAGTATTAAATCGGCTGCACTTATAATGACCAATGAACGCGTTGGTTCTATTATTATCACTAAAAACAAGAAGCCTTTAGGCATCATTACCGATAAAGATTTACGCACTAAAATTGCAACAGGTATTAGTTCTATTGATGAACCAGTAACTAAAATAATGTCCTCTCCGGTAATTACCTACCCTGAAAACATTACCGTTGCAGAAGCTCAAATTGCGATGTTAAAATATGGTATTACCCATTTGTGCATCACCGAAGATGGCTTTAAAGATTCAAAATTAATAGGTATTTTATCGGAACATGATATTGTCGTCGTTCGAGGAAATAGTCCATCTGCCTTGGTAAAAGAAGTGAGACGAGCTAAAACAGCAGAACAGTTACAACAAATTCGTAAACGTGCAGAACAACTTTTACAGCGGTATATAAAACAGCAAATACCCATTATGTTTGCTACTAAAATACTGTCTGCAATTAATGAAAGTATTACCCAAAAAATTATTGATATTTCTATCAAAGAAATGCCAACCGTACCTCCTACTTCTTTTGCTTGGTTAGCCATTGGTAGTCAAGGACGCGAGGAACAACTACTACTTACCGACCAAGATAATGCACTAGTTTTCAACAATGTAAAAGACGCTGAACGCAAAAAAACTAAAGAATTTTTTTTATCACTTTCTAAAAAAATCAATCAAAAATTAAGTATTGTTGGTTTTGAGTTATGTCCGGCAAATATGATGGCAAGCAATCCTGCATGGTGTTTATCTGTTTCAGAATGGGAACAACAATTTAAAAAATGGATTACAACACCAGCCCAAGACAACTTAATACTTTGCACAATTTTCTTTGATTTTGAATATGTATATGGTGATAAAAATTTAGTAAGTATTTTGGCTGAAAGTATTTTCGAATCGATAGCATCTCATGATATATTTTTAAACTTTTTAGGTCTTAATGCCTTAAAAAATCCGCCACCTTTAAGTTTTTTTAGACAATTTTTAGTGGAACGAGATGGCGATCACAAAGATCAATTTGATGTGAAGGCACGCGCAATGATGCCTTTAGTTGATGCTGCACGTCTCTTGATATTATCAAAAAATGTCAAAGCTCATAACAACACGATTGTCCGATATAAAAAACTGATGGAGTTAGAACCTCAAAACAAGGATATTTATGCTGCTTGTTCAGAGGCTTTTAAAAATCTATTATACTTTAGAACTCAGCAAGGTTTGCTGCATAAAGACTCAGGCCGTTTTATTGATTTACAAACATTAAGCAAAGCAAATCGGTTAGCATTAAAAAATTGCTTTAAAGCCGTAAAAGAGGTACAGGATTTAATTCAAACTAGATTTAAACTATCTCAATTTTTATAACATGAATTGGTTTAAAAAAAAAATATATCCTTCTTTTTGGAAAGCATATATAGCGTGCTTTCAAGAAAAAAAAAATGATTCTTTAGAGCACTTACGATTTGTAGTTTTTGATACCGAAACAACGGGCTTAGATACAAAGAAAGATAGAATTTTATCTATTGGATCTATTACTGTTATTGGAAATACACTAAAAGTTACAGACAGTTTGGAAAACTACCTTTCGCAAGATTTATTTAAAGCAGAAACGGTAAAAATTCATGGATTACTAAAAGAAGGTAGGATTAAAAAAGCAACCGAAGAAGAAGCCATTATCCAATTTTTAGAGCATATAGAAAATAGTATTTTAGTAGCCCATCATGCAGCTTTTGATATTGCAATGATTAACCAAGCGTTAAAGCGTTTAAAGTTGCCCAAACTAAAAAATAATGTGCTAGATACAGGGCATTTATTTCATAAAACCAAACTAGATATCTCTAAAAATCATTTTAGTTTAGACCAATTATCAACAAAATTTAACATACCTCAACACGATAGGCACACAGCTTCTGGTGACGCTTTTATTACTGCTTTATTATTCGTTAAATTAATAGGAATCTTAAAGAAAAAAAATCCATCATTAACTTTAAATTATTTACTTCGAAGTAACGATAGAATAGGGTTATTATAATAAAAGCGCCCTATATAAAGGCGCTTTTATGATGATCTTTATGTAAAAAACTACAATCTTTCTTCAATAATCGTTTGTACCACTTCAGGATTTAAAAGCGTAGAAACATCGCCTAAATTATCCATTTCATTAGATGCTATTTTACGTAAAATACGTCTCATAATTTTTCCTGATCGAGTTTTAGGCAAGCCTTCTGTAAATTGAATTTTATTTAATTTAGCAATCGGCCCGATTTTATCTGAAATCATTTGATTAATCTCTTTACGAAGATTTTCATGAACTCTACTTTCACCCGTTTCTTTTAAAGTAACATA
>JBNMNV010000151.1:0-7293 GCA_051278125.1 Polaribacter sp. | reverse complement strand
CAGAAGTTAGCAGACAAAACAGGAGGGAAGTTGTTTTTTAAAAATCAGGAGAATGAACTGATCAAGGAACTAGTAGAAAATACATCTTATTATACGGTTCAGAAATTATCAACGAAACAAAAAAACTTGATAGATTGGCAATGGATTGTTTTTGTTGTTCTTGGTTTATTAACGGCTGAGTGGTTTCTTAGAAAATATTTTGGAAAAATTTAAGAAACATATAATTCAAGTGAATTGTAATTGATGTTTATAAGTTGTAAATTTGATGAAATTTAAAACAAATAAAATGGCAAATAATCAAATGGAATTTAAGTTTCCAAAAGGTGGAGTTTTTCTTATTATAGTTGCTGTCGCAGTGATTATTCTTTTTTCGAAGTCCACAGTTACCATAGGTCCGGGTGAAGGAGGAGTGCTTTTTGAAACTTTAGGAGATGGTATTAATACAGAAAAAACATACGGAGAAGGTTTTCAAATTGTAGCACCTTGGAATAGAATGATTGTGCTAAAAGTACGTCAGCAATCAATATCTGATGAAATGAATGTGCTTTCTGTTAACGGGTTAGAGGTGAAGGTAAATGGTACAATTTGGTATGAACCAGAGTTTGAAAATTTGGGTTCCTTAGTAAAAACTAAAGGTGAAGATTATGAGCGCGAGTTGTTAGATCCTGCAATTAACGCAGCGGCAAGAAGTGTTGTGGGTCGTTACACACCAGAGCAATTATATTCAAGTAAAAGAGATGTAATTGAGCAAGAAATTTTAGATGAAGTACAGTTGGTTTTAAAAGATCAGTTTTTATCAGTAAAAAGAGTTTTGGTGGAGGATGTAAAATTACCAAGTACTATAAGAATCGCTATTGAAACAAAATTAAAACAAGAACAAGAATCTCTAGAATACGAATTTAGACTATCGAAAGCGAAGAAAGAGGCGGAAAGACAAAAAATTGATGCAGAAGGTAAAGCAGTTGCAAACAAAATTTTAAGTGCTTCTTTAACGGACAAAATTTTACAAGAAAAAGGAATTGGTGCAACATTAGAGTTGGCGAAGTCTCCGAATAGTAAAGTAGTTGTTATTGGGTCTGGTAAAGACGGTTTACCAATTATATTAGGAAATCAGTAAGAAATAATAACTTTTATAAAAAAAAATCCAGCTTTTAGCTGGATTTTTTTTTGAGTTTGACGTATTATACCATCTACAACTTGAATTTACCTTAATAAAACGCTCTTTTTTCCTTTCTTCATCATTTAAAAAATAAACAGTAGCTATAACTATTCTTGATATTTTAAATTCGAATAAAGAAAAAAATCATCATTTTCTTTTACGGTAAATTCAAATCATAAATGGTATTACTAGTATTAAATTTTTAAACGGATTTTATTTTCAAGAGAGCACTCAAGGTTTTCATATATAAACCATGATGAAAAAATGGGATTATAACCGTTCTTCAATCCAAGATTTAAAACTATAAAAATTTTGCGGAGCAACTCCATGGCCTACCGGATATTCAGAATATACATTTTGAAAACTTAAATTATCTAAAAAAGGAGCACTCTTTCTAGCCCAGTCCACAGGTAAAACTTGATCTACAGAACCATGAGAACAATAATAGTCTGTTTCTATGTTTTTAGAAATATCGTTTGGTAATAATTCCGTGTTAATATAACCACTTAATGCAATTACGTGATTTACTTTGTTAGGGTAAAAGAAGCTTAAAGAATAACTTAAAATAGCACCCTGACTAAAACCTAATAAAAATGTTTTACTAGTATCTGTATTGAATTTTATTCTTATTTCATCTATAAGAGAGGCAATTTTATCAATAGATTCTTTGGCTTGTTTTAAATCAGAAAATTTTCCCTGAATATCATCAAAATTAATAGCGTACCAAGCATAGGCACCATAACCCATTTCGTATGGAGCTTGCAAACTAATAATTAGTAACTCTTTTGGTAATTCTTCGGCAAAAGAAAATAAATCTTCTTCATTACTTCCATAACCATGCAATAATATTAACAGAGGTGGATTCGCTGCTTCTTTTAAGGGTTTTCTTACGACATACTTTATATTATTATGCATATTTGATAAATTCTTATTTTAAATATTTTTAAACCATTCTTGAAACTTTTCACCAAAAAAAGGAACTAATTTTTCTTCCTCTTGTATGGCACCAATAATTGCATAGATAAAAAGTCCTAAAATTAAAATTCTAAAACCCCAACCAACATTATAAGCAATATATTCATAAACAATCCATTTATTTATAAAGTATAAAAGATGCAGACCAATGCTTTGTCTAATATGAAAGCTCGTAAAATAATTCTCTTTATTTTTATTTAAAAAAAAGGAAATAGCAAGCCCTATAATGGTAAAATAACTAACAATTGCCATGATCTTTCCTTCCTTAGCGGTAAAGTTTTCCATACTATTAAGCGTTTAAAATAAGTTGATGATTTGCAAAAATACCATACACGACACCCTTTAATTTTTTATCGATAAAAGCGCTGTTTTTAGAAGTAGATAAAATATGTTTTTTGGTGAAGATAATTTCTTGTGTTGGATTGAATAAAGTAAGATCTGCAATATTTCCTTCAGTGATAGTGTGATTTTTAATTCCGAAAATCGCTTTTGGCTTTATGGTTAAACAGTCGATAAAATCCTCTAAATTTAAAGCAGTATTGATAGCACTAAAAGCACTTTCTAAACCAATAATGCCATCTTTTGCTTCGCTAAACTCTACTTTTTTATGTTCTATATCGATAGGATTGTGGTCTGAAGTAATGATATCGATAACACCATTTTTAACACCTTTTTTGAGCGCTTTTATATCTTCTTTAGTTCTTAAAGGCGGGTTTGTTTTAAAATTACTGTCAAAGCCATGCAATTCATCATCGGTTAAAATCAGGTGATGCACAGCAACGCTGCAGGTCACTTGCAATCCGTTTTTCTTCGCATCCTTAATTAAATCAACAGATTTTGAAGTTGAAATTGTGGGGATATGCAATTTGCCCCCTGTATATTCTAATAAAAATAAATCTCTTGCAATTTGAATATGCTCCGCTAAAGCTGGGATTCCTTTGAGTCCTAACTTTGTACTGTTCACATTTTCGTTGGCAATGCCTTCGCCAGCAATTGCATTATTTTTAGGAAAACTTAAGACCAAACCATCAAAGTTTTTTGCATATAACAATGCAACCTTCATTAGGTTATCATTTTCAATAGGTTTTTTGTAATCTCCAAAAGCAATGGCGCCAGCTTGTTGCATATCGTACAATTCAGCCATATCTACACCTTCACTTTTTTGAGTTAAAGCAGCAATAGGATATAAATTGGTGGCGCTATTGGTAGATTGATTGATTAAAAAAGCAACACCAGATTTAGAATCAATCACAGGATTTGTGTTGGCATTTACTGCAATAGCCGTAAACCCGCTTTTTGCGGCAACTTGTAAGCCGTTTTTTATGGTTTCTCTCTCTTCAAAGCCAGGTTCGCCTAAAGAAACACTTGTGTCAAACCAACCGCAAGAGACATGTAAATTATCTATATTGATAATAGTGTCTTCTTCCTTTTCAAGAATAAAATCTTCAATTTTTTCAATTTTTCCATCACGAATTAAAATATCCTTTTTTTGTAGGTGATAGGGGCTGGTTGCATCTATAATCGTTGCGTTTTTAAGAAGCGTACTCATGGTTTATAGAATTTTAAAATCAAAATTTCTAAAAGCAAAGATACAATTGCCAAGGCTAAAAACCATTTCCAAAGCCACTGAACTTCATTTTTTTCGTTTAAATCGGTAAAAAAATCTTCAATCGAGGAATAAAAATTATTGGACCCATTTACTTCTTTTAAGGCATTTAAGTCTAAAAAAGAAAGCGTACTTTCTTCTTTAGGATTGTTAAAAGCAATCGTTTGTAAGGTGTCTTTTTTTCTCATAATATGATAAAATCCAGCATCTAAAGGATTCTTTTTTGTGGTGATATTTACCTTGTTTTGAAACGTTTGTTGTGGCGGAATAAAAGATGATTTTGAGTTTACAATCGATAAAATTTCATCTTTCTCTATCTCGGTTTCAACATCAATGGTGTTTATTTCATCTAAATAATAGTACAATTTGGAATGCTGATAACTTAATTTGCCAAAATTATAAAAAACAGGCACTATTAAAGGCGAATTTAAGAAGTTACTATTCTCTTTTGATAAGGAACTCGAAACCCAAAAAACATTGCCGTTAGTCTTTTTAATTTGGATTATAAATGATGAATTATTTTCAAAGGAGATAATTGTACTCTTGTCTTTAGAAAGAATAGGGTAGTAGCTCTTGATAATCGGATATTGAAAATTATTTACTTTTTTAGAAAACACATTTTTAAATAAAGGGTGTTCAAAGTTGATGTTTGTAATTTTTAAGGTGTCTACAATTTTAGATTCAATTTTTGCATTTGCAATTTTATTCAGAAATAAATTATAAGATTGAAGTGCTAATTTTTCATTTGGAAGGATTACTATGGTTCCTCCTTGTTTAGAAAAATTGAACAGACTTTTATGGATACTTTCTGGTATTTCTTCTAACTCATTTAAGATGATAATTTGTTGATTTGCTATGGTATTATAATTAACATTTTGTAGTGAAGATTGTGTAAAATTAAATTCTTCTTTGGTATAAATTTTCGATAAGAATTTAGCAGCTTTCCCAATGCTTAAAACGTTTATTTTTTTAGCGGAATTCAAACTGAAATAAAAGAGGTTGTCAAAAGCAAAAGTATCGCTATACGTAAGGTTTATTTTGCCAAATAATTTTGTTTGATTCTGAAACGTAAATGAAACAATTTTATTGGTGTTCTTATCAATGGAGAAGGACTGTCTGCTAATTAGCTTTTCATCATTAAAAATAGCAATAGGAATGTTGTTTTTAGCTGGGCCTTGATTTTTTACAAGTATGTTTACGGTTAGCTTTGTTGTGTTTGTATTGTTGATAAAAACACTGTCTATAGAAAGATTATTTTTTTTACTAGTCGTTAGTTTTATTCCCGAAAAACTGGGTGTTACATTTGTAAACTCATTAATGTAAGTGTTCTGAAAATCAGATATTAATATTGTTTTATATAAAGTGTTAGTTGTGTTATTTTTTAAAGTGTTTATTTTTAGTAAAACAGTCTTTATATCGATTTTTTTAGTACTATTTTTAACGTTTAGCAGCTTCTTTTTAAGTTCATCATACGTAATGTCTTTATTAAAATCAGTATTGGTTTGTAAAGAATAACTATCTTTTTCAGAAGCATTTTCAACAATTTCTTGTGCGGCTATTTGTAATAAATTTCCTTTTTCTCCTTCGGTATTTGTACTTAAAGAAGTATCTAAATATATAAAAGTATGTTGATTGGTTTCTGTGTTTTTATCACTAAAGTAAGGTTGCGAAAAAGTAAGAAGTATCGCTAAAAATAATAAGAGTCTTGTGGCTAAAATTAACCATTTTTTTATGCGCGAACTTTTACGAGTTTGTTGCACCAGTTTTTGTAAAAAAGCAACATTTGTAAATGGTGTTTTTACAAATTTTTGCAACTGAAAAAGGTGCACTAAAATAGGGATAATTAGTAAGGCTAAAAAGTATAAAACTTCTGGGTTTTTAAACTGCATTTATTTAGTATTTAGCAGGGCTATTTTTAGACAAGCTGTTGCTTATAAATGTTCTTAAATCTTCGTTGGCTTTTTCTAAATCTTCACCTCGTAAATACATCATATGTCCGCTTCTGTATCCTTTAAAAAAGAAACGATCTTTCATTTTTCCACTAGGATCTGTTTTCCACATGGTATATTTTGCGCTAAAATAAGTCGTTGCACCATCATAATAACCCGATTGCACTAGTACCTTTAGATAGGGGTTTTGAGCCATTGCTTGTCGCAAACCTTCTCTTACATTATTGTTCGTGTTGTCCCAAGGGGAAACAGGCCCAAAAAGATTGTATTTTACATCGGTTTTAAAGTTTAACTCTTCTCTAATATAATAATTGATGGCCGGGGTAAAAGAATGCAACCAAGAAGTTAACTCCGAATTATAATCAGGTTTTATCCCAATTTCGCGTTTATCCAATCCTAAATATCTAGAATCTAATCTGCCAATAGTTTGGCCGTTTTTGTCTCTTAAAAGTTCTTTCCAGAAGAAACTCGGTGCGACTTCTAAATTATTTTGAAGAATCACTTTTTTACTTAAACCAGAATAATAGGCTACTTTTTCAGCAACGCTATTTTTCTCATCCTCTGTAATAAATCCGCCTTTGGCGATAGCAGGCAACAAATTATTGATGGCATACTTTTCTGATTCAGGCAAAATTTCTAACAAATCTTTACTTTGCAATGCTTCGGGTAGCATTTTGTGATACCATGCGGCAGCTGTAAAATAGGGAAGGTTTAAGGAATAATCTACAGAACTTTCTGTTCTTAAAACCTTATAATCTGCAGGCGAAACCATGATAACACCATTTAAATACATCCACTGGCTGTTTTGTAATTCTGCAGCTAAACCCATAACACGGGTTCCGCCATAGCTTTCTCCTATAATATATTTTGGGGATTTCCAGCGGTTATTTCGGGTGATAAAGGTGTTTAACCAACTTGCCAAATACTTAACATCTGCATTAATTCCGAAGAATTTTGATTTGTCAAGCTTTTTACCTTTCGCTACTACAGGTCTTGAATATCCTGTATTTACAGGATTTATATAAACAATATCCGCTACATCTAAAATAGAATTTGGATTGTCTTTTACGCCATAAGGCTGTATAGGAAACCCTTCTTTATCTATTTTTAGAACTTTGGGGCCAGTATAAGCAATATGCATCCAAACAGAAGCTGATCCAGGGCCACCGTTAAAAGACATGATAATAGGTCTTTGTTCATCATTTTTAACATCGCTTCTTTTGTAATAGGTATAATATAAGGAGGCAATAATTACACCCGCATCATCCCAAACTGGTTGCATACCTGTCGTTGCTTTGTAGGGTACCGGTTTACCTTTAATTACAACAGAATTTGTAGTGGTAACGGTTGTGTCTAAAGGGATTCTATGATCTTGAGCAGTATTTAGATGATAGCAAAATAGTGCTATTATAAAAAGTGTTTTTTTCATTACTTTAAGTTTTAGAAGACCAATTTATTACAAAAAATATAATTATAGCGCTGTTGTTTGTTTCTATTTAAAACTTTTCGAAAACTCCCAATCCAAAAGGAGCAAAATCTTATTTTATAGAATTGTTTTTATCTAGCTTTCTCAAATTTTTATAGCATTCAACCAGTGTTTTCCA
>JBNMNV010000150.1:0-7357 GCA_051278125.1 Polaribacter sp. | reverse complement strand
GCTTTTGGTTTGCCTTTACTACAATTAATTGATACAAAAAAGAACAATATTCAAGCTGTAATTTTAGCCCCAACAAGAGAATTAGGGCAACAAATTCATGCAAATTTAAAGGCGTTTGCTTCAAATACTCCAGAAATATCCATTACAGTTATTTGTGGCGGAATTCCGATTAAACCTCAAATTGAAAGATTAAAAGAAACAACACATATTGTTGTTGCAACGCCTGGTCGTTTGGCAGATTTAGTAGACCGTAAAGCTATCAACATAAAAAATATTTCTTATTTTATTTTAGATGAAGCGGATGAAATGGTCAGCGCTTTAAAAGAAGGATTGGATACTATTATTAAAGAAATTCCTAAAAACAGAAGAACTTTATTGTTTACCGCAACGATGCCTGGATCGATTAGACAGCTCGTAAATAATTATATGTCTAAGGAGGTTGTTCAAATTGAAGCCGATATGAAAACTATAGGACATCAAGGAATTGAGCACCAATACGTAATTGTAGAACCGATAGAAAAACTAGAAGTTTTATTGCACTTTTTAAACGCTAAAGAAGGGCAAAGAGGTATTATTTTTTGTAAAACGAAAGCAGCTGTTAATAAATTAGCTAAAAATTTAGCCATTAATAAATTTTCTTCTGGAGCGATTCATGGAAGTTTAACCCAAGGAATTCGAGATCGAATTATGGGACAATTTCGAGAAGGTCATATCGATATTTTAGTAGCTACAGATTTGGCCGCTAGAGGAATTGATGTAAAAGAAATTGCTTACGTGGTTAATTATCATTTACCAGATACCTATGATGCCTATGTGCATAGAAGCGGACGAACGGCAAGAGCAGGAGCAAAGGGAATTTCGTTAACCATTTTACAGAAAGAAGAAGCAGCAGATATTGCTGATTTTCAGAATGAATTAGGCATTACTTTTAATGCCTATCAAAAAGCAAATGCCCAAAGTATAGAAGAAAATAACGGTCTCTTATGGGCAAAAAAAATATTTAAAACCAAACCTAACAAAACAGTTTCTGAAGATTTTAAAAGAAAGGTTAGAACGGTTTTTCATCATTTAACAAAAGAAGAGTTAATTGAAAAAGTTCTAGCGGATTATTTAAATCAATCAAACACAAAAATCTCTAAAACTGAAGATTCTAAAAAGAAAAAGAGAAAGTAACTTCACAATAATCAATTTTACTTGAAAATTAAACTGTTTTTGAAAAGATAAAGTATTTTTTTATGATTGATAAAAAAAATAATCCGGCGATTACGACTTGTATTCAAACTTTACAAAGTTTGTTAGAGGATACCAATCAACTTTTTGAATTACCGGATGCACAAAGAGTTGCTTTATTAAAAGTAGCAGGAGAATTATCTAGACCAAATCGTGATGAATTTCAACGCAGGAGAAAGGATGCTAAAAAAGCCGCAAAACGCAAGCAAATAGAGAGCGATAAACATGCAAGAAAGTCAACTGGAATACGTTCTGCAAGAGAAGCTGCTTTATTTGTAGCACCGAAATTATTATCCGCAGCCACTATATCAGAAGACACCCCAGAATTAGAATCCCCGAGAAATTGTTATGTGTGTAAGGCTGTTTTTACAAAACTGCATCATTTTTACGATACAATGTGTACAGATTGTGGCGATTTAAATTATACAAAACGTTTTCAGTCCACAGATTTAAAAGGTCAAGTTGCTGTTATTACAGGTTCTCGATTAAAAATAGGATATCACATAACATTAATGGCTTTGCGATCTGGAGCAACGGTTATAGCAACCACACGTTTTCCTGCGGATTCTGCCATTCGTTTTGCAAAAGAGGAAGATTATAAAGATTGGAGTCATCGTTTGCACATTCATGGGTTGGATTTAAGACACATTCCTAGTGTAGAAATTTTCTGTAATTATATTGAACAAAAATATGATCGTTTGGATATTTTGATTAATAATGCGGCACAAACTGTAAGAAGACCTTCTGGTTTTTACCTTCATTTGATGGAAAATGAGAAAAAACCCGTTTCAGAGTTACCAAAATTAGCACAAAGACTACTCGAGAATCATCAAGAGTGTTTAAAAGAAATAGCAGACTTGAGTGTTTCATCTACCAAAACAAGTAAAAATAATGTGTTACCCATAACTTGGCATGGTCCAGAACCTGGTATCGGATTGCGAAACTCGGCAGCATTATCTCAAATTCCCTATAGTTTCGATAATTCTTTGCAAACTGCAGAGGTTTTTCCGGAAGGAAAATTAGATGCTGATTTGCAACAAGTAGATTTAAGAAAAACCAATAGTTGGCGTTTAAAATTAGGTGAAATTGAAACTACTGAAATGGTGGAAGTTCAGTTGGTAAACGCAGTAGCTCCTTTTGTATTATGCAATCGTTTATCTAATTTAATGATGAAAGAAAACACAGGTAAAAAACATATTATCAATGTTTCTGCTATGGAAGGGAAGTTTCATCGATTTAAAAAAGTAGACAGACATCCACATACCAATATGGCAAAGGCAGCATTGAATATGCTAACACATACTTCTTCTGCAACTTTTGCTAAGAAGGGTATTTATATGAATGCCGTAGATACGGGTTGGGTTACTGATGAGGATCCTGCAGAATTATCAAAAAAGAAAGAAGAAGTGCACGATTTTCAACCACCGTTGGACATTGTTGATGGTGCAGCAAGAGTAATGGATCCTTTAATTGATGGAATTAATACGGGAAAACATTGGTCGGGTAAGTTTCTAAAAGATTATTTTCCAATAGATTGGTAAATCAATAAAAAAAACATTTGATGAATTTAGTATTAATTTAAATTATTTTTTATACTTTAGTTAAAGTCCTCTAAGATAAAAAAATATGAATATAATAGATTATATAATCATCGCCCTAAAAGTAATTGTTTCTTTAAGTATTTTAAATGTTTGGTTAATTCAACCAAAGAAACCTACAAAATGGAGAGGTGGTAATGCGGAAACAATCGTAGAGGAATTTCAATATTATGGATTGTCGAAAGAAATCTGTTACGTTATTGGATTCTTGAAAGTAAGTTTGGCGATTTTATTATTAGCTTCAATAAAAGTTGAATCGGTAACTTTAATAGCAAGTTTGGGTTTATCTGTTTTACTATTGGGTTCAATAATTATGCACATTAAAGTAAAAGATGCGTTATTTAAATCGTTTCCAGCATTTTTATTTATCGTATTAAACTTAGTAATCGCTTATTTCTCAATTTAGAAATATTTATAAAAAGTTTTAATTGCTATAAATAAATTGATAGCTGCAAATGTAAAAGACGGGGAAGATTTTAAAAAGTCATCTTTAATTTTTATTCTTACTATAAAACCAGCAATCATAAGAATAGCAAGACCTATAGACGCTAACAATAGAATTATTGGAATATAATATAAGCCTATTAAAGAACCCAATGCGCCTAATATTTGTAACAATCCTGTTAGCTTTCTAAAAGTTGGCAAACCATAACGCTCGAACTCTAAAATGATAAATTTTGAGTAAAAACAGTTGATCCCGAAAATAATAAAAGCCAAACTAGAAAACCAAACTAAAACAAAGAGTAAATCCAAAAAAAAGTATTTAAAAGTGATTATTGAACGCTACTAAACTACAAAAACTGCTTTGAAATACACTTAAATAAAGTAATTTTATAATTGAATTTAGACTAATTTTGCCGATTCTTAAGTAAGATAATTATTATGAAAATTTTTCAGTGTGGTAATTGTAATCACGCAATTTTTTTCGAAAATGTAACGTGTGAAAACTGTGGACATTTGTCTGGCTATAGAGCCGAGGATTTTAAAATGCTCACGTTTAATTTTTCTAATGATGCTCTTATTTCTGACAGAGAAGGTGTAGCGTATAAATTTTGTAAAAACAAAGAATATGAGGTTTGTAATTGGGTTTTAGAGAAAGATTCACCTGAAGAATTTTGTTCTGCTTGTCAATTAAATAGAACGATTCCGAAACTTTCTGATGCTGATAATTTTGAGAATTGGACACATATGGAAATTGCAAAACACCGCGTCATTTACCAATTGCAAAAAGTTGGTTTGTCGTTGCCTAATAAAATGGACAATGACGAAGTAGGTTTATGTTTTGATTTTGTCTCCAATAAAAGTAATCCAAAATTGATGACTGGCCATGCAAATGGTGTTGTTACTATTTTAATTCGTGAAGGAAATTCAGTTTTAAGAGAAAAAGCCCGTAAACAACTTTCTGAACCTTATAGAACTTTAGTTGGTCATTTAAGACACGAAGTTGGTCATTATTTTTGGGATCGTTTGATAAGAGATTATCCTGATACTTTGGCAGAATTTAGGTCTATTTTTGGTAATGATGAATTAGATTATGGCAAAGCGCTGAATACTTATTATAAAAATGGTGCTCCAGAAAATTGGCAGAAATCATTTATAAGTGAATATGCAACGTCCCACGCATGGGAAGATTGGGCAGAAACTTGGGCACATTATTTACATATTATGGACATGGTAGAAACAGGTTATTTTTTTAGACTTAGCGTTAAACCAGCAGGAAAAAAGAATAAATTGAAAACGAGAATTTCTTTTGATCCTTATAAAGTAGAGAATTTTGATAAGATTATAGAAAACTGTGTCCCGTTATCATTTGCTGTCAACAGTATGAATAGAGCTATGGGCGTTCCAGATATTTATCCATTTGTAATTTCTCCAATAATTGTAGAGAAATTAAGGTTTATTCATCGACTTTTGTTACCATTAAGAAATTAAAATTATTTATTAAAAATAACTTCTTAATTTAAGAGAAGCAAACCTATAAAGCGTAGCAATAATTATGGCAAATCACATCAAAGGACAAAAAGAAATATTAGAGAAACTGAATATTGTTCAGTTAAATCCGATGCAAGAGGAGGCAATTGCTACCATCAATAAAAATGAGAATACAATTCTCCTTTCGCCAACAGGAACCGGAAAAACCTTGGCATTTTCGTTGCCATTATTAAAAAGGTTAGATCCTGACCTAGAAGAAGTTCAGGCATTAATTTTAGTACCTTCAAGAGAATTAGCAATTCAGATAGAACAAGTAATTCGTTCTATGGGTTCAGGTTATAAAGTAAATGCAGTTTATGGCGGTAGACCGATGTCTAAAGATAAAATTGAATTAAAACATGTGCCTGCCATTTTGATTGGAACTCCAGGAAGAGTTTCTGACCATTTTGCAAATGAAAGATTCTCTAAAGATTTTATAAAAACATTAATTTTAGATGAGTTTGATAAATCATTAGAAGTTGGTTTTGAATATGAAATGAGAGGAATTATCAATCAATTAAGTTGTTTAGATAAACGAATATTAACCTCTGCTACACATGGAGTTGAGATTCCTGATTTCGTTGGTTTAACAAAGCCAAATACCGTAAATTATTTAAAAGCAACAACTTCTAAATTAGTCGTAAAAACGGTGATTTCTCCAGCAAAAAATAAACTAAATACCTTGTTACATTTATTAAATCATTTAGGAAATCAGCAAGGAATTATATTTTGTAACTTAAAAGATAGCATCCATAATGTGAGTACTTTTTTAGAAAGTAAAAATATTAGACATGGTTGTTTTAGTGGTGGCATGGAACAGAAAGACAGAGAACGTTCTTTGATAAAATTTAGAAATGGAACCAATCAAATTTTAATTGCCACAGATTTAGCAGCAAGAGGAATTGATGTGCCTGAAATGAATTATATTATTCACTACGAACTACCAAATGCTGTGGAAGAGTTTACACATAGAAATGGACGAACAGCAAGAGTTTCTGCTACAGGAACTGCTTATGTTTTAAAATGGAAAGACGAATATTTACCCGATTTTATAAAAAATGCAGAAGTACAAGATATTTCTAAACAAGCAGAAAGAAAACCTGCTTATTGGGAGACCGTTTTTATTTCTGGCGGAAGGAAGGATAAAATCTCAAAAGGCGATATTGCTGGGTTGTTTATCAAACAAGGGAAATTATCTAAAGATCAATTGGGAGATATCGAATTGAAACAAGATTGTGCCTTTGTAGCCGTTCCTTTGAGTTTAGCCGAAAGTTTGGTAGAAAAATTGAATAATGCTCGCTTAAAAAAGAAGAAAGTTCGAATGTATACCGTTTAGATTTTAGCCGTAAAGAGTACCTATTGTTTTACTAATTTTTCTTTAGCTGAATTATTTTAAAGAAATCTAGTACTCTAATAATCAGATAAGTAACATCAACTTCATGCCATTTGACTCCAAAATTTGCACTACTAGCATGTTTATGGTGATTGTTATGATACCCTTCGCCCATCATTAAAAAATCAAAATGAAATAAATTTTTACTCGTATTTTTCATTTTGTAGTTTACATAACCATAAATATGACCAAACCAATTGATAATTACACCATGAATTGGCGCCATTAAAAGGGCGATGGGTAATAATAACCATTGCCATAAAGCCGTTGTAAAATAAGCAAAGAATAGGATGTAAAAAGCTATCCAAAGCAGTCGAGAAAATCGAGAGCTAGCAAAAGCATCAAATGCTTTCCATTGCGGAACATTTTTGGTAAATTTTGTGTCTATAGAAATTTTTTGATCATTTATCTCCTGATAAATAGTTTTAGTTTTCCACATCATTGCAAACAAATTGGCGTCATAAGAAGGGGAGTGGGGATCTTTTTCAGTATCCGTATACGCATGGTGCATTCTATGCATAATTCCGTAACCATAAGCACTCAAATAACTAGATCCTTGAAAAATCCAGGTGAAAACAAACGTAATGCGTTCCATGAATTTAGACATGGTAAAAACTTGATGTGCGGCATACCGATGTAAAAAGAAAGATTGAAAAAATAAGCCCCCGTACCAAAGCGCTAGGATAAAAAGGATGATGATCATTTGTTTTTTTTACAAAGATAAACTGATAAAACACAGCAAACAATGAACCTAAATCAATTAAACGCGTTTTCGAATACGACTTAAAGCTTGGGCTGTAACACCAATATAAGAACTAATATATTTTAGAGGAATCACTTTTAGAAGTTCTGGTCTTTCTTTAAATAATCTTTTATAGCGCTCTTCTGCAGTAAGGTTTAGTAAATTTTGTTCTCGTTTAGATTTGATAAGAAAAAGACGCTCTGCCGTTAATCTCCCTATTAAATTACCAATCTGAGTAGTTTTATAAACTTCTTGTAAATCACGATAAGTAATACTTAAAAGGGTTGTATTGGTAAGAGATTGCAGTTGATATAAAGAGGGTTTTTGTGTTAAAAAGGAATCATAAGCGCTAATAAATTGATCTTTAAAACTAAAGCCAAATGTAATTTCTTTTTCTGGATTTTCCTTTGGAATAAACAAACG
>JBNMNV010000149.1:0-7369 GCA_051278125.1 Polaribacter sp. | reverse complement strand
AGAACTAATTTCTCTACCAGTGATAACATCGGCTATAGAGATGGCGACGCAGGCTCCTCTAGATTTTTTAATCGATTCAGCGATGAGGAAGAAGGTTCTGAGAAAGGCAAAATGTACAATTCTCCAAAACATAATATAGATAGGGATTCTACCGGTAGTATTACTAGACAATACGACGAATCAAACACAAGAACCTCGCTTATCAATGATGAAGTACGGGTTTACAAAGGAGGATCTTGGAACGATAGAGCATATTGGCTAGACCCAGCACAAAGAAGATATATGCCACAATATATGGCTACTGATTATATCGGCTTTAGGTGTGCAATGTCTAGGGTAGGTTCTAAATCCAAAACTAAAAACAAGACGGTAAGAGGTAAGAAAGCAAAATAATTCCTTACACTTTAGATATAAAAAAAGCCCTTTTTTAAAGGGCTTTTTTTATCTTCGATTTTATGAATATAGCCGAACTACACCAACTATTTCTTCAACATCCCAACGTGAGTACGGATACACGAAAAATAAGTAAAAACGATATTTTCTTCGCGCTGAAAGGCGATAATTTCAATGGTAACGAATATGCACTTAAAGCGATTGAAAAAGGAGCGGCCTATGTAATCGTAGATGAGAAGGAATTTGTAATCAGCAAAAGGACTATCCTTGTCGATGATGTATTAACCACCTTGCAAAATTTAGCCAACTTTCATAGACAGCAGTGCGATGCCAAAGTTATTTCACTAACCGGAAGTAATGGAAAGACAACAACCAAAGAGCTCATCAGCGCAGTATTATCTAAAAAATATAAAACTATTGCTACCAAAGGAAATCTCAACAATCATATTGGAGTCTCATTAAGCCTGCTTGATATTTGCTCCGATACGGAGATTGCCATTATAGAGATGGGTGCGAACCATCAAAAAGAAATAGCATTCCTCAGCAGTATTACAGCACCTGATTTCGGCTACATTACAAATTTTGGAAAGGCACATTTAGAGGGTTTTGGTGGTGTAGAAGGTGTTATAAAAGGAAAAAGTGAATTGTACGATTATCTTAAAGCGAATAGTAAAGTGGTGTTCATGAATGCCGACGACCCCATTCAAAAAAAGAAATTAGGCCATTACGTTCATACGTACGGTTATAGCACTACAGACCCAAAATTTTACAACATTACAATGACAACGGCGCATCCTTTTGTAGAAATTACCGTTGAAGGAACTAAGATTAAAACCCAATTGATTGGGAGTTATAATTTCACCAATTGCTGCGCTGCTATTATTATGGGAACATATTTTAATGTTCCCATAGCACAAATTAAAAAAGGATTAGAGAATTACCTACCTGACAACAATAGATCACAGGTATTAGAAAAAAATGGTTTTACCGTTATTCTAGACGCTTATAACGCCAACCCGAGCAGTATGACAGCGGCCCTTGAAAATTTCGCCAACCTAAAAGCCAAAACTAAAATATTGTTTTTAGGCGACATGTTCGAACTGGGCAATACAGCCCACGCAGAACATCAAGCTATTGCGGAACTTACAAAACAACTAGGCTTCGAAAACGCATATCTAATTGGAGAAAACTTTTTTAAGGTACAGAGCGACTATAAAAAGTTGAAAACATATGATGAAGCAGCCAACTTTTTAACAGCGAATAGCATTCAAACAGGTGCTACACTTTTTATAAAAGGTTCTAGAGGAATGGCTTTGGAACGTATATTAGATTGTATTTAAAAAATTACCCTAAATAGGGTTGCTATTTTTACAAAAGTCTTTTGAATAGTGTGGGATATACTGGATTCGAACCGGTGACCTCTGCCCTGTCAAGGCAGCGCTCTAAACCAACTGAGCTAATATCCCTATTTCTTTATGCTATACTAAACCTACAGGTGCATTTCAGAGACGAAAAGATACAAAAAGAGGCCTTTAAACCGAAAGCCTTTTAAACATCCTTTGGGCCCTACTAGATTCGAACCAGTGACCCCCTGCTTGCAAGGCTGTACATTTTAGTCTTCATATGCCAACATTTATTTTCTTATGGTCTAATTTTCAATTTTTATGAATTATTAATTTGTTGCTGTTTTCATTTAATACCCCTTTAATGAGCAATTTGTTGTACAGATATAATCCAGACCCATGGCAACATTAAAAACAGTTTTGAGAAAAACCAAATTAGCTAACGACAGTTACCCTATTGCCTTAAGAGTTTCTCTAAATATAAAATTCAAAGATAGAGCTTTAAAAATATTAAGCGAATTGGAAATGGAAAAAAAGAGTACAATCTTGAAGACATTGAAGACCGCTTTCAAATCATATCAAATCATGTACGACAGAATGCATTCTACTTATGGAATGAATTAATAGAAGAACTGATAACCGCTGGCAGAACAGGAAATGCGCAAGCAAATAGGGATTCGTATAATTCTCTTAAACTATTCAACAAGAGCACTAAACTTACTTTTAAAGAGGTAACGCATTCTTTTCTAAATAAATACGAGGTACTTCTAAGATCCGTAGAAGGAACTGACGGAGGCGTGAGCATTCGAATGCGCGGATTGCGGGCTATTTATAATTCTGCAATTGAAAGAAACTTAACAAAGCTAGAATTATATCCCTTCAGGACATACAAAATTTCAAAATTGAAAGGTAAAAGCATTAAAAAACGCTAAAGAGAAAGCATTATACATAATAGAAGAAATAAATAAATCTTCCAAAAAATCACCAACAGATTATCTTTCATTAACAATCGGTACAGACCAAGATATTCCTTTAATTGAAGATTTTGTCCTAATATTTGAAAAGATAGAAGGTCTATATAATTTTATTTGCTGTATCCACAAAATTGATAGTGAAACAAAACCTTTATTAATTAGTCAAGTAAGTACAGGTTCTTGGTATTCGGAACTTCTTGGAATTAAACAAGTTGTAATAAGTACGGAAAATTTATTAAAAGGCATTGGTGGTTTTATTAGAGATGTTATAACTGGAAAAATAGGTCGTGAAAAATTTGAAAATAATTGTAAAAAAGCTGAAGCATTTATAAATCTTATGGCTACTGCAAAGAAAAATGGAATTAATAACGCTGAATTAGGAATATTTAAAGAGTTAAACCCTTTTGTTGAAAATTTTAAATCAGATACAACAGTAATAGAAATTAATGAAGAAGAAATACTTAAACTAAAAGAAATAGAAAGATTAACATTATTAAATAGACAAAGCAAAAGAGAAAATCTTATTGAAACTATTCAATTAAGTATTGAGGAAGGAAAAGAAACTAAATCTGAAAATAAGAAAAAATAAAAACGTTTTACAACACCGTATAAAATTAATTGCTAGTTTCTAGCCTACTTACGAAAGTCCTCGCGGACTTTCTATCTGTGATTTATTTGCTAACTTCAGTACCTAAACCACGCAACTAATCTTATACAAAACCGTTGGCATTCATTACGAAATCTGAACAAATCAACTAATTTAGAATTAAAGATGAGATTTATATTTATACTCTTTTTACTAATAACAATCTCTTGTACAAACAAGAACAAATCAAAAAAAACCGAAACAAGTATTGATAGAACTGAAAACTTTATTGCAGTTTTAGACACTGTTTGGGAAACAGAACAAACACCAATAAGATTAAGGGATTCATTAATGAGAATCTACGGAGCAGAATCAAAGGAATACAAGGAACAACAATTGACGTATGAGAAGAATCACATTATTAATGAAAAAAAAGTAAGAACTATTCTGGACAATTATGGCTGGCCAACGAAAGAAATGATTGGAGAACAGGGAAATTGGACAATTTGCAATGTAATCCAACACGCTGATAATGGAGTACGAATAAAGTATCTACCTATGATGAGAGAAGCTGTTAAAGAAAAAAAATTAGAATCACGATTTTTGGTTAGAGCAGAAGATAGAATTGCAACAGAAAGAGGAGATTTACAGATTTATGGAGGACAAATGAAATACTATCCAGAAACAAAAAGTTTTAATGTATGGCCAGTATTTGACCCAGTAAATATAGATAAAAGAAGAGCAGAAATCGGACTTGAACCAATCGCTGAATTTCTAAAAAACAGATTTGACTTTGTATGGAATTTAGAGGAGCAAATAAAAAGGTCAGAAAAATTTGAAAAAGAACGATTACTTAAAAACAAATAACGAAATGCCAACATTCTGTATATTGCATTTGGGTTGCAAGCATTTTTAGTTTTTTGAGAATTAGGTGAGTTAGTGCCATAATTTTTGCTAGCAGTTTTTTAGCTAATTTGTAGCAAGCTGCATTCTTGCTTTTGGGCTTGGTAAGTCTTTTCTTATTTAACAATGTTTAGCTTGGGAAGCCTCACAAAAATTATTACTTTTAAGCTATTAATAAACTGAACAAACGCAACATACAGTTGTCGTTGTAAGTAATTTGCCATCGCTATCGTTCTCTTCTTCAAGGAATGTGTGAGTACTGTTGTGGACAAAAATTGGAGTCGCTAAATGACTGAAAATGGATTACGGTATTATTCGACTATTTCTGTCGGATATTGCCCAAGAAGTTTAGCTTATCAGCGTTGAGAGCTCGCTATCCACACGTTGAGAACGTTAAAAACTACATTAACAATGCAAGGTAAAAATTTTGAGAAAGTCAAATTTTAAACGGAATTATTGTTGATTTTCAGTCATCTAGCGGAGTTTTTGTTCCGTTTTACAAAGATCATACACAAATGTATACATCAATATAAAACGGGAGTCTTAAAGAAAAGAGACCTTGATATTATCTTATGGCAAGCTATCCATGGTTTTTATTCCTAATTTTAGGGAAAGATAAAATTAAAATAAAACCACTTACAACAGGGCCATAAAATGAAAAAAATAATTGCCATAGCTTTTTGTATTTCCTTAATTCAAAGCTGTAAAAAAGACGACAAGGCAACGGATATACCAGATATTTTAAATTTAATAGGTGGAACAAATGAAGTGACGATTAATCAAACAATTGACGGAAATTCTGTTCCAAGATTAGTGTATGTAAAAACACCACAAAATTTAAACAGCTCATTATCTTATCCAATTGTATTCTTTTTTCATGGAGCAGGAGGTTCTGGACAAAATTTCTTGTACAATAACAATATAATTGAACTAATAAATTCTGAGGAATTTATTGGAGTTTTTCCCAATGGACATTCAAATAATGGAAGTAATGGCGGGTTTTGGAATTTAGGCTCTGAACCTACTAATGCTGATGATGTAGAATTTGTAGATTTAATTATCGACCAATTAGTAACCTCTCCATTAATAGACACATCCAAAGCGTACGCCATAGGCTTTTCAAATGGTTCGGGCATGGTAAACCTGTTAGGGAAATCTACAAGTCATTTCAATGCTATAGCTCCGCTTTTTAGTCAACAAATCTTAAGTACAGGAGATCTAACACCTACTAAAGCAATGTCTGTTTTTCAGGTTAACGGAGAAGTTGATGGCGTAATTCCGTTAAATGGAGGGGTGAATTCCGTTGGAACATTTATGTCAGCGCAGAATAGTGCTCTTAATTGGGCTAATCATTTCAACTGCAATTCAACTGCAACTCAGGAAGATCTTAATTGGGGGAATACCGTTTTAAATTCATTCACATTCTCTAATTGTGATGATAGTCATGAAATAAAATATCTCATAGCATTAAATACTGGTCATGGCTTTACCGACGAACAAACCGATAGTGTTGCTTATAATCAAATATGGGAGTTTTTTAAGCAATATTAAGAAGTTAAAATACGTGCTACAACAATGTGTAAAAATAATAAGGGTTTCAGTGCTAGATTCAAAGTTCAAAGCATTTAACAAAGATCACAAAATTTTTAATTTTACATACTTATTTAAAAAGGTAAAATTGAAAAATTCGCTAAGTGCTAAACTGAAAAGTTCGTGTTTAAAATCCCTTACTATTCTTACCCTAACCGTTGGCATTCATTAACCGAAAAACTCTGGCAATAGATTTTTAAATTCATTTTGACCTTTAGGCGCAAGAAACGGATACAACATAGTCAAAAGTGCATTTACTTGATTACCTATTGCTTTTTGCTCCAACTTACTTGAATAAAGACCTGTAGAATACAGCCAAGTATTCCCATAATTTACCATTCTTTCTGCCAAAAAATTATATTCAAACTTAAAAGAAGAATCAGACATTAAATTTTGAGCTTTCATTTTTTCAAATAAAAACAAACAACCATCTATTCTATTTTTATAAACCTCTTGAAAATGCTTCTTTACTATATCGCTAACAGCTATAAGGTTATATAAATCTGTCCAAAAATATTTATACTGAATCATTCTTCTCATACTTTGCTCGATATCGTTTTTAATTTGAGCTATTGACACGTCAATATTGGGTAAATCTTTTATTCTCTCATCAAATTCTGAAACCATTTCAAAATATAAAGCTTCAAAAATATCCTCTCGCTTTTTATAATGATAATTTAAGTTTCCTGAACTCATATTCAATTTTATAGCAATCATTCTTATAGTTACTTGACTATAACCTCTTTCATTAAAAAGAGTTCTTGCAGCTTCTAAAATCAATTTTTTCTTTTTAACCATTAGTAAACTTGTCCTAAATAATTATTATTAGTAAATTTGTCCTAAAACTACAAAATGCAATCATTATACAAGTCAGAATTTGGAAAAAATGAAATATTAAATCTTTATAATCAAAAACTAAAGGAATTAGAAATAGAGTATAAATACAGCGTAATTGATACTGATTTTGGAAAAACCAACATTATTGTTGCTGGAGACTTAACAAAACCTCCATTAATAATAATTCACGGTTCAAATGGCTGCGCACCAATTGCTTTAGAGACGTATCCTACTCTTTCAAAGAAATTTCAAATATTTGCAATAGATGTATTAGCCCAACCGAATAAAAGCGCAGAAACCAGATTGAGCATGAAAGACAATAGCTACGGTTTATGGATAAACGAACTAATAAATAAACTTGAATTGAAAAACGTAACTATGGCTGGTTTCTCTTTCGGTGGATTAATAATTCTTAAAACTTTGATTCAGAATGAAAGTAATATCAAAGAGGTGTTTTTATCTGCCCCTGCTTTTATAGTAAATGGAAACCCATTGATTGCATTGTTTAAGATATTTATTCCTATGAAACGATATATAAAAACACAAAAAACTAAATATCTTGAAAAATTCTTGGAATCTCTCTTTTCTGAAAAAGATGAATTTGCCCATAATTACTTATCAAAGGTATTTTTATATTTTAATATGGATTTCAGCCCAATTCCTGTCATTAAAAAGGAAGAAGCACTATGTATTAAAACTCCAATCACTTTGATAGTTGCAAAAAAAGATATTATATTTCCTGG
>JBNMNV010000148.1:0-7378 GCA_051278125.1 Polaribacter sp. | reverse complement strand
TAGTGTTATAACTGGAGATTTGCCAACAATTAGCGTAACTTCTTCCGGAAATTATTCAGTGAGCGCGATTTCTGAAGCGGGTTGTATCTCAGGTGAAACAAACATTTTAGTTACAGACTCTGAAAAAGCTACCGTTACTAAAGACGATGTTATTATTGTGGATGATTCTAAAAACAATTTGATTCAGGTAATAAAATCTAATTTAGGCAATGGCGATTATGAATTTGCTTTAGACGATGAATTTGGAACGTATAAAAATGAAGGTATTTTTGAAAATTTATCTTCAGGATTACATACATTATTTGTAAGAGATAAAGGCGGATGTGCAACAGAAAAATATATTTTCTCAATTTTAGGATACCCAAAATTCTTTACACCCAATGATGATGGCAAAAATGATTTTTGGAACATCTCAGGGTTTGATACTACCTTTTACATCACTTCAGATATTCAGATTTATAATAGATTTGGTATTTTACTTTTTAAATTTGATGATAATACTAAAGGATGGAACGGCACTTACCAAGGGAAAACAGTACCTTCTAGTAGTTATTGGTTTAAAGCTACTTTAACCGATATTAATGGCTTTTTAATAGAAAAAACAGGATATTTTAGTTTAATAAGAAAATAAAATTATGGCATTAGTAACTCCACTTTCAGCAGAACACGATTTAGAAACCAAAGAATTGGCTGAATTCTTTAATGAAACGTTAGGTTTTTGTCCGAATTCGGTTTTAACCATGCAAAGAAGACCTGCAATTTCTAAAGCTTTTATCAATTTAAATAAAGCTGTCATGGCAAATGAAGGTCGTGTAACATCTGCTTTAAAAAGAATGATTGCTTGGATTTCTAGCAATGCAACCGGCTGCAGATACTGCCAAGCGCATGCCATTAGAGCCGCAGAGCGTTATGGAGCCGAACAGGAGCAACTAGATAATATTTGGGAGTACAAAACGCACAGCGCTTTTTCTAATGCAGAAAGAGCAGCTTTAGATTTTTCTTTAGCGGCGTCTATGGTTCCAAATGCAGTAGATGCAGCTATTAAAAAAGCATTGTATACTTATTGGGATGAAGGTGAAATTGTAGAAATGTTAGGGGTAATCTCTCTTTTTGGCTATTTAAATAGATGGAATGATTCCATGGGAACAACTTTAGAAGAAGATGCTATAGACAGCGGAAATCAATTTTTAGGAAAACATGGTTTTGAAGTTGGGAAGCACGATGGTTCTAAATATTAATCAATTAACTAATCAAATATATTATGAAGAAAATTTTTAAAATTTCGCTATTATTTTTCCTATCAACTTTGGCGCTAGTTGCTCAAGATAAGGAGGCAATTATTGAAGGAATTATTAAAGAAGCGAATAATAACTCTCAATTAGAAAACTTAGGTCACGAATTAATGGATGTTATTGGTCCAAGATTGGTTGGAACGCCGCAAATGAAGCAAGCCAATGATTGGGCTGTTGCTAAATACAAGTCTTGGGATATTTCTGCCAGAAATGAAAAGTGGGGTGAATGGAGAGGTTGGGAACGTGGAATAACACATATAGATATGGTATATCCTCGGGTTCAATCTTTAAAAGGCACACAATTAGCCTGGAATCCTGGAACTTCTGATAAAGGGGTAACAGCATCATTGGTTGTTTTACCAGAAGTCGCAAATCAAGAAGAATTTAACAAATGGTTACCTTCTGTAAAAGGCAAACTAGTAATGACTTCTATGCCACAACCTACAGGAAGACCTGATTATAATTGGGAAGAGTTCGCCACAGAAGAATCTTTTGAAAAAATGAAAAAAAATAGAGATGAGCAAACTAAAGTATGGAGACAAAACTTGAGTAATATAGGTTATGGAAGAAAATTAACAGAAGAATTAGAAAAAGCTGGAGCTGTGGGTATTGTATCCTCTAGATGGTCTAGTGGATTTGGAGTTAATAAAATTTTTAGTGCAAGTACTAAAAAAATTCCTACAGTAGATATAGAATTAGAAGATTATGGAATGTTATATAGAATGGTAGAGTATGGAGATAAACCACAAGTTCATATTATTGCAAAGTCTAAAGAATTAGGAGCTGTTCCAACATTTAACACTATTGCAGAAATTAAAGGAACTGAAAAACCAGATGAATATGTAATTCTTTCTGCCCATTTCGATTCTTGGGATGGAGGAACAGGTGCTACAGATAATGGTACAGGTACCTTAGTAATGATGGAAGCTTTACGTATTTTAAAGAAAATTTATCCTAACCCAAAGAGAACTATTTTAGTAGGTCATTGGGGAAGTGAGGAGCAAGGACTAAATGGTTCTAGAGCTTTTGTAGAAGATCATCCAGAAATTGTAGATAACATGCAGGCATTGTTCAATCAAGATAATGGAACAGGAAGAGTGGTAAACATTTCTGGACAAGGTTTTTTACATTCTTATGATTATTTAGGAAGATGGTTAGCTGCAGTTCCTAAAGATATTACCAAACATATAGAAACAACTTTTCCAGGAACTCCAGGGGGTGGAGGTTCAGATTATGCTGCCTTTGTAGCTGTAGGAGCTCCAGGATTTAGCTTAAGTTCTTTAAGTTGGTCTTATTGGAATTATACTTGGCACACCAACAGAGACACCTATGATAAAATTGTTTTTGATGATGTTCAAAATAACGTAATTCTTACAGCTATTTTGGCATATATGGCTAGTGAAGATCCAGAAAGAACATCAAGAGAAAAAATAGTGATGCCTGTAAGTGCAAGGACAGGAAAACAAAGAACATGGCCTACGCCTCGATCACCAAAAAGAAAAGGTGGATTAGACTAAAAAGATAAAAGCCTCATCAAATTGATGAGGCTTTTTTTATTGCTTTAGTTTGGTTATCATGATTTTAGAAATCGAATCTATGAGTTTTTGAGATTGTTCTATTTTAGTATTCATCGTCTTTTCGTCAGAAACCATATCTAAAGTTGTTGCAAAAGATTTTTGATACCAATCTTTCCAAGTATCAATAATTTCAATTTGTGTTGCTAAAGAATCTCCTTTATTAAGAGCAATCTTACTCTGTTTTAACTCTTCATTTAATCTACTAATAGCGGATTGTTCTAAATCAGACAAAATTGATATTGCTGTTTTCTCATCAGCATTTAAAAGAGTATAAGCAGCAATTAAGGCAGTTGTGCCGACATTTTTTAAGGTGGCTTTCGATACTTTATCAATTCGATCATTATCTGTGTGATAAAACTGATCTGTAAAATGCCAAAATAAAACACTCGGTATATTTTCTCTTAAAAACGGAACGTGATCACTTCCTCCTTCAAACGGATTTGTATTCACAACCCAATTGGCTCTTTTTCCTTGAGCTTTAAATTTATCTATTAAAAAATCATTTAAATAATGAGGTTTCATTTGGTCTAAATTCATTTTAGAACCACCCCATTCTGTGTGTTTGTCATTTCCACGCGTCCAAATGGCACTAGGATCTGGCATTTTTTCAATCAAAAAAGTGCCACCAGTTTTCTCGGTATCTTCACCAACCATATCTAAAGAAATTCCCCATTTAATATCTTTAGCTCTAATAGTATCTTCTTTTACATATCTTCTGGTAGATATAATTTCATCACCCCATAAAAAGGTTAATGTTCTCTTAGGTTGATATTGTTTTTGTTCGATGTATTTCGCTGTTAACGAAGCCATTTCAAGTGCCACACCAACCCCGGTGGCATTATCATTCGCACCAGGTTCTTGCACGTGGGCACTAAAAACCAAACGTTCTTTAGGTTTTTCATTTCCTTTTATATCCGCAACAAGGGTCAATTCTTCAGAGGGATAAATATGGGTTTCAATTTTTACATTTACCATCGTTTTACCTTTTTCCAAAGATTTTTTTAAACGTTCTTTTGCAGCAAAAGACAAGGCAATTGCCCAAGGTTTGTTTATGGTATCTAACGGAATAGAACGAAACTGAATGGAAGTTGTATTTTTTTGGGGTTGTAAGTAACCAGGATTATTATAGGTCATAATTCCTGCTGCTTTTCCAGCAACAATTGCGACTTTAAAAAGTTGATACGGACTCGTTTCCGCAAAAACTATTTTTCCTTTTAGATCAATATTTGATAATTTTTCAAGATCTTTTATATACACAACTTCTGCAGAAACACCTTCTTTAGGCGTGCTGTAAGAATTTAAAGCAATCATGTTTCTGTTGGTTGCATGCTGTAGTAATGGTTCTTTTTCATTGTTGATGGTGACCAGAGCATCTTCAGGTTCCCATGTGAACTTTTTAAGTGGTCGCTTTTCTATTCGGTAGGTTAGTATAGTAGATTCTGTTGCATTTTCTTCTAAAATATATCCTGCTTTTTCAAGTTCTTCCGCAATTTTATAAATACTTTTATTAAAGCCTGTATTCCCAACCACTCTCCAGTATTTTTCGACAAAAGAAGTCGTTTCAAAAGCTAAATCACCTGTAAATTCTTGATTGATGATATCTGAATAGGTTTCTGTATTTAATATTTTCTGAGAATCATTTTTACAATTGATAAACAGGAACGTGGAAAGTAAAATAGGAATGAGATGTTTATGCATAATCTTTTTTTTAAAGGAATAAAGATAGTTTTTATCTGAACAATATATATAAAGTTTATTTTTTTGATCTTCGTAAAGAAACCAGGATACCCAAGAAGGAATCATATTTAAACCACCTACTTTAGAATGAATATGCATTTATTTCACAAAACAATAACCGCTTTATTTTTTTATTCTCTAACCTTATAAGGAAATTTAGCTACTAATTTTTGCATGAAATTGGCATCTTTTGGTTTTGTAAAAAGTAAATAAAGTCTTTGTCCATTTTTATCTAAAGTAGATAGGTTTTCAGGAATGTAAGTGATTTTTTTGCCAATAAAATATTTGTAAAAAGACAAGCCTAAAAGATAAGTTCCGTTTTGCGATGGATGTTTATTATCATGAAACAATTCCAAATCTGGCCTATTTTGCAATGATGCCGCAAAAAGAGATCCGCATGGAATAATAGCTGTTTCTGAAAGTACACTCAATTCTTGATACTTTTTTTCAATTTCTAATAACATCAAAGGATTTGATTTATAAGCCCAAGTCATCATAAAAATAGGTTCAGCTCCTTTTTCTTTGACCAAATCAGCAAATTTTTTGCTGTATTCTATAAAATCTTTTGGTTTCTTGATGGTACTTAAACTATGATTGTTAAAAATCACATAATCCCATTGTTCATCTTCAATCATTTTACGAGTTTGCGCGCCTCGTTTGCTTTTCCAATGTTCTTTTAAAGTTGCGTTTCCAACAGTTGAATGTCTTGTATCAATTGCATATCCTTGCGATTTTGCCATGGCGGAAACTACATGGGGCAAATTATTATAATAGGTAAAACTATTCCCTACAAATAAAACTTTAATGGATTTATTTTGAGCAGTAAAGGGGCTATTAAAAAATAGAATTAAAAGAAGAGAAATTTTATAAAAACCCAATGCGAACTTCATAGATTATTCTTTTATTTTTAATGCTGTATTATGAAAAGTTGAACCATTAAAACCTGTAACCATAAAATTACGAATGTTTTGATGAGAACTACCCTTTTGGTCTTTTAAAACATCTTGATAATGCTGTCCAAAACAAACAGCGTTTCTTCTTTTGTTAATTGTTCATCCAAAGCAAATACGAACAATTTACAGGAACCCTAATTTTCTCTGGCCTTGTTTTTTACTATTTCCAGTTATAAAATAGGTTGCTGTAAACTATAAAAAACTACTTATTCTGCAGTTCTGCAGCTTTCTTTTCCAACTCTGCTTGAAACTCCTCCATCACAGGTTTTACAGTACTTTCAGGGATGTCTGCTACTTTAATATACATCAAACCATCTACAGCATTGTTAAATTTAGGATCTACGTTAAACGCTACCAAGCGAGCATTTTGCTTCACATATTTTTTTAATAATACAGGAATTCTTAAAGGACCTGGTTCTAACTCATCAATAATTTTATCAAATTTTTGCATGTCTGCTTTTGTAGCATCAAACACAAAATCTTTGTCGGCATCCTTTAATTTTACTTTGTATTCTTTCTTTGCATTAATATATTGAGCAATATACGGATCGTAATAATGAGATTTCATAAACTCAATCATCAATGATTTAGAAAAGTCTGAAAACTGATTGCTAATAGAAACCCCACCCATTAAATATCTATATTCAGGGTAGCGAAGAGTTACATGCACAATTCCTTTCCAAAGCAAAAATAAAGGCATTGGTCTTTGTTGATATTCTTTAATGATAAAAGCACGCCCCATTTCTATGGTATTCTCCATCATTTGATGCAATTCTGGTTCTATCCTGAACAAGGTTTGTACATAAAATCCATTAATACCATATTTTTTATAGATTTCTTTGCCAAGGCCCATTCTATAGGATCCTACTAAACAATTGGCTACGCTATCCCACAAAAATAAATGATGATAATATTTATCATAAATATCTAAATCAATCGCTTTATTAGTACCCTCACCTACTTCTCTAAAAGTAATTTCGCGCAGTCTACCCATCTCGTGCAATAAATTAGGAATATCTTTCGCCCTCGCAAAAAAGACTTCATAATTTTTACTTTCTAATAAATGGCCATTATTTTCTCTTAAAGCGTCTACTTCATTCTTAAATAAAAAGGTACTTCTTTGAGAGGTAATTTTTTTAGCAGGTCTTTTAATCTTTATTTTTTCAGTAGATAAAAGTTTTAACTTTTTCTCAAAAGAATTCGCTAGCATGTATGTTTTCTTTCTAATAAAATTGCCAAAAGCAGGTATTTCTAGAAACTCATTTTGATCTTTAACTGTAATAGGTTTTCCTATCCTCACTCTAATTACCCGACCTTTTTGAGACATTACTTCTGATGGTAATTTTGCGGTTCTTAAGGTGTCTGATATTTTTGATAAAAAGTAAAAAAGACGTGTATTTTTGGCATGGAAATAAATAGGAATTATCGGAACATTTGCTTTTTTAATAAAACGCACAGCACCATCCTCCCAAGGTTTATCTACTTTTAATTTCCCGTCTTTGTATGTTGAGACTTCTCCGGCAGGAAAAACACCTAAAGGTTTTCCTTCTTTTAAATGCAATAAGGCACTTTTAATTCCGGCAACACTAGATTTTGCATCCTTCCTTTTTTCAAAAGGATTTACTGGCATTACATAGGGTTTTAAAGGCTCGATTCTATGCAATAAAAAATTAGCAATTATTTTATAATCAGCTCTTTTTTCTATCAATAATTTAAGCAATAAAACACCGTCAATTCCGCCTAAAGGATGGTTAGATATGGTAATAAAAGCACCGTCTTTTGGTATTCTTTTCAGGTCTTCTTCAGGAATTTCAAATTT
>JBNMNV010000147.1:0-7502 GCA_051278125.1 Polaribacter sp. | reverse complement strand
AGGAAAGAAAACTTTCCTGATGGAAAATTTTTATCGAGATATGCGTAAGAAACATCAGATTTTAATGGTAGCTGCACAACCCGAGGGTGGCAAATGGAATTTTGATGCAAGCAACCGTAAAAAATGGAAAGGAGATACGTTTATTCCACCTCCAAAAAACTTCGATAATGATGTATCAGAAATTGTTGCTGAACTTGAAAAATCAGGGGTAAAATCAATCGGAAAAATCAATCCAAAATATTTTGAATACCCTATTTCTAGAGCACAGTCTTTAGAGCAATTAGCGTATTTCTGTGAACATTTATTAATTCATTTTGGTGATTTTCAAGATGCCATGCATACCGATAATTGGTATTTATTCCATTCCAAATTATCTTTCGCCCTGAACACCAAAATGATTTCGCCTAATGAAATTGTAGTGGCAACTTTAAAAACCTATAGAGCGCGTAAAGATGAAATTGACATCTCTCAAGTAGAGGGTTTTATAAGACAAATTATTGGTTGGCGCGAATATATGCGTGGTATGTATTGGATGTTGATGCCCTCTTATAAACAAGAAAATTTCTTAGACAATAAGAACAAGCTACCTGATTTCTTTTGGACAGGCAACACCAAAATGAACTGCCTAAAAAACGCCGTTCATAATTCCTTGGATAATGGCTATGCGCACCACATTCAACGTTTAATGATTACAGGTAATTTTGCCTTGTTAGCGCAAGTAAATCCTGATGAGATTGATGCGTGGTATTTAGGTGTTTATGTGGATGCCATAGAATGGGTGCAGCTGCCCAATACGAGAGGTATGAGTCAGTTTGCAGACGGTGGTAAAATTGCTACAAAGCCTTACGTTTCCAGTGGAAGCTACATTCATAAAATGAGTAATTACTGTGATGGATGTACTTACAATAAAAAGACAAAATTAGAGGATGATTCTTGTCCGTTTAATACGTTGTATTGGAACTTTTTAGATGAAAAAAAAGAAAAATTAGCATCGAATTTTAGAATGAAAATGATGTACAGCCTACTCAACAAAATGTCATCCGAAGATAGAAGTAAAATCAAAGAAAAAGCGAATCATATTATTAAAAATATAGATGAATATTAACGAAGAAATAAATATAATTTGGTTAAAACGAGATCTACGTTTACAAGATAATGAGGCGATTTTTAACGCCTTAAAAACAAACAAACGCACTTTATTTTTATATGTTTTTGAGAAATCTTTACTTGCAGATCCTCATTATTCAGAACGGCATTGGAAATTTATAAAACAATCTATCAAAGATCTAAATGAAGATTTAATGGCGTTCAACACAAAAGTATTGTGTGTAACATCAGAAGTGGTAACAACTTGTAATCAACTTTTAAACTATTACAAAATTGATACCGTTTTTTCGCATCAAGAAACAGGATTGTTAATTACATACACCCGAGATAAAGATTTTATAAGGTATTGTAGAAACAATTCAATAAATTGGATAGAAAACAATAATAACGGAGTGCTACGAGGCTTATTAAATAGAAATGATTGGTTTGATAAATGGGATGAATACATGTATCAAACACAATTTGACTATCGACTAGAAAGCCCTAACTTTTTATCTATTGATGAAATTAAAAAACTAGAAAGAGCCTTTTTTGTTACAGATTTACAAACTCCTAATGATAAAGTTTTTCAAAAAGGAGGGGCTAAAATGGCATGGAAATATGCAAATAGTTTTTTTGAAACACGTCATCAAAATTATATGTTTCACATTTCTAAACCAGCGCTGTCTAGAGAAAGTTCTAGCAGATTATCGCCTTATATAGCCTGGGGGAATATTTCTATTCGTCAAGTTTTTCAAAAAGCATTGGCTTATAAAAATGATTCAAACAAAAGACATTTAGCAGCTTTTATCTCGAGATTACGCTGGCAAGCCCATTTTATTCAAAAGTTTGAAATGGAGCACACTATGCAAGAAGCAAGCGTGAATAAAGGTTACCATAAGCTAAAAAAGAGTGTTTCTAAAAAATATCAAATAGCTTGGAAAGAAGGACAAACAGGTTTTCCTTTGGTAGATGCGAGTATGCGCTGTTTAAATGAAACGGGATACTTAAACTTTAGAATGCGATCGATGTTAGTTTCCTTTTTTACACATATTCTTTGGCAACCTTGGCAAGATGCTACCCACCATTTATCACAAAATTTTTTGGATTTTGAACCCGGCATACATTTTCCGCAAATGCAAATGCAAGCAGCAGAAACTGGTATTAATAATATTAGAATTTACAACCCTATAAAAAACAGTATTGAGCATGATGCCGATGCTACTTTTATCAAAAAATGGGTTCCTGAATTGGCACAACTTTCTACACCATTCATTCATGAACCCTATTTAATGACTCCGCTAGATCAGCAGTTTAGCAATTTTGAATTAGGTACAGATTACCCAAAACCTATTGTAGATATTAAGTTAACGCGAAAGAAAGCAAGCGATATTCTCTATAAAATGAGACAAGATCCTGAGGTGCTTTTAGAAAATAAAAGAATCTTAAAAAAGCATACAATTTCTGACAGGAATAAAATGTTAAAAAACGAATAGTGCGGCTGCCACTTCATGCTCATTTATGTATCTCATAATCTTTTGTTAATTATTGTTTAAACTTACGGTAAATAGACTAAACAAAATTTCTTTTTTGTATCTTTGAATATGATTTTTAACACAACATACGCAAACAAAGATGCTAAAGTTACCATTACTGACTTAGTAGGTGAATCTTACTCTTTTATAGAAGCTATAAAGATGAAAGGAGTTGGCTCTAAAAGAATGGTTATTGAGGATGTTAGCCCTGGTTTTAAAAATATTTTAAATAGTGTTTCGGATATCAATTATGGTAATATAGAAATCAGAAAAAAAGGGATTATCGTGCATATTACAAAAGGATTAAAAAATTATAGTTGGGCACTTCCTTTTTATCAATTACATATTTATAAAACCAACGGATATAGTATTCATGGGCAAGGAAACTTTGTTAGATTTAAAGTTAATAAATTACTGCAAGAAAACAAAAAGTTTCTTGACAAACTACTAGATTTAAAAATAGAGAATGAGACCAACTATTCGTTTTACGACGCTATAAATTAAAGTTATTTATGGAGGGATTAGACAGCATAGCTATTGACAGAATTATAGAAATGGCTTGGGAAGACAGAACCACTTTCGAATCGATTCAGTTTCAATTTGGCTTAAAAGAGCAAGAAGTCATCGATTTGATGAGACGAGAAATGAAGCGCAGCAGCTTTAAAATGTGGCGAGAAAGAGTGCAAGGAAGAAGAACAAAACATGAAAAATTAAGAACTTTTGAAAAAGGAAGATTTAAATGTTCTAGGCAAAAATCAATCTCGAACAACTCCGTAGCAAAAAGATAAATAACCGTGCTTTGCTTTTAAGTTTGGCGTACCTAAAGACAGCATATAAAAAGACAAAATGATTCCAGACATATTATTTCAAAAAGAACAATTAGCAAAAAAATTTCACGCTTTTTCAATTAATGAAATTGGTGATGACCATTTATATTCAGGTTTAGAAACCCCCATGAGGTTAGATGCTTTTGAACTTTCTGACGAAGAAAAAAAAGAAAAAATTAGCATTTTATTTGAAGAAATCATGAATGTAATGGGTTTAGATCTCACGGATGATTCTCTTAAAGGAACTCCAAAAAGAGTCGCTAAAATGTATATTGATGAAATGTTTTCGGGACTAAATCCTGCTAATAAACCAGAAGTTTCTTTGTTTGAGAACAAATATCAATACAACCAAATGTTGGTTGAAAAAAATATCACTTTTTACTCGAACTGCGAACATCATTTTGTGCCGATTATAGGAAAGGCGCATGTTGCTTATATTTCTTCAGGAAAAGTAATAGGATTATCTAAATTAAATAGAATTGTTCAGTATTACGGAAAACGCCCACAAGTTCAAGAGCGATTAACCAACCAAATTGCCGCAGAATTAAAAGCTGTGCTAAACACAGAAAATGTTGCTGTTATTATCGATGCGAAACACTTATGTGTTTCGTCAAGAGGAATAAAAGATGATACTTCCTCCACGGTTACGTCTTATTTTGGAGGCGAATTTAAAAAGCAATCAAAAATTGCAGAATTACAAAACACCTTAAAGTATTAAATTATGGAATTAGTAAACAGAGCGTTAGAATTTGAAACAAGAAAAATGAGATTTCCTACAACGAGTGATCGTATTATGGCGGCGAGAGAGGCAAAAGACTTAATTTTAAGTTTAAATGAAATCTATAAAAAAAATAAAGATGCTAAAATCATGGACATTATGAAGCGTTTAACCGTTATAAAACAGCGAATTGAAAAGCGTTTAAAGGGAAAACCACTTACTGCATAATATATGCATATTTTTCTTGGAATTCTAACTTTTATAATTATATTCGAAAATTAGAAAAAACAGAGAAATAAAGAATGGAATTATTAGAAAGAGCGTTAGAATTTGAACATAGAAAATTCTCATTTAAAACAACGAGTGATAGAATTTTAGCATCTAGAGAAGTTAAAGCCCTTATTTTAGAGCTAAATGAGGTATATAAATTAGAAAAAGATCCAGAAATTATGGATCAAATGAAGCGTTTAACAGCTGTAAAACAAAAAATTGAAAAACGCTTGAAAGGAAGACGATAAACACAAATATGAAGAAAATAGTAGTAATCGGAGGTAGTAAAGGAATTGGTAAAGCAATTATAACATCTTTAATCAAGGAACATAAAGTAATTAACATCAGTAGATCAGACACTTTAGAACCTCATCAAAATCTTACTCATTTTTCTTTAGATATTCTTCTAGATGATTTACCTCCAATAGAAGAAATAGACAGTCTTATTTACTGTCCAGGAAGTATCAATTTAAAACCAATTGCAAGATTAAAACTAGAAGATTTCAGAAACGACTTCGAAATTAATGTGATTGGGGCTGTAAAAGCAATACAACATTTTTTACCTTCTCTTAAAAAAGGGAACAAGCCTTCTATAGTATTATTTAGTACAGTTGCAGCTAAATTAGGGATGCCCTTTCACGCAAGTGTTGCCGCAGCAAAATCTGCAGTTGAAGGGCTCACAAAATCTTTAGGCGCAGAATTAGCGCCTACAATTCGTGTAAATGCCATTGCACCTACTGTAACAAATACAGATTTAGCATCTAAATTATTGAGGAACGATAGAATGATAGAAAATATCACAGAACGTCATCCACTAAAAAAATATTTACAACCTGAAGAAGTTGCAGACATGGCAACTTTTTTAATCTCTGATAAAGCAGCATCAATTTCAGGTCAAATTTTTGAACTAGATTGCGGAATTGTAAGTTTTAAAATATAAAATATATTTATGACTGATATTTATAAAATAGAGATGAATAGTCTCCAAAACAATCCTATACGGTTATCTGATTTTAAAGGAAAACACATTCTATTCGTAAATGTGGCTTCTAAATGTGGTTTTACACCACAATATAAAGATTTAGAAAAATTACATCAAGAATATAAAGACAATTTGGTAGTTATTGGAGTACCTTGTAATCAGTTTGGAAAACAAGAACCTGGTAGCTCTGATGAAATTCAAGAATTTTGTCAAGTAAATTACGGCGTTTCTTTTTTAATTACAGAAAAAGTAGATGTTAAAGGGCAAAATCAACATTCTTTATATGCGTGGTTAACTTCTAAAAGTTTCAACGACACAAAAAGTTCTTCCGTAAAATGGAACTTTCAAAAATATTTAGTATCTCCTGAAGGAAAATTAATTGATTATTACTTTTCAATTACAAAACCATTGAGTTCTAAAATTACAAAACACTTAAAATAAAAACAAATGTTTGGTCTATTTAAAAAGAAATCTGAAGTCGAAAAATTGCAAGAAAAATATAAAAAATTAATGGAAGAAGGTTTTAAACTACAATCTATTAATAGAAGCGATAGCGATCAAAAATATTTAGAAGCCGACAATCTTTTAAAAGAAATTGAGGCATTACAAGCTAAATAAAAATGAAACAAGCTAAGCTAACCATTTTGTTTTTAGTGATAAACTTTGGTGGCTTAGTCCTTGGAAATTGGTTGATGGATAATGGACCGATTACAGATTGGTATAGCAACTTAAAAAAAGCACCATGGACACCTCCAGGTTGGGTTTTTGGTGCAGCTTGGACAACTATTATGATTTGTTTTTCTATCTATTTAGGAAAACTTTTTTTAGTTGAAAACACGCTGAAAATGAAAATTATTTTTCTGATTCAGTTTCTGTTAAACGTGAGTTGGAATTTTATTTTCTTTAACCAACATTGGGTTGTATTTGGGTTAATAAACATCACTTTATTAACTTCCCTCCTATTTATTTACTTTTTAAAACTCAGTAAAAAAACGAATAATTACAAATATCTCTTGTTGCCTCATATTATTTGGTTATGCATCGCAACTTCTTTAAACTTATATGTTTTAGTACATAATTAATTTATATTATTATAAAATGGAACGCATACAAAACATAGAAAACGAAATTTTAGAGTTAAGAGTTCAACTTCAAAATCACAAACTCTATAAAAATTTAAATACGATTAATGATATTAAAATTTTTATGGAACATCACGTTTTTGCAGTTTGGGATTTTATGTCGCTTTTAAAAAGTTTACAAAACCATCTTACCTGCGTACAATTGCCTTGGATTCCTGCTAAAAACCCTTTATTATCAAGATTTATTAATGAAATTGTACACGGAGAAGAAAGTGATCTAAACGAAATTAATACCCCAAAAAGTCATTTTGAAATGTATATGGATGCGATGTCTCAACTCAATGCAGACACTTCTAAAATCAATCAATTTATAACCTTAATCAGTTCCGGAAATACGGTAGATTATGCTTTAAGTGAAATTCAATTAGACAAAAGAATTGCCGACTTTGTTAGGTATACTTTTTCTGTAATAGATACAAATGAACCTCATCGTATTGCTGCAGCCTTTACTTTTGGTAGAGAAGATTTGATACCAGATATGTTTATAGAAATTTTAAAAAATGCTGACACCAATAATACAGCATACAATAAACTAAAATATTATTTAGAACGCCATATAGAATTAGATGGCGATGAACATGGACCAATTTCATTACAAATGGTTACTGAACTTTGTGGTAATGATGACCAAAAATGGCATAATGCACAACGTACAGCAAAACAAGCCTTGTTAAAGAGAATACATCTTTGGGATGGCATAAATGATTTAATTACAAATCAGAAATCTACTGAGATAGAATCTGTATTAAAATAAAGATGAATGAAAATCTACACCTTTCATAGAAAACAAAAATTCCCAATATCCTTAGATGATGCTTGGGATTTTTTATCGAACCCAAAAAATTTAAAAATTATCACTCCAGATTATATGGGTTTCAATATAGAATCTGGGGCAGACAGACCCTTGTATGCAGGGCAAATTATTCAATATATTGTCACCCC
>JBNMNV010000146.1:0-7536 GCA_051278125.1 Polaribacter sp. | reverse complement strand
AACAAAAGTAGTTCTATGAATTCCATCATACTCTTTTCCCATAAATTTTTTAGGTCCCCAAACATTAAACGCTTCAATAACGGCTTTATCCTCATCTGCTAAAAGCGGAAAAGGTAACTCGTATTTGTTTATAAAATTTTGTTGTCTTTTTGCAGAATCTGCACTGACTCCTAATACATTATACCCTTTTGCTAAAAAAGATTGATAATTATCTCTTAAATCGCACGCTTCATTGGTACAACCTGGTGTACTTGCTTTTGGATAAAAGAATAAAACTAATTTTTTACCTGTATAATCTGCTAATTTAATAATGTTTCCTTCTTGGTTTTTTGCTTCAAATTGTGGAGCCTTATCTCCTATTTTTAATGATGTCATAAATTTAGTTTAAAAGTTTATAATGGGGAAAGTTAAAAAGTAAAAATGGGACAAAAAACTTTTTAGTTAACAATGTGTAAATCTTTAGAAACTTTTAACTTTACAATTTTAGAAACTATATATGACCAAGTTAGAAAAAGTACAATTTGTAATTGATACGTTAAACAAATTATATCCAGAAATTCCAATTCCTTTAGACCATAAAGACGCTTATACACTTTTAATTGCTGTTTTGTTATCAGCACAATGTACAGATGTTCGGGTCAATAGAATTACACCTTTATTATTCGCTAAAGCAGATAATCCTTTTGATATGGTAAAAATGTCTGTAGAAGAAATTAAGGAAATTATTCGTCCTTGTGGCTTATCACCAATGAAAAGTAAGGGAATTTATGGTTTATCTAAAATTATAATTGATAAATATAATGGCGAAGTTCCGCAATCTTTTGAAGGTTTAGAAGAATTACCGGCCGTTGGTCATAAAACGGCAAGTGTTGTGATGAGTCAAGCTTTTGGTGTTCCTGCTTTCCCTGTAGACACACATATTCATAGATTAATGTATCGTTGGAATTTAACCAATGGTAAAAATGTAACAAAAACAGAAAAAGATGCCAAACGCTTGTTTCCAAAAGAATTATGGAACGATTTACATTTACAAATTATTTGGTATGGTCGTGATTTCTCCCCTGCAAGAGGGTGGAATTTAGACAGCGATATTATTACAAAAACGATAGGTAGAAAAACTGTTTTGAATGAGTATTACGAAGGTAGAAAGTAAATACTAATTTGTTTAAAATTACCATCACAAAAAATGATGATTTTTTTCTTTATAGAAAATTAAAAAATTAAGCGTAACCTTAGTTACTGTTTCTTTTTTAGTTGAAATAGAAAGGGGAAAGGCGCATTTTATGATAGTAATTTCTAATGATAAATGATCTAAAGTCCTTAATTATGAGGTTACTTTAAAGAAATCCACAAAGGAAAATCTGAGAGATTCAGAAAAATGTTATGTATCGCCCAAGATTTAGTTGCTTGTAGGTATTATTTTTCGAGTTTTCAAAAGCTTATTAAAAGTTGTTGAACAATATTTTATTTTTATAAACAAGGTGAATTTTCCCCTTTAGGGAATTTTATAAAAGAAAAAAAGGACTCAAAAAAAGTCTCAACGCTAGTTGAGACTTTATCCACTTTAATTCAAATTCAATTCAATGAAATCTTTTGATTTAATTTTTACAATAGTTAGCGATTTGGAAAAATTAATCAAAAATTGAACTGTTTCATTTTTCGGTTGCATCTTAATTTGTGATGACTTTTTTGAGTAAAGTTGTATCATATATGTGGTTTAATTTGTTGGTTATAAATTAGTAACGACATATTTTTAACTTTATTGTTAGTTTACTAAAATAATTTTATGCTTTTCTATTAGTTTTCGCATATTTATGAGCGCATAACGCATTCTACCCAATGCCGTATTGATGCTAACCCCTGTATTTTCGCTAATTTCTTTGAAGCTCATATCTTTATACATGCGCATTACCAAAACTTCTTTTTGTTCTTCTGGCAGCTCATTTATAAGTTCTCTAACATCAGCATAAATCTGTTCTTGTATGATTTTTTTTTCGGCATTCAAATTACCATCACCTAAAACAGAAAAAATATCAAACTCATCTGTGTTTTTAAAAGAGGGCATTCTTTTCGATCTTCTAAAATGATCGATGACCAAATTATGAGCAATTCTCATAACCCATGGCAAAAATTTACCTTCCTCGTTGTAATTTCCTTTTTTAAGAGTTTTGATTACTTTAATAAAAGTGTCTTGAAAAACATCTTCAGTAACATCACTATCTTTCACTTTACTGTAAATAAAGCTAAATAACCTTTGCTGATGTCTTTTTATTAAGATGCCTAAAGCGGCTTCATTTCCTTGAATATAATCACTTACTAAAGTACTATCCGTAACAGTTTTCTTTTCCACCATAACTACCTTTTAAAGAACAAGAAGTTCTTTCAATTTATTATTTTGTCAATAATTTAAAAGTAGTTTTTTATGTATACGCCTCTAGTTTTGTGTTTATTACTATTCAAAGATAGAATTTATTTTTAGACCAACAAGTTTTTTAACAAATTCAATCTCAATCTTTTTTTAAAGTCACTTAAATTAGTGGTATTTTTATAGCTTATATTTTAGAAGAATGAAGCCTGATATTTCCACAATAAGCCCTAAAGAAAACATCATTATTAAAGGAGCAAAACTGCATAATTTAAAAAATATTGATGTTATTATTCCTAGAAATAAGTTGGTTGTTATAACAGGACTTTCTGGTTCTGGAAAATCGTCTTTGGCTTTTGATACTTTATACGCAGAAGGTCAACGGCGCTATGTAGAAAGTCTATCTTCTTACGCCCGTCAATTTTTAGGAAAATTAAACAAACCTAAAGTAGATTATATAAAAGGAATTTCACCTGCAATTGCTATTGAGCAAAAAGTAAATTCTACAAACCCGCGTTCTACAGTAGGCACATCCACAGAAATTTACGATTACATAAAACTATTGTATGCTAGAATTGGTAAAACCTTCTCTCCTATTTCTGGTAAAGAAGTAAAAAAAGACACCACTTCTGATGTTGTCAATTTTGTAAAAAAATTTGATATAAAAACCAAACTTTTATTACTAGCGCCTATTACAATTGATGAAAATCGAGATTTAAAAACTGTTTTACAAGTTTTAGAACAACAAGGCTATGCGCGTTTAAAATGGCAAGATACGGTTTATAAAATTGCAGATTTCCCTAAAGATACCTACAAAAACGAACCTTTATTTTTAGTAGTTGATAGAGTAATTACAAAAGATGATGAGGATTTTCTCAACAGATTAGCAGATGCTATTCAAACTGCTTTTTTTGAGGGAAAAGGGATTTGTTTTATCGAGAATTTAGCAGATAATAAAGTAAGTGAATTTAGTAACAAGTTCGATTTAGACGGTATGTCTTTTTTAGAACCTAATACACATTTATTCAGTTTTAACAATCCTTACGGCGCTTGCCCAACTTGTGAAGGTTACGGAAATGTCATCGGAATTGATGAAGAATTGGTCATTCCTAATACGGGCCTATCTATTTTCGATGACGCTATTTTTCCTTTCAAAACACCTTCTTACATTCATTATAAAGAAGATTTAATTTCCGTTGCATATCAATTTGATATTCCGATTCACAAACCTTGGTTTCAATTATCAGAAAAACAAAAAGAATTAGTCTGGAATGGTAACAAAAACTTTAACGGAATTCATCATTTTTTTAGGATTTTAGAAGAAAAAAGTTATAAGATTCAGAATAGAGTTATGCTTTCTCGCTACCGCGGAAAAACAAAATGTACCAAATGCAACGGGAAACGCTTGCGAGAAGAAACCAATTATGTAAAAATTGACGGAAAAACAATTTCAGACTTGGTTACGCTTCCTTTAGATGAATTATCCGTTTTTTTTAAGGAATTAAAATTAGATAAATACGATGTAGAAATCGCGAAACGTTTGTTGACAGAAATTAACAATCGTTTAAAGTTTTTAACCGATGTTGGTTTAAATTATTTAACCATCAACAGAACATCTAATACGCTCTCTGGTGGAGAAAGTCAGCGTATTAATTTAGCAACTTCATTGGGCAGTTCTTTAGTGGGCTCCATGTATATTTTAGATGAACCGAGTATTGGTTTACATCCAAAAGATACCGAGCGTTTAATTGGTGTTTTAAAAGATTTGCGTGATTTAGGAAATACAGTAGTTGTTGTTGAACATGATGAAGATATCATGAAAGAAGCCGATTATATTATTGATATTGGTCCAGAAGCAGGAACTTACGGAGGGCATGTTGTTGCGGAAGGAAATTTTGAGGAAATCTTAAAATCAGATTCTTTAACAGCTAAATATTTAAATGAGGAATTAAAAATTGAAGTTCCTACAAAACGGAGAACATCCAAAAATAACATTCAAATTATTGGTGCAAGAGAACATAATTTACAAAATATAGATGTGACGTTTCCGTTGAATTGTTTGTCTGTCATTACAGGGGTTTCAGGCTCTGGAAAAAGCACCTTAGTGAAGAGTATTTTATATCCTACCATGCAAAAAAAGCTGGTTGGTTATGGCGATAAAATTGGACAACATACAGCTATTGAAGGAAATTTTGAGAATTTAAAACATGTAGAATTTATCGATCAAAATCCTATTGGCCGTTCTTCACGTTCTAATCCTGTTACTTATATAAAGGCTTATGATGATATTAGAGCTTTATTTTCCAATCAAAAATTGTCAAAAATAAGAAACTATAAACCCAAACATTTTTCTTTTAATGTAGAAGGCGGACGCTGTGAAGTTTGTAAAGGGGAAGGCGAAGTTACGATTGAAATGCAATTTATGGCAGATGTGCATTTAGAATGTGATGTTTGTAATGGTAAACGTTTTAAGAAGGAAGTTTTAGAAGTAAAATTTGATGGAAAATCCATTGATGATATTTTAAACCTTACGATTGATGATGCTATTGCTTTCTTCTCTGAAAATTTAGTCACAAAAATTGCCAATAAATTAAAACCTTTGCAAGCTGTTGGTTTGGGGTATGTTCAATTAGGACAGTCCTCTTCTACTCTATCAGGTGGAGAAGCGCAAAGAATTAAATTAGCATCGTTTTTAGTAAAAGGAAATACCAAAGACAAAGCTTTATTTATTTTTGATGAACCTACAACTGGTTTGCATTTTCATGATATTAAAAAATTATTGGCATCTTTTAATGCGTTAATTGATAAAGGACATTCTATTATTGTCATTGAACACAATATAGAACTTATTAAATGTGCAGATTATATTATCGATTTAGGTTTAGAAGGCGGTAAAAATGGAGGAAGTCTTATCTTTCAGGGAACTCCAGAAGAATTAGCAAGAAATAAAAAATCATATACATCAAAGTATTTGGCGGAAAAATTAGTCTTTTAACAATAGCGTCTAAAACGTTTTAGAAAAAAGAGGATAAAAGTCATGTATCTCAAAGACCTTTTAGTTGCTGAATGAAACGTATCACTAAGAGTAACTATATGTTATTCTTTTTACATTGATTAGGGAGAAGTTGTTCAAGTTTTTGGATATTCTAATAGGTTTACCTTCTTTTGCGTGAATTAATAAAATAAACGCCTGTTAATATAATTGCCGAGGCAACCATAGATTGGACTGTTAATTTTTCATCTAAAACATACCATCCTAAAAATATGGCCACAACAGGATTTACATAAGAAGAAGTTGATACTTTTTCTGTAGAAACTACTTTTAATAAGTAATTAAAGGAGGTAAAAGCGACAATACCGCCTAAGAAAATCAATAAGACCATACAAACCAATACATTAAAACTCCAAGATAAAGGAGATAGCCAAACTTCATTAAAACTTAAACTAGCAATGGCTAAAAGTAGTCCCGCAGTTAACATCTGATACCCGGTGGTTACAAAAAAGTTTTTAGGTAAATCTGCCTTAGAAACAAAAACGCTTCCGTAACTCCAACTGAATACACAAGTGAATATCATGAAAATGCCTAATAAACTCTCTTTTGAGGTGGTAATTTCTTGTTGACTTACTAACAAATACATCCCCAAAATACCTAAAGAAACTCCTATTAGCGACTTTTTTTGGATTGGTTTTCTATCTATTAAACGCATTAAAAACAATACAAATAAAGGTTGGGTAGATGCCAAAAGTGCGGCAAATCCAGAATCTACGTATTTTAAAGCCCATACAAAAACACCATTACCATACACTAAAAATAAAAAGCCAGATAAGATTGTGTTTAAAAACTGTTTCTTCGTAATCAGCAACGACGTTTTTAACGATTTTGCGATGATCATGATAATGCTACCTGCTGTCAAAAAACGCACAGAACCTAAAAATAGAGGCGAAAGTTCTGTTACAGCAATTTTATTAAATAAATAAGTAGAGCCCCAAATAACATAAATAGCAATAAATGCTAATATGATTAATACTTTAGTATTTTTCAATTGATAGATATTGTGATAGTATCAAAAGTAATCTTTAGAATTATATAAAAACACTTTTTATCAATTTAAACTTGCAGCACCACATGCTATTTTTTTTTGACTAAAATTAAAATATCTTTATTTAACTTTTAAAAAGTTTATCTAATTTATCAAAAAAAAGATGAACTACTATTTAGTACAAACTAAAATAATCTTTATCCATCTTCTCTCCTACTAAAGATAAATCATCCACCAAAGTTTCTATAAATCCTTTTAAATCTTCTTGAAAATCATCAATAGTTTTATAGCGATATTCGCACATTAGTTTACCGATTAAAAAAGCAGCAGAATCTTTATTTGCATTTTCATTACTCGTTAAAAAGCCAATATAATGATGAATACTATTTAAAGAATTCATAATAGATCTTGGGCATTTTGGATTCAAAATCAAAAACTCCAACGTAGTATGGCTAGTTGGTATTTTTCTATAATACCTTCTCATCATATCATAAGTTTCAACACATTTCAATAAAGTTACCCATTCATAACTAGTTCTTACAGAGCCGCCAAAGTTTACTTTTTCTAAAAGTGCATCATTATATTTAGAGTTAATAATACGGATTACTTGATTGGCTCTTTCAATATAAATACCCAACATTATAATTGCATATACTTCATCATGCAGCAAAGTAGATCTAATTTTTGTTCTCAAAGAAGCCACATTAGAGGCAATCATAGTTGTAAAATCGAACAAACCACTTTTAACAAAACGCTCTGCTGAATATCCTTTTACAGATCTATTAAAAGTATTTATAGATTCATATAACTCTGTTGATATTAAATCTCTTGCACCGTTTGCATTTTGTTGTACATTTTTAATTGCAGATAAAATAGAATATGATTTTTCTGGATTTAAACCAATATCAAACAAAATATCGCTTTCATTAAACTCTTTTTTTTCTTTTAATTCCTCTTCATCTGCCACAAACAACATAGATCGTAAAACAAATTCTCTAGATTGCGATACTTCATTTGGTGCATCTAAAGATGAAAAATAATTTACGCTTAAATATCTTGCAATATGTTCTGAACGTTCTAAATACCGGCCCATCCAAAAAAGATTATTGGCTACTCTTGCTAACATAAAAT
>JBNMNV010000145.1:0-7567 GCA_051278125.1 Polaribacter sp. | reverse complement strand
GGTAAAACTTTACCTTGTTTGTCTTGCGTTCTTGCATTGAACTGTTTACAGAACTCCATAATGTTAACACCAGCAGCACCCAAAGCAGGTCCAACCGGCGGCGATGGATTCGCTGCGCCTCCCTTTACTTGTAACTTAACTACTTTACTAACTTCTTTTGCCATTTTAAAAATGTTTAATGATTTGCTTCTATTTGGAAGCTAAAAACAAATCGTTCTATATATTTGTGTAACAATTATATCTTTTCTACTTGCATATAACTTAATTCTAACGGTGTTTTTCTTCCGAAAATCTTTACCATCACTTCAAGTTTACGCTTTTCTTCGTTTACGCTTTCTATCGTTCCGTCAAATCCGTTGAAAGGACCGTCTACAACTTTAACCGTTTCCCCTATATTAAAAGGAATTGCCATATTTTCATCTTGTATAGAAAGCTCATCTACCTTACCTAACATCCTATTTACTTCAGACTTACGCATCGGTACAGGCTCTCCACCTTTCACTTCACCTAAAAACCCTATAACACCCGTTATAGCCTTAATTACGTGAGGTACTTCTCCTGAAAGATTCGCCTCAATCATAATATAACCAGGAAAAAAAGCTCTTTCTCTGTTTACTTTTTTCCCATTTCTAATTTGCACAACTTTTTCAGTAGGCACAATTACCTGACTCACGTAATCTGATAAGCCTACTCTAGAAATTTCTGTCTCTATGTAAGCTTTTACTTTATTTTCTTGTCCTCCAATGGCTCTAACAACATACCATTTCATTACTGAATCAGTTGCCATTATTAATTTGATTTAAACATTTCGAAAAAATTATCTAACCCAGATTGAAAAACATAGTCTATACCAGCTACTGCCAATGCAAACAGAATTGTAAATACAGCTACAGTTACAGTTGTTTTTTGAGCATCTTCTTTTGAGATCCACGTCATATGATTGCTTAACTCGTCAAAAGAATCTTTGATATATTGTATAAATTTCATTTTTCTTTTATGTTTTATTGCACGGGCGGAGAGATTCGAACTCCCGACAGCTGGTTTTGGAGACCAGTGCTCTACCGCTGAACTACGCCCGTATCTTATTCATTGATAAAGGTATTCCGTTAAAAACGGAATACCTTTTATTTATATATTAACAAACTAATTAAATATTAGTCTAGTAATTCAGTTACCTGACCTGCACCTACAGTTCTACCACCTTCACGGATTGCAAAACGTAAACCAACATTTAATGCAATTGCTTGATGTAAATCTACAGTTATTGTTAAGTTGTCTCCTGGCATTACCATTTCAACACCTGCAGGTAAGTTAATAGTACCTGTTACATCTGTAGTTCTTACATAAAACTGCGGACGATAGTTATTATGGAATGGCGTATGACGACCACCTTCTTCTTTTTTAAGAACATAAACCTCAGCTTTGAACTTAGCATGTGGTGTTACAGAACCTGGCTTACATATTACCATACCTCTTTTGATTTGTTCTTTTGCAATACCTCTTAATAAGATCCCTGCATTATCTCCAGCCTCTCCTCTATTTAAGATTTGACGGAACATTTCAATACCAGTAATAGTAGAGACTAATTTCTCAGCACCCATACCAATAATATCTACTGCATCTCCTGTATTAGCAATACCTGTTTCGATACGACCTGTTGCAACAGTTCCACGACCAGTAATAGAGAATACATCTTCAACTGGCATTAAGAAACTTTTATCAATTTCTCTTACAGGTTCTTCAATCCATTCATCTACAGCAGCCATTAATTCTAAAACAGTATCAACCCATTTTTGCTCACCATTCAATGCACCTAAAGCTGAACCAGCAATTACAGGCCCATTATCTCCATCGTACTCATAGAAAGAAAGTAGTTCTCTTACTTCCATATCTACCAATTCAATTAATTCTTCATCATCAACCATATCCACTTTATTCATGAATACTACCATACGAGGAATACCAACCTGACGTCCTAAAAGGATATGTTCACGGGTTTGTGGCATTGGTCCATCTGTTGCAGCAACAACTAAAATTGCTCCATCCATTTGAGCAGCACCAGTAACCATGTTCTTTACGTAATCCGCGTGACCTGGACAGTCAACGTGAGCGTAATGACGGTTTGCTGTTTGATACTCAACGTGAGAAGTATTAATTGTAATACCTCTTTCTTTTTCTTCCGGAGCGTTATCAATCTGATCAAAAGATTTAGCTTCAGAGTATCCTGCATCAGCTAATACTTTAGTAATAGCCGCAGTTAAAGTTGTTTTACCGTGATCTACGTGTCCGATAGTACCAATGTTTAAGTGTGGTTTCGAACGGTCAAAAGTTCCTTTTGCCATAATTATTGATTTTAATTCTTAGTTTAAATATATTTAGTGTCTAATTAATACGTTTTTAATGAGCCAGCGATGGGACTTGAACCCACGACCTCATCCCTACCAAGGATGCGCTCTACCGACTGAGCTACACCGGCTTACTGACTATTATGAAGAAACACTAAAACAATTTTAAGCATTCCTTACATCAATTTATCAACTTACCTTTTGTTTTGCATTAAAGTAACGCAATTATGCCACGGAACTTATAGTTAAAACAAAAAACTCTTAGAGCGAAAGACCGGGTTCGAACCGGCGACATTCAGCTTGGAAGGCTGACGCTCTACCAACTGAGCTACTTTCGCAATATGTAAATTTGTGGGGAGAGCAGGATTCGAACCTGCGAAGACGTAGTCAACGGAGTTACAGTCCGTCCTCGTTGGCCGCTTGAGTATCTCCCCTCTAATTTACTATTTCAATGAACTATATTTTTTACTTTTGAGCCGATGGAGGGACTCGAACCCACGACCTGCTGATTACAAATCAGCTGCTCTAGCCAGCTGAGCTACATCGGCTTTCTGTTGCAAAAAACAACCCGCTATTTCTAACGGATTGCAAATGTATAAAGTTTTTTTATATTCTAAAACTTTTTATAATTATTTTTTTACTTTTTTTTTACTTTTTATGAAATAAGAGAATCTCGAAGCTTCTCTTTTGATTTTTTTAATTGTCTTTTTAGATTATCTACCGCAGCGTTAACGCCCTCTTCAAAGGTTTTCGTTTCTCTTTTTACAATCAATTCGTCACCCGGAATATTTATTTTTATTTCGGTAATTTTATTTTCTTTATCACTCGTTTTTTGAACTTTTAAAAACACCTCTGCATCAACAATTTTATCATGATACTTTACTAATGCACCAACTTTGTTCTCTACAAAGACGACTAAGTCTCTGTCTGCGTTGAAATTAACTGACTGTGTAAATACTTTCATAAGTTACTCTTTTTTATTGCTCCTAGGATGAGCTTGGTTATACACTTTTTTAATAGCTTCAAGACTATTGTGAGTATAGACTTGAGTGGAGGCTAAACTAGAATGCCCTAGCAATTCTTTAACCGAATTTAAATCTGCCCCTTCGTTTAATAAGTGAGTAGCAAAGGAATGTCTCAAAATATGAGGACTCTTTTTCACCTTTGAAGAGACTCTACTAAAGTACAAATTTATAATTCTGTATACAAGTGTTTCGTAAATTTTGTTCCCTTTTTTTGTTATAAAAAGATCATCCAAATCCTCAGAAAATTCTAACTTTAATTCTAAGTATTTTTTGAGAGTCATCAATACAGTTTGTAAAAGTGGCACAAAACGTTCTTTATTCCTTTTTCCTAAAACTTTAATTGTTTTATTAGAAAAGCTAATGTCATTTTCTTTGATATTGATGAGCTCAATTCTCCTTATGCCTGTAGAATAAAATAATTCTACAATTAACTTATTTCTTACTGCTATAAAATCGTTTTCTTCATGATTCTCATCGAGTACTGCTTTTACTTCTTTAGCACTAAATGACACCTGAACCTTTTTAGATACTTTTAAAGCTTTATGTTTTGAAAGTGGATTTATTTTTATCTGTTCGCTCTTCTGAAGAAATTTATAAAATGATTTTAATGAACTTACTTTTCTATTAATGGTTCTATTAGAAATTTTAGCATCGACCAGAGAAACAATCCAACTTCTAATTTGAGGATAATGAACGTCTAATAATTCTTTTTGATCAAATTGTATCTTGATAAATTCTGCAAATGATGTTAAATCGTTGTTATATGCTGTAACCGTGTTTGCAGAATATTTTTTTTCAAATGATAAATAATCTAGAAATGCATCTATCAAAATATGAGTTATTGTTTTATGGTGGTAATTTACAAAAAATAGCGCATAAAAAAACTCGTAATGAAAAAATCAATACGAGTTTTATGTTTTGGTAGATCCCAATTTGAAATAGGGATTAATTCAACTTACAATTTTAAGGTCACCTTTCAGATTCCTTAAAATTGAGTTTTCTTAACCTACTTCTTCTTGTGTTCTTAATCTTTGTACGTAAGAAGCTTTAATGTTCTGAGCTCTATTTGCTACAGATGGCTTTGTAAAGTTCTTTCTTGCACGTAAGTTTTTCATCGTTTTTGTACGATCAAATTTTCTTTTGTAACGCTTTAAAGCTCTATCTATATTCTCTCCTTCTTTAATAGGTATAATTAACATATGTTGGCACCTCCCTTCATCGTATCTTTATATTTTGTATAGTCCTTAAACTATTGGTTTATTTTTTGGTATGCAAATGTAATTATTAAATACTAACTACAAATTAAAATTTGCAATTTATTTTTAAACACTCAATTTGCGTTAGGCATCGAAAGGTTTGTTTGAGCTCTTTTTACTTTTTCATAAAAAAAGCGAGTAGTGAAAGCCCGACCTTTATCATGAATGCCTTCAGGATAAGGGAACGCCCTTAAAAAAACATTAATACCAATTCTGCATTGAAATGACCGCAATAAAACGCCTTTTTTATCAATGACCATTTTTGCGAATCAAAATGATTTTCGCAAAATATAATCATTTCATTATAATTAAGTTGCTGGTTTATACTCCTTTTTATCAATGACCATTTTTGCGATAATCTCTTTTAAGATTTCAGAGGTTCCGCCTCCTATTGGGCCTAATCGACTGTCTCTTAACAAACGTGCCATAGGATATTCTTCCATATAACCATAACCACCTAACATTTGTAAAGCATCATAAATTACTTCGTCTGCCATTTTAGTTGACAACAATTTAGACATACTTGCTTCTTTTACAACATAATGACCATCATTTAAGCGTTTGGCAATTGAGTAATTATATTCTTTACACATATCTACTCTACTCGCCATTTCGGCTATTTTATGTCGTAATGCTTGAAATTTATCCAAAGATTTACCAAAAGCAGTGCGCTCGTGCATATAATTGATAGCATATTCTAAAGCAAATTCTGCTCTTGCATGCGCATTTACTCCCATAATTAAACGTTCTGAAGCAAAATGTTGCATAATATAAGGAAAACCTTTGCCTTCTTCTCCTAACAAATTTGAAACTGAAATCTCAACGTTATCAAAAGCAATTTCTCCTGTATCACTTGCTTTCCAACCTAGTTTATCTAATTTCGTTGCAGAAACTCCTTTTGAACTTCTATCTACCACAAAAATACTAATTCCTTTATACTTCTCTGAAGGATCTGTTTTTGCGGCAACCACTAAATAATCTGAATGAACACCGTTTGTAATGAATGTTTTTGATCCGTTTAAAATATATTTGTCTCCTTTCTTAATTGCTGTAGAGCGCATTCCTGCTACATCAGAGCCTCCAAAAGGTTCTGTGATGCATAAACACCCTATCATATCTCCTTCTACACTTGGAACCAAATATTTATTTTTAATAAAATCATCACCCTCTTTATTTAAGTGGGTCATTGCTAAATATTCATGTGCCCACATGGCCGCTGCAAATCCGCCAGAATTTATTTTCTGCAATTCTTCTAAAAATATTACGGTGTAAAAAAGATCGAGATCCATTCCTCCGAATTCTTCTGGAGTTGACAATCCGAAATACCCCATTTCCCCAAATTTTTTCCAAATGAAACGTTCTATCTCTCCATTTTTCTCCCATTTTTCGATGTGCGGAACTACTTCTTTTTGTAAAAAATCTTTAAAACTTTGGCGAAATGCTTCATGCTCTTCAGTAAAATAAATGCTGTTCATTAATTACGAATTTGTGTTGTTTATTCTGCCAACAAATATAGTACTATTCTAGCATACTTATCTGCAGGAAAACCTTTGATATTTGTTAATTCTGATATGTTTTGGAGCTCAGCAACTTCATCTCGATAATTAAAAATCTTAATACATAAATCGTAATCTATGTAGGGGTTTTTTAACAACTCCTTAAACGTTACTGTGTTTATGTTTGTCTTTTTAATGATTGGTTTTTGACTAATTTTAAACGTTAAAAGGACTTTATCTGCTACTTCTTTCTCTAAACCCCAAACCTCATATAACTGATTGTTAAAAGAAAAACCTTGTAATTTAGAACGATACTTAATAATTCTTTTTGAAAAAGCAGGGCCAATTCCGTTTACGGTTTGTAAATCTTCGGCCGTTGCTTTATTAATGTCTGTAGTTGCTAAAACTTTCTTTTTGTGTTTTTTTTGTGAATACGATTTAGATTCTTCTTGCGATGAAGAACTATTAGATTTATTTCGGTTTACAACCCAGTTTGGAAACTTAAAATACGGCGAAATTTTAGCTAATAAAGAGTCAGAAACTTTGGTTACTTTTTGAAATTGCGTTTTTGAATTGATAAATTTATTCGTCTTTCTAAAAGCCAGTAATCTATCAATTTCATCCAAAGACATGCCTAATTGCTCTCCTTTATAATCTGTAATATAGTTTGGATTAAAAGGATAAATTTTAGGTTTTCTATTTTCAATCTCTATAACCTTTAAACGATCTATTTGCTTCTGAAGATCATGCATTTCTGAGTGATTTATATCTACGGTTTTATCCGAAGAAAAAACGTCAAAAACAATAGCACTTTGAAAAGCAACAATCAGTAATACCAAAAAGAAAATCCCATTTCTTTGGCTTTTGTTATACCAGAAATGGGATTTAAATATTTTCATAAAAACTTTTTATGCTTTGCTAGATTTAATTGCATCCATAAACCTTACTAACTCTTCTTTCACTTTTGGCGCAAGAAAAATTAAACCAATCATATTGGGAACCATCATTGCAAAAACCATGGCATCAGAAAAACCGATTACAGAACCCAAGCTAGCTGCTGCACCAATTACAACGAATATACAGAATATTACCTTGTAGGTATATTCCATTTGTTTAGATCTACCAAATAAATAAACCCAACCTTGAAAACCATAATAAGACCAAGAAATCATAGAGCTAAAGGCAAATAAAACAACTGCAACTGTTAACACATAAGGAAACCAGGATATTGCAGATTCAAATGCTCCTGAAGTTAATAAAATTGCTTGTGCATCATTTAACGATGCATTTTCAGCAGTCACATTACCTGTAATAATCAAGACTAAAGCTGTCATAGTACAAACGACAACAGTATCTATAAAAGGTTCTAATAAAGCAACCATTCCTTCACTTGCTGCATATTTTGTTTTTACAGCTGAATGCGCAATAGATGCAGATCCAATACC
>JBNMNV010000144.1:0-7697 GCA_051278125.1 Polaribacter sp. | reverse complement strand
CTCCAACTGTTGCAAGTCCTTCAATGATTTTTGCAAGTTCGTTCTTAGTTTCTGCAGAAGCTCCGCTGATTAACGGAACATTGTATTCTTTAGCAACCTCAGAAAGGGATTTAAGTAAAGAAAGACGCTGTTTGGTGCTTAGGTAACTATTCTCACCTAGAGTACCAGAACCGACAAGTCCGCTCATTCTGCTTCCGCCCTTTCCTTGAACTTTTAAAATACCTGCGGCCTGTCTTTGTGTTGCATCAAGGTCAATTTCAAGAGCGCCGGATTTTGACTCTTTCAGCCATGTAAACACTGCAGGCATTACACCATCCCAATTGAATTTCATTTTGTTATAATTTGTTTGATATAAAATTATGAATCCTAATTCTTTTAAATTAGGATTAAATTATTCATTTTTAATATTATACTATCCAATTTAAATACTAAATAAATATATTTGAATAACTTTGTATCAACAACAATTTAACCTCAATGAAAGTTTTACCTTTTAAAATTCCGAAGCCAGAAAATAACGCATTGATTTATCAAGAAGATGTTGAATTTATTTTTTACGATAAATTACATCAACATGAGGAGATTCAGATTAGTTTTATTGAAAAAGGAACTGGAACTTTATTGGTAGGAGATACCATTTCTAGTTATGCTGAAAATGATATATTTATTTTAGGAAGTAACTTACCGCACGCTTTTAAGAGCGATAAGAATGAGGCAAAAAAGTCTAAAATGTTGACTTTATTTTTTACCAAAACTTCTTTTGGGGAATCCTTTTTTGAATTGAATGAATTTACAGAAATTAATGATTTCTTTTCAAAATCTTTACAAGGTTCTATTGTAAAAACCAATAAAACTGAAATTATTAAACCCTTTTTAGCATTAAAAGAAGCTTCTAAATTAGAGCGTTTTATGTTGCTTTTAAAGATTCTAAAAATTATTTCTAGCTCTAAAACCGAACCACTTTCTAGTTTTGTACACCACAAAAAATATTCTGATACTGAAGGAAAAAGAATGAGAACTATTTTTGAATTCACGATGGAAAATGCGCATCAAAAAATTTCTTTAGAAGACATTGCTGGTATTGCAAACATGACTAAAAATGCGTTCTGCAAGTATTTTAAAAAGCGAACAAATAAAACCTTTATCAGTTTTTTAACAGAGGTAAGAGTTGAGAATGCTTGTAAGTTTTTAAAATCTAAGGAAGAATTTTCAATCGGGGATATTGCTTATAAATCAGGTTTTTATAACATTTCAAATTTTAATAGAAAATTTAAAGAAGTGAAGAAAATGACACCTTTAAAATATAAATTTTCTCATGGTATGTAAGCATATCTACTCTTTACGAGAAGACTAAATTAAGCAACTTTACAATTCTTCTAATTCTTTTTGTAATTTCTTGGTCAGTCCTTTTACCACTAACTCATAAGAATGGTTGATGAGTTCTTTGACCAAAGCATCAGAAACATCCGCAGTATTTATAGTTACTGTGTTCCAAAGTCTTTTGTTCATATGCCAGCCAGGCTTAATGCCTTCATAAGCTACTCTTAACTCTTCTGCTTTGTCTGGATCACATTTTAAGTTGATACTTTCTTCTCTTTTTTCCCAAGCATCTAAACTCGATAATGCAAACATTTTATGCATCACTTTAAAAACCAAAGTAACCTCGTCAAAAGGAAAATGTTCCGTAACTCCTTTTTTAGCAATACAAAAATCTCTTAACTCTTCGATATGCATTTTTGGTTTTTGGTTTTTGGTTTTTGGTTTTTAATACGATGAAAAAATAATTATTTGGACATCCTTTTTAAAAGATATAAAACTATAATTAAAATGAACTTTTAGGAATTTAAAAGTATCTTTATAGAACCAAATTTACAATAAATTTATGATGGAGCAGGAATTTTTAAAACAGACATCACTTATTAGTTATTCTGCTAAAAGTTATCAAAAAAACTATTATGAATCTGTTTCAGACATTATTTTATCTAATAAAACGCCTTCTACAGAATGGATAAATACCTATGGAAATCAATATTCAGAAATTTTTAAGACGATTGTGGCAAATAACAACTTAGATGATTTTTTGATGAAATTATTTATGGATGATGAACATTCTAATAAAGTGATTTTACTAGACGATTTGGTTTTTATTTCTACTAGGGTATTAATTACAAAAAGTGAAACCTTAGAATCTGAACAAATGCTTTTTGTGGTTTCCTCCAGTTATTTATGGAGTATTCAGGAAAAAGTTGGTGATTATTTTGATTGGATTCGCGAGCGTTTAAAAGGGAATAAAGGAATCGTTAGAAGAAAAAAAACAGACTATTTATTGTATTTAATTTTAGAATCTATTGTTGATAATTACCAAGAAACCTATCAAAAAAATGCAGAATTAAGTGCTGATAAATTAAACTCTACTCAAATAAAACCTACTCCTGAATTTACATCTTTGGTTGAAAAAAGGAAACAGGATTTGTTCAATTTTAAGAAAGCGACTCTAAGTTTACGCGATACAATTATCAAATTGGAAAAAATAGAAATCGATAATTTTAATGTAAAATATTTTAGTGAATTAAAAGAGCAAACTAGTAATTTAGTTTCTAATATCGATTTTGAGTTGCAAGAATTAGAAAGTAAGATTAATTTGATTTTTAGTATTCAAGGTCACCGTTTAAATGAGGTGATGAAAACATTGACAATTTTGTCTGTGATTTTTATCCCGCTTACTTTTTTAGCTGGAATTTACGGAATGAATTTCGAGAATATACCAGAACTAAAATTCAAGTACGGATACTTCGTTTTATTGGGAATTATGGTTTTAGTAACCTTTGGTGCCGTTTGGTATTTTAAAAGGAAAAAGTGGTTTTGAGAATTATTTAGTTTGTTTCTAAAATTAAAAAACATACTTTCGTTAAATGCGTATTCGAAACTACATGATGCGCAACAAACCAAAATCTGAAAAAACATGAATTCTTATGCTGACAATAAACAAAAGAATAAAAGCCAATCGTTAGCTAATGAGTCTTCCCAAAAGAAGAGCAGTAGTGAATCTAGTTTTCAGTTTGTAGATAACCGACCTGAAGCTGTTGCGCAAAGAAAACTGCAAAATATAGCTAATAATAGTATGCAAATTGCGCAACTAAAAGGTTTTCAGGACATGGCTAACAATAGCAATGAAGTAGTTCAAAGAATTGGTTGGGACGACTTATTGGAAGCGGGTACTGCTATTGCCGATCAACTTCTTGGGGAGAGGACTGCGGAAGCGGTGGTCCATGCTGTTAATCCGAATAACGCATTGTCGCTTGGAGAGCGTGCAAGCTTAATTTTGGCTGCCACTGCAAACGCAACAATGGCAAACTTATCAACTGTGATGGGAGCTCTTGGTGCTGATCCTCAACTTACAAATCTTATAGAAAATGCTGAGGAAGCGAGAGAAATCGACCAGTTTGGTCAATAAAAAGAGTTCAACAAATCAATGTATTTTTAACTTTTTACTATAAACACCCTATTTCATTGTCCAATTAAGCCTGTAATTTTAAGAGAGCAAAGCATATTACAAAGAATAAAAGCAATTAAAATTGGGGGTACTCCTACTTTAGGGAATTCTTATAAAATCATTCAAAATCGCTAAACTCTCTTCAGGATTTTCTTCCATAGGCACATGACCAGAGTTTTCTAAAACTACTAGTTTTGAGTTTGGCAAAGCTTCATCCATTCGTTTTCCATTATCTAAAGGAATCCAAGTATCTTTTGCTCCCCAAACTAATAGTGTCGGAGTTTGGATACTTTTCAATTTTTCTAAATTTGATTTTGTTCCTAGCTTAAAATCTATTTTCGCTCTGTCTATAAAAGCTTGCCTATTGCCAACTCGCAAAGCCATTTTATGATAACGTGTAATTAGAGAATCTGTAATTTTATGATCATCTCCATACACTTCTTTCATGTTTTTTTTGATGAAGAATTTTGGTGTCACATATAAAAATAAAGAACTTAAAACAGGCGTTTTTGCCATTTTGAAAATAGCAGGTTGTTCTTTGTTTGTGGGTAATCCGCTTGCATCAATCAAAATTAGTTTTTCTATTTTTTCAGGATGTTCTGCTGTATAATTCCATGCAATATTTCCGCCTAAAGAATTTCCTGCCAGATGAAATTTATCAACCTTAATTTTCTCTAAAAATTGGTATAAAAAGTCGGTATAGGCTTTTATAGAGTAATCTGAATTTTTATTGGGACCTGTAATTCCGAATGCTGGTAAATCCATTCTAATCACTCTATAATTTTTGGTGAGCTGTTTTGTCCAATCGTTCCAAGTATGCAAAGAAGAAGCTGTACCATGCACTAAAACAATAGGAAACCCTTTTCCTTCATCTCTGTAATGCACTTGCATTCCGTCTATTTCTATAAATTTAGAATGCTCATTTGCATATTCCTTTTTTAAATCATCTACAGAAATATCAGCATAAAAAACACTACTGATTAAGAGCAATAAAATCACTAAAACTGTGTAGAAATAATATTTTATATTTCTATTTTTCGTCATTCTTATTTTATGATTTCATACAAAATAGGTTTGCTTGGGGTTGCATCATTCTCAAAAGGAGCAATCATTAAATTGAGTAAATATTCGCCATCCTCTACTGAATTAGGAACATAAATAAACTCGGTAATTGTAGCATCCATTCTGATTTCTCCATCTGTATTCCAAAATGCATTATGTGATAATAATCTTCCATCATCTTTTTCTTTATCTACTGATGGTAAATCAATTAACAAATGTTTTATACCTTTTTCTCTTAAATAAATAGCTGCTTTTTCAGACAAATATGTTGGGTTTGTATTTGAATATTGCATACTTTTTTTCTCCTCTAAATTAGGCAACGTTCTAATTACAATAGCATCACGTTTTTTGTTTTTCAAGGCATTTTTTAGTTGTTTAACGCCAATAAGAAAATCTCCATTATGAAACAAAGGAGCAATTGTAACAACTTCTGCTAAGAAAATAAAATATTTTAAATTTTTATTTATTGAATGTACTTTCTCTGTAATATGACCAACACATTCTGTGTGTGTAATATGTGAATGTGGATTAAATTGAATATTATTAAAATTAACAACTGCACCATTCGCAACACTTATTTCATAACCCTCTTGTGTTTCCGCAGAAATCTTTGGATCATCCGCGTACCAAGCATTTATATTCTGTTTTGATACATCAATAGGAATTGAAATATCTATTGGATTAGAAATATCTACCTCTATTTTTCTTGAATTATATTCTATAGTTGCTTTCATTTATGCTGAACTTATTTCAGTAACTTTTGGTTATTTTATTAAATTTTAATTACGCTAAATTTAGCATAAATAAATCTGACGCTAATCCATCAGACAAAAATTTTCCTTTTTTAGTGGTTTTTAAAACATCGTTTTCAATATACAATAATTCTTGTTTAATAAACTTTTTAGATTGCATTTGTAGATATTTTGAATAATTATCTCCAAAATCTCTTTCTATTTTTGATAAAGAAACTCCCCAAATTGTGCGTAAACCTGTCATTACATATTCATTATATCTATCTGTTACAGATAACGTTTCTCTTTGAATTGCCAATTCGTTTTGATTTATTTTTTTGATATAAATAGCATTATTTTGTACATTCCAACTTCTTTGTTTTCCGTTAAACGAATGCGCTGCTGGCCCTATACCCAAATACGATTTACCTAACCAATACCCAGAATTATTTTTACTAAAAAAACCTTCTTTTCCAAAATTTGATAATTCATAATGTATAAAATCTGCTTTGCTTAATTCTTCTGTAAGAATTACAAATTGTTCTTCTGCTTTATCATCATCTACATTTTTAATAATGCCTTTTTTAATAAAATTTGCCAACGCTGTTTTTGGCTCTACGGTTAAAGCATAACTAGAAATATGTGGCACTCCAAAACTTAACGTAGTTTGTATATTTGCAAGCCATTGTTCGTTAGTACAGTCTGGAATTCCGTAAATTAAATCTACAGAAATATTACTAAAATATTGTGTTGCAATTTGCAAACATTTTATAGCTTCATCAGAATTATGCGCTCTATTCATCAACTTTAAATCGTGTTCAAAAAAAGATTGTACACCAATACTCAATCTATTTATTTTTGATTTAGAAAGCTCTATTATCTTTTCTTCTGATAAATCATCAGGATTTGCTTCCAACGTAATTTCTGGGTTATCAACCACATTAAAATTACTATAAACAGCTTCTATCAATCTATTTATTTCTTGGGTTGATAAAATACTTGGAGTTCCTCCTCCAAAATAAATGGTTTCAATAATATCATTATTCAACTCACTTTTCCTTAAATCGATTTCTTTTATCAGACAGCCTAATAACTCTTCTTTCTTTTTTAAAGACGTTGAAAAATAGAAGTTACAATAATAACAAGCTTGTTTACAAAATGGAATATGGATGTAGATACCAGCCAAAATAGTTTTCAGTTTTCAGTGTCAGTTGGCAGTTTATATTGCGCCAAATTTACTTGGGTTATTAATCATATAATTTATTAGCTTACCTATCTCTAAATTATCTTTAGATAAATCTTCAAATTTTAGTTTATCAATATATTTACATTCTAAAGCAAATAACAACCAACTAAAAGTTTCAGAATTTTCAGCGTCAGAATCTGTCAATTTGCTTGTAAAATGTTTTGGATATCTTCTTTTTCTGTAAGCTTCAGAAATATTAGCAGAAACACTTCTAGAAGATCTTCTTATTTGATCAGAAAGCGTATACTTTTCTTCTTTTGGAAATGATTTTGATAACTCAAAAATTTTCATTGCTAAAGAAAAGGGGGTTTTAAAAGCTAATAAATCTGTAAAACTCATAAATATCTTGTTTTAAAATTCCAACTAAAAACTTTTACTGTCACTGCTGCTGCTAGTCCTAGTATAAACTAAACTCTATTTCTTAACGCGCTTCTCATTCTGTTTCACAAAACTTGCCCAACCTGTATAGTTTTTTCCTCCAACAACTTTTCCTGAATTGTAAAAATGACAAACTGCTGCGGCTAAACCATCTGTAGCATCTAAATTTTTAGGTAAAGTTTTTAAATTTAAAAGCGATTTTAACATTAAAGCCACTTGCTCTTTACTAGCACTTCCGTTTCCGGTAATTGCCATTTTAATTTTCTTTGGTAAGTATTCGGTAATCGGGATTTCTCGAGACAATCCTGCAGCCATGGCCACTCCTTGTGCTCTACCCAACTTTAACATCGATTGTACATTTTTACCAAAAAAAGGTGCTTCAATCGCTATTTCATCAGGATTATAAGTGTCAATTAATTCGATAGTTCTTTCAAAAATTAACTTCAGTTTTAAATAGTGGTCTGTATATTTGGTAAGCATTAATTCATTCATTTGAATAAACTCCATCTTTTTACCAACCACTTTTATGATTCCGAAACCCATAATGGTGGTTCCTGGATCTATTCCTAAAATAATTTTTTCTACTTTCAAAAATTAAGAGGAGTTAAAATATTGCCGTTAAAAGTGTTTCTGCCTTAAACCAAAGAAATATAACCAGTGCTAATAATAGGACTAACAATAGTCCTTTTTTAGGCTTTGATTCTTTCTGTTTCCCAAATTTTCTTTTAAATTTCATTGATTAATTTGTTCTTTTTAGATGATTCGTAAAGCTAATAAAAGTTCTCGA
>JBNMNV010000143.1:0-7890 GCA_051278125.1 Polaribacter sp. | reverse complement strand
GCGGACATAATATTATTTTAATTGGTCCTCCAGGCTCTGGTAAAACCATGTTAGCAAAAAGATTGCCCAGTATTTTACCTCCAATGACTTTGCATGAGGCTTTAGAAACTACCAAAATTCATTCTGTCGTTGGTAAAACTAAAAATAATGGATTGTTATATCAAAGACCTTTTAGAAGTCCACATCACACAATTTCTAATGTTGCTTTAGTAGGTGGCGGTCAATACCCAAGACCTGGAGAAATTTCACTTTCTCATAATGGTGTGCTGTTTTTAGATGAGTTACCAGAGTTTAAAAGAGATGTTTTAGAAGTAATGCGTCAACCTTTAGAAGATAGAGATGTTACGATTTCTAGAGCAAAATTTACGGTTACGTATCCCTGTAGTTTTATGTTAGTGGCGAGTATGAATCCAAGTCCGAGTGGTTTTTTTAACGATCCAAATTCGCCAATGACATCATCTCCACAAGAAATGCAGCGTTATTTAAGTAAAATATCAGGACCGCTATTAGACAGGATTGATATCCATATCGAGGTTACACCTGTACCGTTTGAAAAATTATCCGAAGAAAGAAAAGGAGAGTCATCTGTTGACATCAGAAAACGTGTCACAGCCGCAAGAGAAATTCAATCTGAACGTTTTAAAGATTCCGAAAACATTCATTACAATGCACAAATGACTGTAAAACAAATTCGTATGTATTGTAAATTATCTCCTGAAAGTTTATCACTCTTAAAAACTGCCATGGAAAAATTAAACCTTTCTGCAAGAGCTTATGACAGAATTTTAAAAGTTTCTAGAACCATTGCCGATTTAGCAAATATTAAAGATATTTCTCCAGATCATATCGCCGAAGCCATCCAATATAGAAGTTTAGATCGAGATGGTTGGTTAGGATAATACCATTTCTTGTTTAAAATTACTGTAATTTCAAATGATAAATGGTATCAGTTTAATTCCTTGTTTAATGCTACACTTGCATAATATAATATCCTTTAGAACTAATTAAGAAGACTAAAATTCATGCATTTTTTAAGTTTCTATAGACAGCTTTCGTAATTTATCTCAATTACTGATATTTATCATAATTTACTTTCTTAATCTGCCCTACCTTGCTGCTCTATACTAAATTAAGATCATGGATATTTCTTTATTCTTATTAAAATTTTGGGGATGGTACTGTGTTATTTTCTTTTTTGTTTTGACATTTAATCCTAAAAGGACAAGGCAAATTATTGAAGATTTAAAAGATCAGAAATTTGCAATTCTGATTTCCTTTCTAGCAATTATCATTGGCTTACTAAATGTACTATCTCATAATATTTGGGAACCACATATTTCGCTTTTAGTAACTCTTTTTGGTTGGTTGGCGCTGATCATGGGCATAGCTTTGTTTACGTTTCCTAAATTAATGATAAAATGGATTACAATCTTTAATATTCAGTTTATACAGGTTTTTTATATACTCCTTTTTTTTGCTGGATTATTTTTATTAAACAATGCTTATGGCATAGTTCTTTACTAAAATTAAAGATGATAAAAACACAAAATTAATCTAAAAAATTAATCAAATGAAAACTCAAAAATGGCATATAAAATATCTTAAATGGTTTTCTGCGGATGAAATATATGAAACCTCTAAAAACTGGAATTCAGAGTTGTACTTCATTAAAGATGAGCAACATTTCTTTGAACATCTTTTTAATCAATTTGCTAAAAGTTTTATAAAATCTAAAGAGCTTTTTAAAATTAAAATAATTCTTTATGATATTTCCGAACTAAAAGAAGAATGTACCATTTTACTATGGATTGTTTCTAAACACATTCATAATTTAAATTTATTAATAGATGAAGTAAATCAAATAAGAGAGGAAAAAATTTATAAAGAAACGCACCAACAAATATTTGAAGCAATGAATGAGTTTATGTTTAAATATAAAGAGTTTAAAAAAAACCTCTTTAAAATCGTTACAGACGACTTAAAATCACCACCAGAAAAAACAAGACTAGCGTAGCAAAATTGAAACAAATTTTAAGAGCTACTTCTGCAGAAAAAAGCCTAAAGATTGTGCAAAGGTTTTAATTTTGGCTTTAGAGTAGCAACTTCTTCTTCTAAAACTTGATAAAAATTACCATTTATACACTTCAGTGAGAGACATACAGCTTTTCAAAGAAATTAAAACAATAGGAACTATCTAATTTTTTGTCATCTACTTAGGTAAATGTTATAAACCAACCCTATTAATATTAAAAATACACCAAATAAAGTCCATAAATTATAAATTTCATCAAACCAAAAAGCCCCAATAAAAATCATAAAAACAACTTCTAAATACTTTAAAGGTGCAATGATATTGGTTTCGTGAGATTGCAGTGCTTTCGTCATATATAATTGCCCAACATAACCAAAACAACCTAAACTTAACAAAAGCAACCATTCAATTAAATTGGGTGCTATCCAATTATTTATAGACATCATTCCGCCAAACAAAAACGCCATCATCATAAAATAGTTAATGATGATTAATGGGTTTTCTGTATTGCCTATTTTACGAATCACAACAAAAATTACACCCAAAGAAATTGCAGATAAAAAGACTAAAATTAATCCTGTAGAATCTGCGTCTGTTCCAAATCCTTTAATAATTAAAACACCCGCAAATGCAACCAGAAACAGCAACCATTGCACTGGTTTTATTTTTTCTTTTAAAAAAATAAACGCAAAAATAGCCGCAAAAATTGGCGATGTATATCGCATGGATACTGCGGTGCCTAAAGATAAATAATTTAAAGATTGAAAAAAGCATGTTAACGAAATTACACCTGCAACTGCCCTAATAAGTAACCATTTTTTTTGGTTTCCGAGAAATGGTATTTTTCTTGTTATGATAAGCGGAATTGTAAAAAACAAAGTACCTATAGATCTAAAAAAAACAATTTGATAAGCACTAAAATTAGTTAAATATTTTACCACCGCATTCATGAGTGAGAATGCGATGACACTTAAAATCATATAAAAAATAGGATTATTTTTCACCATCAAATTTGATTAGTATCATAAATATTTTGAACAAGAATTATTAGAAAACTCTTTTAGTTTTAAAAGAAAATAGGAATTACAAATTGATAATAAAGTATTAACAAAAGTACTGCAATTATGTTTAAAAAAATACCTGCTTTTACCATTTCATTTACTTTTACATAACCACTTGCAAAAACAATAGCATTTGGCGGAGTTGCCATTGGCAACATAAATGCACAACTACTTGCCATTGTTACAGGGATTAATAAATTGAGAATAGGTATGTTTAAACCTATTGCAATTCCTGCTACAACTGGTGCCAAAACAGAAATTAAAGCTACATTGCTCATCAACTCTGTCATAAATAACATTAGCACTATCAGTAAAGAAACTGTAAAGAGAACATTATAATTACCTGCTGCAATTGTGTCTGTAATTAAAGATACAATTCCACTAGATTCCATTCCATTTGCTAATGCCAAACCTCCACCAAAAAGTAATAAAATTCCCCAAGCTAATTTACTAGTATCATTCCATTCTAAAATAAAACTTCCCTTTTTAAGATTCATAGGAATTGCAAACAAAGAAACAGCACCAATTAAACTGATAATAGTATCAGACAATTTTAATGCTGGGAAAATTGAATTGATAATAGTTCTAGTAATCCATAAAAAAACGATAAAACCAAAAATGGTCAATACTCTTTTTTCTTCGGATGAAATTTTTCCTAGCTTTTTTATTTCTTCTGATATTAAATTTGCTGATGATGTAAACAAAATATCTTTACAAGGAAACATCCATTTTACGAGCACAAAATAAACAGCGATAATCATTAATATTGAAAAGGGCAAACCAAAACTCATCCAAGTTAAAAATGATATTTGAATGTTATATTGATTTTCTAAAAGCCCTATTAAAACTGAATTTGGAGGTGTTCCAATCACAGTTGCAATTCCACCAGCATTTGCTCCAAAAGCGATTCCTAACATCATACTTAAAGCAAAGTTTTTATCACCTTTTGTAAATCCGTCTTTATCATCTATTAATAATGTGATGACTGAAATAGCTATGGGTAACATTACCACTGTAGATGCAGTATTGCTAATCCACATACTCATAAAAGCAGTAGCTAGCATAAAACCTAAGACTACTTTTTCTGGAGTTGTACCTGTGAATTTTACAATATTTAAAGCAATTCTTTTGTGCAGATTTACTTTCTCTAAAGCCAAAGCCAATACAAAACCACCAAAGAATAAAAAGATAATTGGGCTTCCATAATTTGCGCCAACATCAGCAATATCCATCACTTTTAAAAGTGGAAATAATATTAATGGCAACAAAGCTGTAACTGCAATGTTTACAGTTTCTGTAATCCACCAAATAACCATCCAAACAGCAACTGCAATTACTGCATCTGCTTTTTCGGAAACCAATGTTATGGGTAAAAACTGGATGACAAAAAATAAAAGTGGCCCTAGAAGTAATCCTATTTTTTTAGTTGGTTGCATTTTAGGTTAATTTAGCTTTTGCAAAATACTAAAAAGTAATCTTTGAAAAACATCTCGATACAAATTTGATGAAAAATCAAATTCACTCGATGTGACAACCTGTTCATTAAAGTTCTAAAACTCGCGTTAAGGATAGAAACGACATCCTTATTTGTAGAGTGAAAAAAAATAAATTCTTTTAACTATATTTGTTGAGTATGAATATCCAATCAGAAAAAGATCAATTAATTCAGCAAATTATGGAATTGCAAGACAGTTCTGTAATTAAAAAAGTACGTGAATTTTTGTCTAAAGAAACTAAAAATGATGATTGGTTCAATTCACTTTCTTCTTCCGAAAAAGAATCTATTAAAAAAGGTTTACAAGATTTAGAAAACGGAAATGTTATTTCTCATAAAGAAGTTATGGCTTCCGTTAAAAGTAAAATTGCTTCATTAAAATAAGTATAGTGGAAATTATTTGGTCTGTAGATGCAGAAAAATCCTACTTAACTATTATTGAACAAGTTTTTAATAAATGGGGAATTGAAATCGTTGAAAAATTAGAGTTTCAAGTAAATCAATTATTAGAAAACATTACAAAATACAATCATATTTGCCCTAAATCTGCTTATTTAGAATTGCATAAATGTGTTATCAATAAGCATATTTCCTTAATTTATAGAGTTTCAAAAAAAGGAAATATTGAAATTGTATTACTTATTTTTAATAAAAGCGAACATATTTTTTAAAAGACGAAACTCGCGTTAAGGATAGAAACGACATCCTTTTTATGCTGAACTCGATTCAGTATCTGCTAGAATAATGAAATTACTTCTTTAAAAAGACAAAGATGCTGAAATAAATTCAGCATAAAAAGATATAGTGGATAGCCTGTTAAAACGCCCAACTTCTCGATACAATTTTTAAATAAAAATTACTCGAAGAAAAAAACCCTCTCAAATTAATGAAAGGGTTTTTAAATATTATGAGATTCTGAAACAACCTTTCGACTGCGCTCAAGGTGACATCTTCAAAATAATTACTAATTAATAACGATAATGCTCAGGCTTGTATGGTCCTGCCTGCGTAACACCAATATAATCTGCTTGGTCTTTGCTCAATTCTGTTAATTCCACACCAATTTTTGCCAAGTGTAAATAGGCTACTTTTTCATCTAAATGTTTTGGTAACATGTACACTTCGTTTTTATACGCTTTAGCATTGTTCCAAAGTTCCATTTGCGCTAAAGTTTGGTTTGTAAATGAGTTAGACATTACAAAACTTGGGTGCCCTGTTGCACATCCTAAATTCACCAAACGTCCTTCTGCTAATAAAATAATATCTTTTCCGTTGATATTATATTTATCTACTTGTGGCTTAATTTCTACTTTTTCGCTGTTTGCATTTAAATAAGGAACATCAATTTCATTATCAAAATGACCAATATTTGCAACAATTACCTTGTCTTTCATTGCTTGGAAATGTTCTGGACGAACAATCCCTTTGTTTCCTGTTGTTGTAATAATAATATCAGAATTACCAACTACAGTTTCTAATTTCTTTACTTCAAAACCATCCATTGCAGCTTGTAACGCACAAATAGGGTCTATTTCTGTAACAGTAACAATAGAACCTGCACCTTTAAAAGAAGCAGCTGTACCCTTACCAACATCTCCATAACCACAAACAGTTACACGTTTTCCTGCCAACATAATATCTGTTGCTCTACGAATTGCATCTACTGCAGATTCTTTACAACCATATTTGTTATCAAACTTAGATTTTGTAACAGAATCATTAATATTGATTGCTGGCATTGGTAATGTTCCGTTTTTTACACGCTCATATAATCTGTGAACTCCTGTTGTAGTTTCTTCAGATAAACCATTGATTCCTGCAGCTAATTCTGGATAACGATCTAAAACCATATTGGTTAAATCTCCACCATCATCTAAAATCATATTTAATGGCTTTTTGTCTTCACCAAAAAATAAGGTTTGTTCAATACACCAATCAAATTCTTCTTCGTTCATTCCTTTCCAAGCATACACTGGTGTTCCTGTTGCAGCAATTGCAGCAGCAGCTTGGTCTTGTGTAGAAAAAATATTACAAGAACTCCAAGTAACTTCTGCACCTAAAGCCTGTAAAGTTTCAATTAAAACCGCAGTTTGAATGGTCATATGTAAACATCCTGCAATTCTTGCACCTTTTAAAGGTTGTGCATCTCCATATTCTTCTCTTAATGACATTAATCCTGGCATTTCTGCTTCTGCCAAATCCATTTCTTTTCTTCCCCAATCAGCTAAAGAAATATCTTTAACTTTAAATGGCACGTATGCTGTTGTTGCACTCATATTTATGTATATTTATATTCTTATTTTTTCCGATTGCAAAGTTACAACATAGAATTTAAAAATTATGGCTCTTTACAAAACATTAACGGTTAACGACTCAACTAAAGTATTGATTTGGAAGATTGAACACTCCTTGACTGCTTTACAAGAGGGTATTGAACTTACAGAAAGTAATAAAACTCGCTTGAATTCAATGAAATCTGAACTGCATCAAAAAGGGTTTTTAAGCATAAGACATTTATTAAAAGCTGTTGGTTATACAGATTTCGATTTAATTTATGATGAATTTGGTAAACCGCATTTAAAAAACGGAAAATTTATTTCTATTACACACTCGTTTACCTTTACTGCTATTATTATTTCTGATGATTTACATGTTGGTATTGATATTGAAAAACAACGTGAAAAAATTTTAAAAATTGCACATAAATTTACGCCTTTTGAAGAGTATAAAACAATTGCAAATGTTGATGCTTTAATTAGTAAACTAACCATTGTTTGGGGCGCCAAAGAGAGTTTGTATAAAATTTACGGAAAGAAAAAACTGCGCTTTTTACATCATATTTATATTGAAGATTTTAAGTTTGCTGATGAAAAAACAACTGGTGAAATTCGCTTTGATGGCAAAGAAGCTTCTTACAATATAGCGTTTTTAGAATTTGAAGGTTTTACTTGTGTGTATGCTTATTGAAAAAATTCTAAGTTTCAAGTTTAAGGTATATCGTTGGAGCTTTCATAATGAGAAATATTTTAGAAGTTACTTTTTATCTTTAAAACAGCATAACTTCTTACTTTTAATGCTCCAACATCAATAAAATATGTCAGAAATTTTTGATTCCTTTTTTGGTCAATATAAAGAATACTCAACCCTAGACACAACCCTTGAGATTATTGCCGTAATTTTTGGTTTTTTATCCGTCTGGTTTTCCAAACAAAATAAAATTTGGGTGTTCCCAACAGGAATGATTAGCACCATAATCTTTGTGTATTTGCTTTTAAAATGGGAGCTTTTAGGTGATATGATGA
>JBNMNV010000142.1:0-7906 GCA_051278125.1 Polaribacter sp. | reverse complement strand
AAATAAATGTATTTATTAATGGAATAAGTGTTTTAGTTCATGGGAGTGTCTTTGCTTTTTATTCTGTATATTCACTTAAAACAAGTTGAAAAAATTGTAATTATCTTTAATAAATGCTATTTTATCAATTAATTCGTGGTAATATTAATCATATGATAATTTATTTTTAAAATAAAATGAAAACTAAAATCATGCTAAAACTAATTATCTTATAATTTTATTTATTGATGAAATGAAAGGTTTTTTTTATAATAACTGCGCTATCAATTCAGCTACTTTAAATTATGAACCTTTTGCAAAGTTATTCTTGCCTTCATATTTTATGACTTTAAAACTATAAAATCTAACAATTTAGCAGCTAAGCCTGCCGTAGCATTGTCTACATCAAAATCTGGATTTAATTCGGCAATATCACAAGAAATTACTTTTTTACTTTGGAATAAAAATGTGATAACTTGATACACAAAGTTAGGTGAGAAACCAAGTGGAGAAGGAGCGCTTACTCCCGGAGCAAAAGCGGATGAAAATCCATCTAAATCAATCGTAATGTATAAGTAATCCACTTGTTCGATAAAAGTAGTTAGTTTGTTTTTTAAGTCTTCGCCAAAGGTTTCACAGTCAAAATTAGAAACAAAAGACACATTATGTCCTGCTGCAATATCAAATAATTCTTTGGTATTTGATTGTTGCTGAATTCCGATTGCAAAATAACGCGCAGTATCATTTTCTTTTAAAATCTGATAAAAAGGAGTCCCAGAATTCGCTTGGGTATCTACTTTTCTTAAATCGAAATGTGCATCAAAGTTGATAATGCCGATTTTATTTTTTGAAGTATTGCTGATGGCATCTTTTATCCCGTTAAAATTCGCTAAGGCTATATCATGTCCGCCACCAATGGCAATCGGTAAAACATGATTCTTAATTAATATACTAATGGTTTTAGAAAGTGCTTTCTGGCAATCCTCTAAATTAGTATCAACGCAAATTATATCTCCAAAATCTGTAATGTTTTTATTTTTGAAATGAATCGGAAGTTTTCCTAATTTAGTTCTTACGCTTTTTGGGCCTTTTCTAGCGCCAATTCTACCTTGATTTCTTTGAACTCCTTCATCACAAGCATAACCAATTAGACCAATATCAATAGCATTAGGAATCTCTAATTTTTCAATACTGGAAACCATTATTTCTTGATACCAATATTGATTGGGAAGCTTAGAAGTTCTGCCAGAATAATTATTTTTATTTCCTACTATATAATCAACTTTTAAATTTTTAAAGAATTCCATTTTATGCTTTTTTAATTTCATTTCCTTTTAAAAATACGCTTTCAATTTGATGATTTCCAAAAAAATAAGGAATAAAGTTATAAGAATTAATTTTCTTAGTTAAAATTAAATTTGCCAATTTTCCTTTGGTAATAGAACCTACTTTTTCTTGTAAATTCATGGCATAAGCTCCGTTAATGGTTGCCGCATTTATAGCTTCTTCTGGTGTCATTTTCATTTTAATACAAGCCGTTGCAACTACAAAATTCATGTTTCCAGAAGGTGTAGAGCCAGGGTTGTAATCTGTTGCTAAAGCCAAAGGCAAACCTGCGTTGATCATTTTTCTAGCTGGGGCATACGGAATGCTTAAAAAATAAGAGCAACTTGGCAAGGCAACCGGCATTGTTTTGGTGTTTTTAAGAGCTTCAATATCTTCAGTTCTCATTTCTTCTAAATGGTCAACCGATAAAGCATTGTTTTGAACAGCAACTTCAATTCCGCCAATAGCAGTAAACTGATTTACATGAATTTTACCTAAAAGTCCGTGCTTTTTTCCAGCTTTTAAAATTTGCGCTGTATCTTCTACTGAAAAATATCCTGTTTCACAGAAAATATCGATAAAATCCGCTAACTTTTCTTTTGCAACAGTGGGTAGAATATCATCAATCAACATTTGTAAATACCCACTCTTATTATTTTTATAGGTGGCTGGAATTGCATGCGCACCTAAAAAAGTAGCTTTCATAGCTACCGAATAATTTTCTTTTAACCTTTTAATGACACGAAGCATTTTTAACTCAGCATCTTTTGTTAAACCATATCCCGATTTTATTTCTACAGCACCCGTGCCTAATTGAATAATTTCTTCTAATCGAATTTTACTTTCGTTGTATAGATCTTCTTCTGAAGTTTCTTGTAGTTTTTTAGCAGAGTTTAGAATTCCGCCGCCATTCTCAGCGATTTCAGCATACGAAAGTCCGTTAATTCTAGCAACAAATTCATCTTCTCGATTGCCTGAATACACAAGGTGTGTATGAGGATCACACCAAGAAGGTAAGATCATTCTCCCAGTAGCATCAATTGTTTTAATTGCGGTATTAGGGCAGTGTTTCATCAATCCAAAATCAGCAATTAATCCATTTTCAACTAATAAAAAAGCGTTTTTAATTGTAGGTAAAATATTCATTTCTTTGCCAGAAATAAAATCTACAGCGTGCTCTCGTACTTGAATTAATTCTTTGATATTTATAAAAAGTACATTCATTAAAATAAATCTTTTAATAGGTTTTCTTCCACTAAATTAGGTAACGTAATTTTTAGATTTGGGGTTCTTTCCATTTCTCTTTTCATGGCAAAAATAGCTTCTTTATTTCTCGCCCAACTTCTTCTTGCAATTCCGTTATTTACATCATAAAAAAGCATGTTTCTTAATTTCGCTTCAGTTTCTTTTGTGCCGTCTAACAACATCCCGAAACCACCATTGATTACTTCTCCCCAGCCAACGCCGCCGCCATTATGAATAGAAACCCAAGTTGCACCTCGAAAGCTGTCTCCTATAACATTATGAATTGCCATATCTGCAGTAAATTTACTACCATCGTAAATATTAGAAGTTTCTCTAAAGGGAGAATCTGTTCCACTCACATCATGATGATCTCTGCCTAAAATTATTGGACCAATTTCTCCTTTTGCAATCGCATTATTAAAAGCTTCTGCAATTTTTATGCGCCCTTCAGCATCTGCATATAGAATTCTAGCTTGAGAACCAACGACCATTTTATTAGATTTTGCATTCTGTATCCAAGTGATATTATCCTGCATTTGTAGTTTTATTTCTTCGGGTGAATTCTCCATTAATTCTTGTAAAACAGTTGCAGCAATGGCATCCGTTTTGTCTAAATCTTCAGGATTCCCAGAAGCACACACCCATCTAAAAGGGCCAAAACCATAATCGAAACACATGGGACCTAAAATGTCTTGCACATAAGACGGATATTTAAAATCGATCTTATTTTTTGCCATTACATCTGCACCAGCTCTTGACGATTCTAGTAAAAAAGCATTTCCATAATCAAAGAAATAGGTTCCTTTTTTGGTATGATTATTGATAGATTTTGCGTGCCTTCTTAAAGATTTTTGTACCTCTTTTTTAAATAATTCAGGGTTTTCTCTTAGTAAAATATTTGCATCTTCATAAGAAATATCTGCAGGATAATAACCCCCTGTCCAAGGAATATGCAGTGACGTTTGATCTGAACCAATATGAATAAATATATTTTCTTCATCAAATTTTTCCCAAACATGAATAATATTTCCAATAAATGCAATAGAAATAACCTCCTTATTATTTTGAGCCTTTAACGTTCTTTCAACAAGAATATCAATATCATCAATTAAAACATCTACCCAACCTTGCTCATATCTTTTTGTAGCCGCTTTGCTGTTTACTTCTGCGCAAATCGTAATACAACCTGCAATAGTACCCGCTTTGGGTTGTGCGCCACTCATGCCGCCTAAACCTGCTGTTAAAAATATTTTTCCATTCGGGTTCTCCTGTTTTTTTAATATTTTTCGAAACGCGTTCATCACCGTAATTGTGGTTCCGTGTACAATTCCTTGCGGACCAATATACATAAACGAACCTGCAGTCATTTGCCCATACTGTGTAACGCCCAAAGCATTAAACTTTTCCCAATCATTTGGTTTTGAGTAATTCGGAATCATCATTCCGTTGGTTACTACAACTCTTGGTGCATTTATAGATGATGGAAATAAACCCATTGGATGACCTGAATATAAATGCAATGTTTGCTCTTCGGTCATCATTGCTAAATACTGCATTACCAAAAGATATTGTGCCCAATTCTGAAAAACTGCACCATTTCCGCCATAGGTGATGAGCTCTTCTGGATGTTGCGCAACCGATGGGTTCAAGTTATTCTGAATCATCAACATTATGGCTGCAGCTTGTTGTGTTTTTGCAGGATATTCTGCAATTGTCCTGGCAAAAATCTTATACTCTGGTTTGAACCGATACATATATATTCTACCAAATTCTTTTAATTCATTCGCAAATTCAGTAGCTAATTCTTGATGCCAATCTTTTGGGAAATACCGTAAGGCATTTTTAATCGCGAGCTGTTTTTCTTCAATCGTTAAAATATCTTTTCTTTTTGGAGCTCTATTTACATCTTTAGGATAGCTCTTTTTAGCCGGTAATAAAACAGGAATTCCTTGTGAAATTTGTTCTTGAAACGTCATGATTAATTATATTTTACGATAATATTTTTACTTCTCACTAATTGAATCATATTATAAATATCATCCTTTAAAAGTCTATCCTCTTCTAATTTATCAACTTTTTCTCTAATAATTGCATGATTTTTTTCGATGATTTTAGAAAATGTATTTGGTCTTCTAAATTCTAATGCTTGTGCAGCATACATCAATTCAATTGCTAATATTTTTTCTAAATTCCCTAAAATTTCATTGAATTGTCGCCCAGAAATACTTCCCATAGAAACATGATCTTCTTGTCCTAAAGAAGTGGGAATACTATCTGCGGAAGGAGGAAAGCACAATGATTTGTTTTCAGTAACCAAAGCTGCGGTGGTATATTGCGGAATCATAAAACCAGAGTTTAAACCACCACTTTTAGTAAGTAATCTTGGTAAACCGTATTTTCCTTCCAGTAATAAATAACAACGTCTGTCTGCAATATTTCCTAATTCTGATGCCGCAATTGAACAGTAATCTAATGCCATTGCCAAAGGTTGTCCATGAAAATTGCCTCCTGAAATTGCTTCCGTTTCGCTTAATATAATGGGGTTGTCTGTAACGGCATTCATTTCTATTTCTGCTAATTCTAGTAAATGGTAAAATGCATTTCTAGAAGCACCATGCACTTGAGGAATACAGCGCATGGAGTAGGGGTCTTGAACACGTTCGCAATTCTCATGGGAAGTAATGTTTTGAGAGTTTTTGAATAAATTTCGCATTCTTTCTGCAACTTTTATACTTCCTTTAAACGGTCTTATGCGATGCAATTCTTCTCTAAAAGGAGACGAACTGCCTTTATAACCTTCAATACTCATGGCACCAGAAACATCTGCTAAATCCAATAAATAGTCCATTTTTAGAAGTCCAGTGATGGTATGTGCTAAAATAAATTGAGTTCCGTTTATTAAGCCTAAACCTTCTTTTGCATGCAATTCTAAAGGTTGTAAATTATGGTTTTCTAAAACTTCTTTTGCAGGAAGAATTTCATGATTTACCGAAAATTCTCCTTCACCTATAATAGGCAGAAATAAGTGAGAAAGTGGAGCTAAATCTCCTGAAGCTCCTACAGAACCTTGTTTGGGAACGGTTGGCAATAAATCATTTTCTATAAAATAAACAATACGCTCTATCAATTGTAAGCGAACACCAGAAAAACCCTGACATAGTGCATGTACCTTGCAAATCATCATCAATTTAGACAACTGTTTGTCAATATTTTCACCAACACCCACAGCATGTGTAATTAGTAAATTGGTTTGAAGCTGATTGGTTTCTTTAGGTGATATCTGCACATCACACAAAGGTCCAAAACCAGTATTTATGCCATACACCGCTTTGTTTTTTTTGGTGATGGTTTCTACTTTTTTTCTGCAGGAAATTATTTTTTCTTTGGCTTCATTATTAATGATGGCTTTTAAATTTCCGCTTGCAATATCTTGTACTTTAAGAAGTGTAAGTTGATCTATTCCGTATTTAAACATTGTTTTTTATAAGTTGAGTATTCACAAAGTTATGATTACTTTTGATGCTTTGTAATACCAATTAATGTAATAATTAATACTTATGAAGCATCAAATAGAATTAAGACACATTCGATATTTTTTAGCAGTTGCTGAAGAATTACATTTTAGAAAAGCAGCTGAGAAGTTATTTATTTCTCAACCAGGATTAAGTAGACAAATTAAAATGCTAGAGGAAGAGTTGGGGGTTGTTCTGTTTGAACGGCATAATAGAAAGGTGCTCCTAACGAAAGTTGGGGAGTATTTGAAAGTAGAATTTTCAATGCAACTAAAAACACTTTCTTATACTTTAGAACATGCCAAATTACTGCATGATGGAAAAAAAGGAGAATTAAAAATAGGGTATGTAGGTTCTGCAATGCAAGATGTTATTCCTAATTTATTATTGAATTTTGAAAAGAATCATCCTGATATTCTCTTTCATTTAAATGAAAAAGACAATCATAAACAAATAGAAGATTTGCTTTCTCTTTCTACAGATCTTGGGTTTGTGCGTTTAGATAGAGTTCCTAGAGATTTGGAAATCAAACCAATCTTAAAAGAGAATTTTTGTTTGGTACTGCCAAAGAAGCATCAAATTGATAAAAATAATTTTAAAAGTTTAGCGCAATGTAAGGAAGAATCCTTCATTCTATTCGATGCAAAGTATAGCGCCTCTTACTACGAAAAAGTAATGCAAATTTTTGATGATTGCGGTTTTACACCCCTAATTTCCCATAATACTATTCACTCTAGTTCTATTTTTAAATTAGTGGAAAATAATTTCGGAATTTCTATTGTGCCAAAATCGTTAGCGCGCAAAGGAGGTTATAAAATTAAATTTATTGAATTGGATATGATTTCTCAAAAAACAACACTTTCAGTAATTTGGAATAAAAAAAATAGCAATCCTATTTTAGAAGATGTTTTGGCGCTTCTTTAATTTTATTTAGAAAAATCCACAAATCAATTAATTATTAAGGTGGGTTCATCGTGCGTCTAAAAGATGCACGCTTCATGAAAGGTATTCTTAAACTATTTCCTATAAATTTAATTTTTTTACTGAACAGAAGAACAAAATTCATATTACGTTAATTACTACTTAATAACTTCGTTACGGTCATTATTTTAATAAAAAGTAAGCGAAAAAGAAGCTATTTATTGCGATATTATATATCTAAAAAGGTATCCTAACACCAGCGCGTTGACATTCATGAACATGCTTGCTTAAAACAGTATTTCTATTTTACGAGTCTATCACAAATTATTCAAAAAATAAGTGATTTTTTGAATTGTTGAGGCGTCATCATTTCCATCTTTTTAAATTGTCTGTTAAAATAACTCGTATTGTTAAAGCCTGATTTAAAAGCGATTTCAGATATTCTAAAATCTTTGGATTCTTTCATTAGTTTTTTTGAAAATTTAATTTTTTCAGAATTTATATAATCAATAGGAGAAACCCCTAATGTGCTTTTAAATTTTTTATGAAAATGAGATGCACTCATACAAGCTTTTTTTGCCAATACATCTACATTAATATCTTTATTGGTTAAATTTTCTTTTATATATTTAATGACAGTTCCTATTCTGGTATCATTAAAAATCTGATTAGGATCATTTATAATTAAAGATTTTGCCCTTGTTTGTAAAAGTCTAATTATTAATTCTTGAATCATTAAATCTAATAAAACATCTTTAGATTTACTATCATTCGTAAACGTACACGTTAATCGTTCAATTAAATAATTAATTTCTGTATTATTTATTAAATGTGATGCTGTTTTATCTAAATTCCAATTGTTGTTTTCGTTTTCAATAGCAACATTTTGATTAAATTTCTCAACAACTTCGTCAATTTTAAAT
>JBNMNV010000141.1:0-7952 GCA_051278125.1 Polaribacter sp. | reverse complement strand
ATTTTTAGTTTTTTTAAAGCACTTTCTTTGTATAAATCTCCTATAGGGATTTCAATTTCACCAATTTCAACATCTTGCTTTGTATAAGCAGTAACCTTTTGTTTATTTACAATATAAGAGCGATGTACTCTTATAAAACGATTATCTAATTTGTCTTCAAAAGTAGAGATACCATGTTTTATAGTCAGTTTTGAATTCACTGTATGAATTTTTATATAGTCTTTGATACTTTCTATATATAGAATTTCATCATATAAAACTTTAATGTTTTTCTTATTGCTCTGAACAAAAATATGAGTTAATTCAGAAGTTTTTTGATTCGTTTCAACTACAACTTGCGTGTCTAAAAATTTTTCTATTGCTTTAAAAAAACGATTAAAAACGATGGGTTTTAATAAATAATCTACCACATTCAATTCGTAACTCTCAATAGCATACTCTCTGTGCGCCGTTGTAAAGATCACTTTAGGTTTACGGATCAAGTTTTTTAAAAAATCAGTTCCTTTTAAAACAGGCATTTCTATATCTAAAAAGAGTAAATCAATGCTTTCTTTTTTTAATACACTGCTGGCTTCTATTGCAGAAGCACAAATACCAACAATTTCGAAATCTGGCAGTTGATTAAGATGTGTAGCAATTAATTCTCTTGCTAATTCTTCATCATCAACAATTAAGCATTTATACTTTTTCATTTAACCTTATTTTTAATTCTAAAGCATACTCTAAATTTGAATTATTTACTTTTACGGAATATGCCTTAGGATATAATAAATCTAACTGTTTTTTGGTATTCTGCATTCCGATCGATGCCTTATCATCATTTTTATTTTCGGAATAATATTGTGGCTTGGTGTTTTTTAACTTAAAAATAATTTCATTCGCTGTTGTTGAGATAGATAACTCAATTAACGCTTTATTTAGTTCTTGACTTACGCCATGTTTAAAGGCATTTTCTAGAAAATTCAATAAAATTAACGGTGCAATTTTTACATTACTATTGATATGCTTTTCAAATACAAGTTTTACGCGATCACCATATCGGACTTTTTCTAAAACAATATAATTTTCTAGCAACTCGATTTCCTTATTTATAGGTACATATTGGTCTTTGCACTGGTATAACATATAATCTAAAATCTCTGACAACTTGGCAATTACTTCAGGTGTTTTATCAGATTTTTTTAATGCCAGTGCATATAAATTATTTAAGGTGTTAAATAAAAAATGTGGATTTAATTGGTTCTTTAATAAATTCAATTCGGTGGTTTTCTTTTGTTCTTTTAGCTGAACAATATCTTTCTGATCGCGATAATATTTAATAGTTATCAATAGCATTGAAGGGAAAACTAGCCAGGTAATATTATTTATAAATGCAAAAAATGACGTCATTCTATCCCAAAGAATATAAGGTGGTTTCATTTTGTATACTTCAGGATATTGCATTTCGAAATAATGTACCCTAACAATGCTATACAAGATTTGCATGATGTAAATTGCTATTAAAGTAGTGATGATAAATAAAATAGTTCTTTTCCTATTTAATAAGTGGGGAACTAAAATATTGATAATGATGCTACTTAATACAAACTGTAAAAAGACCTTAAATGCAATATATTCGACGATAAAACCTTTATCATTTTCTCTTAACCAATACGTGCTTAATAGGTATAGGAACATAATTATCCAAAAGGAAATGCTCTGCCAGATTTTTTTAGAGAATAATTTTTTCATCAGGGCTAAAGTATGCAAATTAAAAAATGAAACTGATGGTTATGGATTATGATCAGTAGTTTTTATGAAAATTATAATTACAAACATAAAAAGATAATCTGAAGCTTTTATTTTTAGTAGACGAAACCTTAAAAATAGATGCCAAATATTGGTTTGCTGTCTACGAAACATAATATGTATATGAAATTGCTATATATTGGCACTTACAAGCTCTATATCTAATAAAAGGAATATGACATTTTACAGGTTTTACATTGCAACGATTTTAAAATATACACCATGAAAAACCACATTTTAATAGTTGCTTTTACTGTATTCAGCTTTATTAATTTAAATGCGCAAACACCTAATAAAAGTTATTCAGAACTCATTAGAGCTGGCTGGAAGTTATGTCTTGATAAAAAATTTGAAGCATCCGCTAAACTTTATGAGCAAGCCTTTGACGTAAATTCCAACGCGCCATTAAATGATAGATATAACGCCGCTTGTATTAATTCTTTAGCAAATAATGCTTCGGCAGCATACAAGCATTTATTTATTGTGGCAAATGATTTAAAATGGCATGACATTAATCATTTAAAAAATGATACCGATTTAATTAATATTCGTAATGATAAACGATGGCAGGAGTTGATTTCTGTCATGAATAAAAACAAATTTGAAGAACAAAAACATTTCGATAAAGATCTAGTTGCTATTTTAGATAAGATTTATTTTGACGATCAAAGTACACGAAATCAAATTCGATCTAAAGAAGAAAAATACGGAAGAGATTCTAAAGAAATGCGTGCTTTTTGGCAAACTATTCTTAAAAATGATTCAATTAACTTACTTAAAGTTAGTAAAATTCTAGATGCACAAGGATGGCCAAGTAAAAAGAGAATAGGAAAACAGGGAACATCCACATTATTTCTCGTTATTCAGCATGCTGATTTGCAAGCTCAAACAAAGTATTTACCAATGATAAACAACGCTGTAGCATCGGGTAATTTGCCTAAAAGACAATATGCTATGTTCTATGATAGATTGGTTTTAAGACAAGGCAAAAGGCAAGTATACGGGACACAATTAGCGTCACATAAAGAAAGAAAAGATTCTTATGTGTTACCTTTAGAAGATGCTGGTAATGTTGATAAAAGAAGAGCCGAAATGGGCTTGAATTCTATGCAGGAAAATTTGAATAGATGGAATCTTACTTGGGATGTAGAAGCCTATTTAAAGATGCTTCCTGAAATTGAAGCTAGAGAAAAAGCCTTAAATAAAAAGAAATAAAAATAAACAAAATGAATTTTAAAAAATTATCAATTTTCCTAGTTGTATTGTGTGTTTCAAGTATTTCGTTAGCTCAAAATAACACCACAAAAAAGTATTTTAGACATTTAAGATACAATCATGTTTCGCCCTATATTCAATTAGCAGGTACCTATCCTATAGATGAAAATACAGCCAAAAACACCTCCCATTATATTTTTAAATACAATGATGTTAATCAATTAATTGAAATTACCAACAATCATTATTTTACAGAGAGAAGACATCCTTTGGCTTCAATAGGCGCTTATAAAACGATGATTAGCTATGAAAAAGACACAGAAACACGCATCTTTTTAGACAAAAACGGAAAACAAATTACCAACGACAGAATGGTCTATAAAGAAGTTTTTACCAAAAACAAAAACGGAAATTATAGTAGGTTAGAATTCTTTGATGTTTATAATCAACGTATGGAATCTAGTTGGGAAATTTCTGAATATCAATGGTTCAAAAAACGAAATATGGTTATTGAAAAACGCTATAACCTAAGCAAAGAACCTAGAGATCTTTCTAATTATTTTGAATTTGGAATTACAGGAATGGTTTTTAGAAAGGACGGCACTCCAATGGCTAATTACAATTTGAATGAAGATTTAAAAATTACTAATAATTCTACTGGTGTAGCCTCTTACCAAGATACGTATGATAAAAACGGAAACCATATAAAGTATACCTATCACGATAAAAATGATAAACTTATTATGAACCCACTTGGGCTTTCTATTGGAATTAAAGCATACGATACTCTTGGGAATTATATTAAACAAGGTTATTACGATCCAGACATGAAACTTATACGTGAACGCGATATTACGAGTAATCAACATGTTAAATTAAGTGAAAAATCGTCTCAAAAAGATACCTTAGAAATTAAAAGGATTTCATTGGGCTACTTAATTGCTTTACAAGACTTAAAGCCAGATTTAATGAAAGAGGTTATGAATGATAGCTTAAACAAGGTTACTATTGGCTATAGTCGAGAACATAAAAGAGAAGTTGTAACCGCCATTACTAAAAAGCGGATGATTGAAAATGCTACAAGCTGGAATAAATCAAATACTAAATTCCCGCCAGAACCAAGTAATCAAATTAAAATATTAGATATTTATCATAGAATAGCATCAGTTAAACTGTATTCAGATAATTGGGTTGAATATTTACACTTGATAAAGCTTGATGGTAAATGGACTATTATTAATCTTTTATGGCAACATAAAAATATAAATAGGTACCCGTTTTAAGACGAGACAACTTATATCAACAAAAAGCACCTCTATAATAAGAGGTGCTTTTTGTTGATATAAGTTTATTAAAATCGTATTAAATTATCTACGAATTTTGTCAGATTGTCTCTCAAATGTATTTAGGTAATTCATTTACAATAATTTTATTTTCTACCTTATCAATAGTATTTGATTGATAATAAAGAATAGAACTATCGTCCAGTTAGACTAGATTGATGATAAAATCTTTACCTATATTGGGATAGATATTTGAAAAAAGTAAACCTGTAAAATAAACTATTCTATTAAAATACCAACCGAATAACAGTACCACTGTTTTCAATAGAATTAATCTGGATTTTCCCTTTATGAAGAAACATGATTTGTTGACAAAGACTTAACCCAATTCCGCTGCCATTCTTTTTAGTGCTGAAAAATGGAATAAATACCTTATCCAATATTTCTGTTGGTATTCCTAAACCGTTATCAGAAATTTTTATAATTGTAATGCCATCAATATTTTTTTTAGCTGATAATTTAATCAGTGCATTTTCTACATTTTTACAAGCCTCTACAGCATTTAGAATCAAATTAATTAATACCTGTTCTATTAAAGAAGTGTCCATTTCAATTTGAAGCTTATTGTTCTCAAGCGTAAATTGCAACTCTATATTCTTACTACTTAGAGACGGTTTTAATAAGTTAGAGATACTCTCAAACAATATATGAACTGAAGTTTTACTTAAATTTAAATTAGTAATCTTATTTAACCCTCTATACGTATTCGCAAACTTCATTAACCCATCACTTCGATTTCGAATACTTTCAATACCTAAATAAAGGTCATTAGTATCAATCTTATTTTCAAGAGGATTTTCAATTGATAATTGAATTTTAGTTTGTAAAGTTTCTGCTAAAGATGAAATAGGAGCGATAGAATTCATGATTTCATGAGTCATTACTCTTAGCAATTTATTCCAAGCCTCTGACTGATTTTGATTTAATGTATTTTCAATATTTTGAAGTACAATTAATTTAAATTCTTCACCTTTCACCTTAAAGGAAGAATTTGATATCAATATTTTGGTTTTATTGTTTTCAAAATCAATACTTATGGCATTTCCCTGTGTGTGAGTTGTTTCAAAAACATCTGTATACATTTTTAGATTCCTTTTTTTAACAAACCGAATGTTTTTAATTGTGGGAATATTTAGAACTTGATTAAAAGAATCGTTGACCCAAAGAACCTTTCCAGATTCAATATTATAAACGATAATTCCTGTATCAACCAATTCCAATATTTTTTGAAGATATAAATATTGTGTTTCTTTATCTTTATTGATATCTTTAATAGTCTGGTTGACTGCATTAAAGCCTTTGTGTAGTTCTCTAATATCTTCTGGACCAGAATCTTCATTAAACCACTGAGAAAAATCTCTATATTTAACAGATTCAAAAAAATCATGTATTGATTTCTGTCTTTTCATAGTGAAATTAAGCAGATTATTAATGACTAAAATTATAATCAGGATAATAGGAGCTATAGTAATCGTGGAAGTTAATACGTTTGTCTTAAAATTTAAAGTAAGTAAGGAAAATGCCAAAATAATTAGCAAGCATAAAATCAAAGCGATTCTAAGAAGTAACGATAATTTATACTTTCTATAAGCCATATTTATTCAATCTTCGATAAAGTGCTGTTCTTGTAATTCCTAGTTCTTTAGCAGATTTTGAGATATTACCATTATTTTTTTCGATCACTTTTAATATGGTATCTTTTTCTACAGTTTCTAATTTTAAATCTTTTAGTACTGTTGTTTTTGAATGACTTTCGATCGGTGAAAACATTAAATCGTTAGCTTTTAAAACATCTGTATCTAACATGATTACTGCTCTTTCAATTGTATATTGAAGTTCGCGAACATTACCAGGAAAATGATAGGTCTTCAGTTTCTTCATGAAACTTTCATCAACAGTAATATTTGATTTAAGATATTTTTCTGTGTATAATTCTATAAAATGTTTAGCTAATAAAACAACATCCTTCTCTCTTTCCCTTAAGGGAGGAATCATAATTTCAACAGTATTGATTCGATAAATTAAATCTTTCCTAAAAACATCTTCATTTGCCAATATTTCAAGTCCTGAATTCGTAGCACAAATCAATCTAATGTCAACTGGGATTTCTATATTTGAACCCAAAGGTGTTATATGTCTATTCTGAAGTACTGTTAGTAATCGTGCTTGTTGTTGCAAACTAATATTGCCAATCTCATCTAAAAATAGCGTACCTCCTTCTGCGGCTTCAAAACGACCTTTTCTATCTTCTCTTGCATCTGTAAAGGCGCCTTTTACATAACCAAATAATTCACTTTCAAATAGCGATGATGTTAATGCACCTACGTCTACTTTTATAAATGGTTTATCTGATCTAAATGAGTTATCATGAATAGCTTTTGCAATAAGATCTTTTCCAGTTCCGTTTTCTCCAAGAATCAAAATATTGGCATCTGTTGGTGCAATTTTTTTTATCTTAAAGAACACCTCTTTCATGGGGTTACTTTCTCCTAAAAGTTTAATCCCGTTTACTTTTGGACTCCATTTTTTTGTCTTATTAGATTTTATATTAGACAATACCTCACTTATAGATTCTAATAACTTTGTGTTTTTCCATGGTTTTACAATAAAATCTGAAGCACCTTTTTTAAGAGCACGTATCGCTAAGTCTAAATCACCATAGGCTGTGATTAAAATAACAGCAATATCTTTATCAATCTCTTTAATTTTAGAGAGCCAGTAAATACCTTCATTCCCAGTATTTACAACACTATTGTAATTCATATCTAGAATTACCAAATCAAATTTATTTTTATTTAATACTGAAAGAAGGTTATTTGGATTTTTTTCAATAACAACTTCTTTAACCTGAGATTTCAATAGCATTTTCATTGCTATCAATACGTCAGTGTCATCATCAATAACTAGAATAGAAGTGTTTTTCAATAACATACCTACAAAAGTATGAATATATTAATCTACATATGAGATATTTAGAAGTAAAATTTCAAGCATAAAAAAGTGTTACAATACCGTACAGTAGTTGTATCAAAAACGAACACATTGTAATTTACAAAAACAAATAACTAATTGTTAATCATATACTTATGTTTGTGGCACAATAATATCATATAGAATAGAAAATAATAGAATAATGGATATACCAATTACCAAGAAAAAGTTTAACATGTCAAAAATTGTCTTTGCTGTTGGGGCAATTCTCTTACTTTCGTTTGTAATTTACTTATCAACGTCGTTTGGAGGAAATTCAACATTAAACATTGATACAGAACGTATCATAGTTAGTACAGTTAGCGATGGTTCATTTCAAGAGAACATTCCTGTTAATGGTACTGTATTACCAATCACAACTATCTATTTGGATGCGCTTGAAGGAGGAAGAGTTGAAGAAATATTTGTTGAAGATGGCGCCATTATGCAACAAGGCGAGCCCATTTTACGTCTATCTAATACCGATTTAGAATTAAATCTGGTGAATCAAGAAACTTCTGTGTACAATTTATTAACTCAAATGCAAATTTCTCAAAATGCAGCTCGTGAAAACACGATAAATAAATTAAATCGAAAAACCGATGTAGAAAATGCTCTTATTGAAGCCAATAGGAT
>JBNMNV010000140.1:0-8034 GCA_051278125.1 Polaribacter sp. | reverse complement strand
TATCTGTTGCACTAGAAACCTCTTTAATAATGGTTTTTGTTGTTTGAGTTTCTGATACTTTATTTACAGCTTTTACCAAACGATCAAAACTAAAAGGCTTTAAAATATAATCGACAACGTTTAATTCAAAACCTTCTAAAGCATATTCTTTATAAGCAGTAGTAATAATAGTTTTTGGTGGTTTCGTTAGTGTTTTTAAAAAATCTAAACCTCGTAATTTTGGCATATTAATATCTAAAAACATAAAATCTATCGTGTTTTCGTTTAAAAACTGCATGGCTTCCATAGCATTGTAACATTTTTTTTCTAACTGCACATGTGGTAGCATACTACAAAACTCTTCAATAATTTCGTGGGCTAGCGGCTCATCATCAATAATTATATATTTAAGCATGTTTAGAGATTTTTAAAGTTACTTTATACGTATTGTTCGTTTTGTTAACGGTTAGTTTGTGTCTTTTCGGATAAATTAAAGACAATCTACGTTTTAGATTTGTAAGTCCAATACCTTTAGTTTCATTTATTTCTTTAGGATCAAAGTTATTCTCTATTTTAAAATGGATAAAGGCATCATCTTCATATAAATTGATATGAATAAATGCATTTTCGGTAAGGGTTTCAATGCCGTGCTTAAATGCATTCTCTAATAGAATAATATACAATAATGGTGCTAATGTAAGGCTCGTGTCTATGTCGTGTTTAAATGTAATTTCTACGGATTTTTTATAACGAATTTTATGGAGCTCTATGTAGTTGTTTAAATACGCTATTTCATCACCAAGCCTTACCGTTTCTTTTTCACCTTCATAAATGGTATAACGCATCATATCTGAGAGTTTCAAGATCACCTCTGGTGCTTGTTTAGAATTTTTAATTGTAAGGGCGTATAGATTATTTAACGTATTAAAGAAAAAATGAGGATTTATCTGTGCTCTTAATAATGATAATTCTGTTTTAGCTTTTTCGGCTTTTAGGTTTCGTATCCATTTCCATTGTTCAAAAACCCAAACTAAGAACAAAAAGGGAATTGGTAAAAAAAACACAAGAAAAGAGGTATCTAATTTAATTTTTAAATAGCCTTCTAAACCACCCGAAAATAATCTTAAATAAAGAAAATATATAAGCAGTGGACCATAAATAATTAAAATTAATTTCCAATATTTTTTAATGAAAGAAGGAACCAATACATAGACAAAACCAATCCAAAACCCGGCTATGAGAAGTAAGGTTATCGGGTTGTCAGGTAAATTCATCATTGAATCAATGCCTAAAGTAATAAAAAGAAGAATAAGTAAACTAAGTACTTTAATTATTGTTTTTTTGAAGTTTTTTGAATAATTAAAAAAATAAATTGTTAAAGCAATAACTAAACCCCAAAATATTAAAAAAGGAATAAACTCTAATATTCTATCCTCTGGAATAATAATAATACCTACTCTTTCTAATAAATAGGATATTGGAATCACAATAAGTCCAATAAAAAACGCTTTGTATTTTTTTAAAAAGTTAATCATACCTCAAATTTACTGATGATAAGTTGTTCTCACAAAATTATTGATATACACTATTCAAATCAGTACAAACACAACTATTTTTCGGATGAACGTGTTTGAGGCTATTTTTTTATATGAATAGCGTCATAAAAACCCTGTATGTCATATTAATTAGAATCCCCTAGCGCTTCACTTTATGTTTGTATCAAATTAAAACTAAAAATCATGAGTACCTTAAACAACACAAACATCAGAATTCAAATAAAAGCTTCTAACAGTAGTGTTTGGAACCATAAAAGACGTTTCCGATAAACTATAAAACGAACAACAATCAATCTAAAATTAACCATTATGAAAACTTTAAAAATATTCGGTTTAGCCCTATTATGCTTCACTAATGTACTTGCCCAATCTAATGATGAAGCGCTTCATACTAAAATAAAATCTCTTGAAAAAGACTTTGAAACAGTTTTGACCTCGTCTAAAGCAGCAGGATTTGCTATAGCCATTGTAAAAGGTAACGAAATTATATATACTAAAGGGTTTGGGTATCGTGATATTGAAAATATAACGCCTGCAACCAGCAACACCGTTTTTGCTATTGGTTCAACAACTAAGGCTTTTACAGCTTCCTTAATGGGAATATTGCAAGACCAGGGCAAAGTTGATTTTAAAACCTCTCCAAGAACATACGTTCCTGAATTGAAATTCTTTAATTCTGAAATGAATACTCAAATAACGATTAAAGATTTAATGACACATCGAACAGGGTTACCACGTCACAGTCAGGCTTGGAAAACATTTGAAACTAACTCAAAGGATGAATTTATAGCTCGAATAGCACATCAAGAGCCTGTTGCATCTGTAAGATCAAAATTTAGGTATAACAACTTTATGTATTTTGTTCAAGGTGTAATTGCAGAGCGACTTACAGATAAAAGTTGGGAGCAGAATATTGAACAAAACTTGTTTGAGCCATTACAAATGTCAAGTTCAACTGCCAATATTGAAGGGTTAAAAAACAGTAATGAAGCAGCTCTTGGGTACTATTTTGATAACGGTGTAACAACAGAAATCGATTACAAAGATATTGGTATTATGAGTCCAGCTGGAGGTATTAATAGTTCGGTAAATGATATGTCAAAATGGATGATAGCATGGTTAAATAAGGGGCAATACAAAGGCAAACAAATACTGCCAACTAAATATGTAAAAGAGGCAATGAGTTCACAAATGATTATTTCTGGTAAATTTCCTAGAAAAACAGATCCAAGTAGTTTTATGTATAACTATGGCTATGGTTGGTTTATTACATCTTACAAAGGTCATTATCGTGTAGATCATGGTGGTAATATTGAAGGGTTTACTGCTAATATTGCTTTATATCCAGCAGATGATTTAGGGATTGTGGTATTAAGTAATCAAAACAGATCGGGTGTGCCACAAATCATTACAAATATTATTGCTGATAAAATTTTTGATGCACCAAAATATGATTGGATCGGAAGGTTAGGAAAAGTCGTTCAACAGCAAACAAAAGTTAATAAAGTAACAGAAATAGTTTCAACAAAACCAATTCTTGATATAAAGAGCTATACTGGTAGTTACACGCACAAAGGGTATGGAACTTTTGATGTAGTTGTTAAAAATGATTCTTTGTTTGCTAAATTTCCTTCAAAAAAACAATGGTTAAATCCAGTACATCCTAATGTATTTGACACGTATTATGTCATAGATGAAAAAGTTGAGGCTCAATATAAAGATACAAGTATAAATTTTTTAATCAATGTAAACGGAAAGATAACTGGTTTAGAAATGAAGTTGGAACGCACATTAGATCCTATTAAATTTAGTAGAACACCTTTTGAAACAAACTTAGCTAATCAAGCTAAGTGATAACCTTCAAAGATTTATAGCATTCTAATAAGAATTTAAAAAAAAGAATAATTAATAACTCAAAAAAAACAAAATAATGAAAAAAGTATATTTAGTACTTGTATTAACGCTTTGCATTGGTCAAATTTTTGGACAAAGAATGAGTATGAAATCTGGACCTATAGTACCAAAACCTATTGAGCTGAAAGAAGTTAATCAGATGGTAAAAGATTTAGCTGACTCCATTGCAGTGAATTATATTATTGCTGAGAAAGCACCGATGTTAAAGAAAAATTTATTGAAAGAATTGAGAAAAGGAAATTTCGACCATTTTAAAGAGAAAAATGCCCTTGCCAATCACCTTTCTAACATTTTAGTAACTTGGAGCAATGACAAACATTTTAGAATTATGGCAGCAGAACCGGCTAGAGAACGCCTTATGATGCCTTCATCTTATGACCATATTGCCAAAAGTAATTATGCTTTTGAAAAAATGGAAAACTTAAAAGGTAATATCGCTTACATAAAATTCAACCGTTTTATTCCCCCTTCATATTCAGGAAGTCTAATTACCGCTGCAATGCTTTTTGCTGCAAATTCAGATGCTGTGATTATTGACTTACGCAATAACATCGGAGGCTCTCCAGATACGGTTGCTATGTTGGCCGGCTTCTTTATGAAAGAGCCTACATTATTAACTGTTAATTATACGCGTGCTACAGATACGAAACGAGAAGCTTGGTCTACTATAGCAGATGTGAGAATTAATTCATCTGACCCTCGTAATTTTATTGTTCCTACGGCCACTTTAGAAAGACTTAAAAACATACCTCTTTATATTTTAACAGGTGAACATACGTTTTCAGCAGCAGAAATGTTTAGTTTTTCTTTACAAGGACATAAACGTGCTACAATTGTTGGAAAAAACACCTATGGAGGAGGACACGGAATCCGTCCGTTTGAAATGGCAAAAGGATTTACAGCTTTTATTCCTTTTACCCGTTATTATCATCCTGTTACCAATGAATCTTGGGAGGTAGTAGGAGTTAAACCAGACATTCCTTGTGATGCTGCTGATGCTAAAAGAGTTGCTCAAATTAGCATTTTAAAAGAGTTCCAGAAAAAACCAAAACACGATGCTAAAATCCCTGATTATTTAAAAGAATTGGAAGCACAGTCACCTAAATAATATATTAGATTAAGAATTAAAACAGGTACTTCATCATTAATTTTATGACGAATTTTGAATGTAATATTTCTGGTTTTAAAATTGGGTTAGAGAGAACATTAGATTTTATTGTTTTTAATAGAGTACCTTTAAAAACAAGTCCAACTATTCAAGTTAAGTAATAACCTATAAAAATTTATAGTTCATCATTTACTTGTAATAAAATATTAACATAAGATACAGGGGGTTTGTTGTGCAAAATTCTCTGGCATTTTCCACAACGAAATCAAAACCTAATTAAACCATTTAGAAATTATGAATAAAGGAAAAATAGTAGGGGTTTTATTACTAACATCCATGATTTTAGGAGTATTAATTTATCAAATACTTCAAGGTCCAATACTTTTTGCAGATGACTTTTTAACCGCAACTGCAGATAACAAAGATACAATCATCGCATCAATTGTTCTCGGATTGTTAAATGGTGTAATAACAATTATTATTGCTGTTTTAATGCTACCAGTATTCAAAAAACATAACTTTAGCCTATCTTTCTTATACTTAAGCTTCACAATTGTCTATTTTGTTATGATTGCTTTTGACAACGTTAGTACCCTATCAATATTAGAGTTGAGCATTAGTCATTCAAAACATGAAGAAGTTAACGGTGAGACTTTTGGAGTTATTAGTGAATTATTATATAAGAAACATTGGTGGACACATTATATGTCGTTACTAAGTTCCTCTTTATACATGTTCACTTTTTACTTGTTGTTTTACCAATCTAAGTTAATTCCTAAAATTCTTTCTGTAGGCGGCCTCATTGCTGTTTCAATGATGTTTATTGAAATTCTTGCTTCTATTTTTGGACAGAGCATAGGGATGATTTTAATGCTGCCCCTTGGAATTGTGCAATTATCTCTTGTGGTTTGGTTGTTGATTAAGGGGGTAAATCAACAAATTAACAAGATAAACTGAAATTTTTGTGGTAGTAGTTTTTGGTATTATAGTTCTGTTACCAACTGATGCTATTTTAATAAAAATGTTACTTTTAGATTTTTAAACAGCATATATTGGTTTAATGTTAAAAGGGCATGCATCTATACAATAAGCTGTCCTTTATTCCCAAATTGATTATCTTTCCTTTTCTCTGCGCAGAATTGAGTTTAATAGGAAATTATATGTAATTAAATAAGTGAATACTATGGGTATTAAAGTTATTGTAAAACTCCTGCAAAGCAAAAAAAAATAGAGCAAGTGAGCCCTTTATTCTCAGTGCTTCTAAAAGACACCCCTTCTAGAGAAGGAAATGAAGGAGTTCTTATTTATGCAGATCAAGATAAATCGACTACTTTTATTCTAATACAGCAATGGGTATCTCGCGATCACTATGAACACTAAATTATATGGCGCTCAACACGAGGAGATTATGCTAAGTTGGCAGAACTTTTGGCAGAGCCGTCTAGGCGAAGATATTTTGACTATATCGATGTTTAATACCTTCCATTATTAAATTTAAAATTTAATTTTTAGACATTTGTTTTTGCCCCCAACTCCTCAATTGTTTAATGAATGGAATTAATTCCTCTCCAGTTGAAGTAAGTGAATATTCAACCCTCGGAGGAACTTCTAGATATACTTTTCTCGAAACTAATTCGTCAGCTTCTAATTCTCTTAATGTTTGTGTGAGCATTTTAGGTGTGATTCCAACAATTGCTCTTTTTAATTCACCATAGCGCATAAACCCGTCTCTAATCACCCAAAGTATTCTCCCTTTATATTTTCCTCCTATTCTTTTGAAAGCATAATCTACAGCGCAGTGTGCTATTAAATTTTTATTTTCCATGTTTTTAAAATTTTAAATTACTGATAATCATCTTTACTATACTTTTAGTATGTAGGACACTTTATTGTACGTACTTGCAACAAATATATTAATATCTTTTCTTTGTGCAGGGTATTCAAATCAAGAATACTTAATTAACAGATAATTTAAAATTGTATTTAGCTAAAAAAAGAAAATTTCAATTAGAAGACTAAATATAATAAGTGTAACACACATTAAACTTAATATTAAAATGAAGAAAGTAAAAATCGTATTTATAGCTGTATTGTTATCATCCTTGGCACAAGCACAAGTTGCCAAAAAACATCATCAGGCATTAAAACAAATTGTAGAAGATTTTAGGACTTCAATAATCGAGCATGCTGATGAAGAAAAGTTTGCCAATTTATTTTTGACCGATTCTATTACTTGGGGAGCAATCGTTACGGGAAAAACAAAAGTTCATGTTCTAAAACAAAACCCTGATTTTACATTTCAGACTATTGATTCTAAAGGTTTTTATAAAGTTTTAAAAGATGGTGATGAAGAAAAATTTTATAATGTCAACATTGATGTAAGAGGAGACTTTGCAACCATCTCTTTTGATTATTCTTTTAATTCAAAATCTGTAATTCAAAATTGGGGCGCAGAATATTGGTCTTTGATTTTAGTTAACGATTCATGGAAAATAACAAGTGTTACATGGTCTATGAACATGGAACAGCTAGAAAAATGTCCATTTGTAGTAGATGATCTTTTCACTTTAAAACAATAATTAAATAATAGAAGAAACAGTTCGTGTTTGTAATTAAATATCAAAAATGAAAACAGCAATCAAAAATCCATTCGTAATTACAGTCATCACTCTAATACTATTTATGGGAATCCTAAAGCTTCCAATAAATACAACAATACTAGAAACTTTTGATTTAACGATCCAACAGTCAGACAATATTAGTAGACTCCTAAAAAATTTGGTTATTATTATACTAACCATATATGCTATAAAAAAACTGAAACTTGCAGAACTCTCTGGTTTAAGCAAACATATAAAGTTGCAAAATAAATTCTTAATTTTAATTCCTTTGTACTTAGTTATAATAGGTGTATTATCTCTTTTAGGTACGGATTTATCAAGCATTTCGGCTATTGATTTTATTTTACTCTCGTTGGCAATGCTTTCGGTTGGATTTGTAGAAGAGTTTATTTTTAGAGGCATTCTTCAATCGGCATTTTTAAAGAAATATAGTCATAGAAAAAATGGCATTTTAATAAGTATCTTTCTTCCTGCGGCACTTTTTGGGGGATTGCATTTATTAAGTTTAGATATGTCAAATATTGCTGCTTCAATTGGGCAAGCTGTATATGCCTTTTTTATAGGCGCAGCTTTTGGGGCAATTTCATTAAAAACCAATAAGTTAGTCCCTTTAGCGATCATACATGGTCTAGTCGATATCGTCTTTAGCATCAATACTCTACTGGACGATGGCGCAATGGCAGCGGAAATTGAACAACAAGACATTGGGCAGGCAATTGGTTCTATGTTGATGGTTTTACCATTATTTGTTGTTGGTTTATTTATTATACGTAAAATTAGCCTTGAAAGTGTTCAAGAAAAAATAGCTTTATCCAGCAAGATTTAACTGTCATAAGATTATGAATTTAAAAGAAAA
>JBNMNV010000139.1:0-8053 GCA_051278125.1 Polaribacter sp. | reverse complement strand
AAGTGCGCACGAGAAGATTCGAACTTCCACAAACTTGCGTTTACAGCCCCCTCAAGGCTGCGCGTCTACCAATTTCGCCACGTGCGCTTTTTTAATAATACTTGTAAATAAAAAAGTTAAGCTAACGCTTAACTTTTTAGTGACCGGGCTGGGGCTCGAACCCAGGACCCTCTCCTTAAAAGGGAGATGCTCTACCAACTGAGCTACCAGGTCTTAAATTAAATGAGGTGCAAATATACTACCTATAGTTTAAAATAGTAATATAAAATTGAATAAATTTTAACGATATTTGTCTAAAATAAATCGAAATGAAAATTGTCTTATTAGGGTATATGGCTTCTGGTAAATCTAGTGTTGGTAAAAAAATGGCTAAAAGTTTGGCAATGAATTTTATAGACTTAGATGATTACATTATTGAACATGAAAAAATGTCTATTCCTACTATTTTTAAGAACAAAGGAGAAATTTATTTTAGGTTGATCGAACATCAATATTTGAAAGAAATACTTTCTCTAGACAAAGATTTTATACTTTCTTTAGGTGGAGGAACTCCGTGTTATGGGAATAACATGGAAGAAATAAACAAAGAAGATACCATTTCTATATATTTAAACGGAAGTATTGCTACACTCGTAAAAAGATTGATAAAAAAGAAATCTAAAAGACCGTTAATAGCTTCTTTAGACAATGATCAAATTCCTGAATTTGTTGCCAAACATCTCTTTGAAAGACGTTTTTTTTACGAACAAGCAAAAATGACGATTAAAATAGATCATAAGACTAAAAGTGAAGTTGCCCTAGAATTAGAAAAGCTTTTAAACTAAATACGCTTTTGATTCATTTTCTGAAAAATCAACATGTACATGCTCTTTTATGGAGGTTGATAATGAGACACCTTTAAAGTCTGCTTTAACAGGATATTTCTTATGATTTCTGTTCACTAATATCGCTGTTTTAAATCTTTTTAAAGGCACATTTAAAAAGTGCTTTACACCATAAATTAAGGTAGTACCGGAGTTCAAAACATCATCAACCAAAACCAAAGATTTATTTTTATATCCACTAACCTCTAAAGAAGTTGTAATTAATTCTAAAGGTTTTTTCTTATCAATATATACCTCACAAATGATAACTTTTAAGGTAGAAATTTCTTGTAAAACCTTCACAATTTTTTCAGCAAAAATATATCCGTTACCAACAATACCTGCAATAATAACCTCTTTTTCGTTGCTATTGTTTTCATATATTTGGTATGCAATTCTTTTAATCTTCTGATTAATTTGCAATGTATTTAAGATGATGTTGTTTTCTGCTATCATACGTTTTCTTCGCTATCTTCTGTGTAATCTTCTATATCTCTTCTATCTTTTTTAGTAGGTCTTCCTGTTCCTTTTTTACGATAGTAATCTTTAGAGTATTTTAAAAGTTCATTTTTGGCAAACTCCTCTTTTGGTGTAGTATCTTTTCTGTAAATATCTACTAATTTTGCACCAACTCTACTTTCAGGTAAATCTAAAACTTTTATTTGATAATTAATCTGATTTTTTCTAACGATAATCAATTCATTTCCAAAAATATCTTTTGAGGGCTTAACATTTTTGCTATCAATTTTTACTTGTCCCTTTTTACAAGCGGCAGTGGCTATACTTCTTGTTTTAAAAACACGAATGCACCATAAGTATTTATCTATTCTCATAAAAAAAGTTAAAATGTTTAATTTGTCTTTTTACAAAGGTATAAAAATGGTAAATTGCACGCTTAAAATTTTGAGAATAAATGGCAAAAATTAAAAATATATTTGCGGTTGCAATTGTAGCAATTTTAATGTACGCTTGCGGCGATGATAATAATTTTATAGTGAATCCTTTTGCTGATGTAGATCATATCTCTTTAGCGGTTTCGGATAACGATTCTATAGTGAAATTTTTAAAGAATCATTATTATGATACCGAGGTTGATTCGGTTAAATTATTAGTTACTGGTAAAACGGCCATGTTTGATGATAATGTACATTTAAAAACTATGGAGGTTACCGAAAATGCTATAGATTACAAATTATACGTTTATGTGGCTAGAGAAGGAGATGCAGGTGCTGATCCGGATAAAGGCTATCCAACAAAGGTAGATTCTGTGTTTGTGAAATATGCAGGTAGAACAATGTCTGGTGCAACGTTTAGCGATACTAATTTTGATAGTAATACTAGAGGAGGTTGGTTTAACTTATTATCGGTAATAAAAGGTTGGTCTTATGGATATACCAATTTAAAAGGAGGTGAACTAAAAAAAGATCCGAATACTGGCGGTATTTTTAATGGCCCAATCACCTACTTAAATGGAGGAAAAGGAGTGCTTTTTATACCTTCAGGGTTGGCATATCCGTCTACCAATCCACAGAATTATTCAAGTAATTTAGTAGATACAAATTTGCTTTTTTACATTGATTTGTTAGATTTTGTTCCAGATACAGATCATGATAATGATGGAGTAGCAACAATTGATGAAGATATTGATAATGATGGAAATCTTTTTAATGATGATACTGATTCCGATGGTTTTCCTAATTATTTTGACGTAGATGATGACGGTGATGGCGTTTTTACGGCAGATGAAGACGCTAATAACGATGGTGATCCAACAAATGATTTTAGTGATCCTATCAATCCTACATTACCAGATTATTTGAATCCTGCGATTAATTAAAGTTCATATTTTTTAAAAAAAATAATACAAAAAACTCTTTCGATTGGAAAGAGTTTTTTGTGCTTAATTAACAAATCAAATAAACCTTTTATCTTATCTATTTTTCTTTACTTAAAACGGATTCTTTTAAACTTAAAAATTTAGCATTTTTCCTCTTATTTAAGTAATGTCTTAAAACTCCTCCTTTTACATTATTCACATCAAACTCCACAATAAAAGCTTCCGTATCGATACCATTAATAATACGATACATTTTTTTGATATCAATTCTATTAATAATAGTGTGTATAATATCGAAATCTTCTGTGTGTCCTTTGCTTCCAAAACCAGAACTTCCTTTATAAACGGTTAAACCAACTCCTATTTCTTCTAAAATAGCAATCTTTATTAAATCGTATTTTTTAGAAACAATAGTAACCCCTATAAAATCTTCAAAACCCTCTATAACGGTATCGGTTACTTTTGCAGCAATAATATACGTTAGAATAGAGTAAAGGGCAACTTCAACAGATATTACGAAGGCTGTTATAGAAAATAACACAAGGTTAAATAGCATAATTACTTTACCAATACTTACGCCGAATTTATCATTGATAAAAACACCAAGAATCTCTGATCCATCTAAAACAGAACCATTTCTAATGGCAATGCCTATGCCAGCACCTACTAATAATCCTCCAAAAATTGAAATTAATAATTTATCATTTGTAATGGTCTGAAAATTTTCAAAATGAATAAATAAAGCCACACCAAGTATGCTAACAATAGATTTAATTACAATGGCTTTAGAAACCGTAAAATACCCAAGAATTAAAAAAGGAATACTAATAATAACGAGTAGGTAAGACATGTTAATATCTACTTGAGTTCTTACTAATAAGGCAATACCAGTAACGCCACCATCTAAAAAACCATTGGGTAATAAAAATGCTTTTAAGCCAAGACTAGTCAATACAATTCCTATCAATATTTGAAAATATTCAGAAAAATAATTGTTAGCTTTAGTGACTCTCATTTAATTTTTTCTTTTACAAGCAAGTAGTGTGTTTTTTAAAAGCATAGCAATGGTCATGGGCCCAACTCCGCCGGGAACCGGAGTAATAAAGTCAGCTTTTTTTGAAACTTCATCAAAAGCAACATCACCAACTAATCGATACCCACTTTTTTTTCTAGCATCTTCTAAACGGGTAATTCCCACATCGATCACAGTAACTTGATCTTTAACCATATCTGCTTTTAAAAATTCTGGAATACCGATAGCAGCAATTATAATATCAGCTTGTAATGTAATCTCTTTTAAGTTTTTTGTTCTACTATGACACATCGTAACCGTTGCGTTACCAACTTTTCTTTTTTGAGATAATAAAATACTCATTGGGCTACCTACAATATGACTTCTTCCTAAAACAACGACGTGTTTGCCGGAAGTTTCAATATTGTATCTGTCTAATAATTCTAGTATTCCGAAGGGAGTTGCAGAAATAAAAGTTGGCAGATTCAAGACCATTTTACCAACATTTGTTGGATGAAAGCCATCTACATCTTTATCCGGATCAATCGTCATAATTACTTTTTGCTCATCGATGTGCTTTGGTAAAGGCAATTGAACAATAAAACCATCAATATTAGTATCAATATTTAAAATAGCTATTTGATTCAGTAGTTCTTCTTCAGTGATTTCTTCTGGTAAACGTATTAATGTAGATTCAAAACCAACTCTTTCACAAGCTTTTACTTTTGCATTTACATAGGTAATGCTTGCACCATTATTGCCTACTATAATTGCAGCAAGATGCGGTGTGTCATATCCGTTTTTCTTTAAATCTATAACTTCTAAAGCAATTTCTTCTTTAATATCTGCCGCAGTTTTTTTTCCGTCTAATAAAATCATTTTTCTTCTAAAATATAAATTCTGATACTATTCTTACTTAAATTTTCACAAGATGATATGTTTTAATGACTTTTTGAATTCATCTGCGTACGTTTTTTGTTCTACAAATCTTGAAATGAATTATTGCATCCCTTTCATCATTTGCATCATTTTTTTGCCACCACCGTCTTGCATCATCTTCATCATTTTACTCATTTGATTAAATTGCTTCATCAACTGGTTTATTTCTTGAATAGAGGTTCCAGAACCGTTTGCAATTCTCTTTTTTCTACTTGCATTTATCGTTCTTGGTGTACTTCTTTCAGAAGGTGTCATCGAATGAATAATAGCTTCAATTCCTTTAAAAGAATCATCATCAATATCTACGTCTTTCATCGCTTTGCCAGCTCCAGGAATCATGCCCATTAAATCTTTCATGCTTCCCATCTTTTTAATTTGCTGAATCTGACTTAAAAAGTCATCGAAACCAAATTGATTTTTAGCAATTTTCTTTTGTAATTTTCTAGCTTCTTCCTCATCATATTGATCTTGGGCTCTTTCTACAAGGGAAATAACATCTCCCATTCCCAAAATTCTGTCTGCCATTCTATCAGGATGAAAAACATCAATCGCATCCATTTTTTCTCCAGTACCAATAAATTTAATTGGTTTATCGACTACAGATTTAATAGATAAAGCAGCTCCACCTCTTGTATCTCCATCTAATTTGGTCAATACAACACCATCAAAATTTAAAATGTCATTAAATGTTTTTGCAGTATTTACAGCATCTTGTCCTGTCATAGAATCTACCACGAACAAGGTTTCTTGAGGATGTATAGCTTTATGAATGTTAGAAATTTCATTCATCATTTCTGTATCTACAGCTAAACGTCCGGCGGTATCAATAATCACTACATTTTTACCATTTGCTTTGGCATGTTTCAAAGCGTTTAGAGAAATTTCTACAGGGTTGTTATTGCCAACTTCTGCATACACTTCAACACCAATTTGTTCTCCAACAACTTGTAATTGATTAATTGCAGCAGGTCTATAAACATCACAACCTACTAATAAAACTTGTTTTGATTTTTTAGTTTTTAGGTAGTTTGCTAATTTTCCTGAAAAAGTAGTTTTACCAGAACCTTGTAAACCAGACATTAAAATAACTGTTGGTGCGCCCCCTAAATTAATACCAACAGTGTCTCCACCCATTAATTTAGTCAGTTCATCCTTTACCAATTTTACCAATAACTGACCAGGATTTAAGGTTGTTAAAACATCCTGCCCTATAGCAGCAGTTTGTACTCTTTTCGTAAAATCTTTCGCAATTTTAAAGTTAACATCGGCATCTAAAAGAGCTCTTCTAACTTCTTTTAAAGTTTCTGCAACGTTTATCTCTGTAATTTTGCCATGACCTTTTAGGGTGTGCAGGGCTTTATCTAATTTTTCGCTTAAATTATTAAACATAATATGTATACTTTAATTTGGAAAGACAAATATAAAAATTAGAGTTCGCTTATTAAAGATTTAATCTCTATTTAAAAATATACTTATGAAGAAGTTGCAAAAATGAAGAAAAATTGAAATAAAGGAAATAAAAAAGCAGGGATTTTGGTAAGGTTTTGTGCTTATTATACTTCCAAATGATTAAGGATAAATTTGAAACTACTTTTTTCGTTGGATACCGATAAATTAATACTTATAAATAAACTGAAATTGTTAAGAAAACCATAGATGTGAGTGTTAAAATTACCACTAAAGGAATTATAAATTTTAACCATTTATCGTATCCTACTTTTATCATAGCAAGAGAAGCTAGAACCAATCCTGTTGGGTTTATAAAGTTGAATAAACCGAGACCTAAAAGATAGGCATTTACAACATGTTCTCTACCTAAAGAGACCGTATCTGCTAAAGGAGACATGATTGGCATTGTTAAAACCGCCATCCCTGATGATGAAGGAATAAAAAAAGCTAATCCGCTATAAACAAACATGATAGAGTTTATAAACAGCCCTTTATTCATACCGTCTGTAAATGAACTCGCATAATATAATAACGTATCGCTAATTAAACCATCTTCCATTAAAATAGTAACACCTCTTGCTAACCCAATAATAAAAGCGACACTTAATAATTCACTAGCTCCCTTTATAAAAGTATTTACAAAGACAGTTTCATTTATTCTACATAAAAACCCTATTAGAACTGCACCCACAAAGAAAACTCCTGTCATTTCTAAAAACCACCAATCTAAACTGATAACCCCATAAACCATGACAGCGAAACATAAAGCAAAAATAAAAAGCACTAATTTTAAACGAAAATTAAAATTGATGGTTTCTGATGATTCTTGAAAGGTAAATATTTTCTCGATACTTTCTTTCTGGTCAAAAATAATAGATTTTGAAGGATCTTTTTTTACCTTTTGTGCATATCTTATGATGTATAAAATACAAATAGTTAAACTTATTAACAGCATTATAATTCTTCCTTCAATTCCTGTTGTCCAACTAATACCAGCAGAATTAGAAGCAATTATGGTACTAAAAGGATTTGTTGTAGATACCATTGTACCGATGCTAGTGCCCACATATATAGAGGCTAAGGCAACTAGAGCATCATATTTTGCAGCTATAAAAATAGGAACTAAAATAGGGTAGAAGGCAATCGTCTCTTCTGCCAAACCAAAAGAAGTACCACCTAAAGCAATTAAAGAAGTTACTGCAATGATCAGAATATATTCTTTACCCTCTAAAAGTTTAGAAAGTCTCGTAATTCCTGCTTCAAAAGCACCTGTGAAATTTACAATAGCAACGAGTCCTCCAATAAATAAAACTAGAATAATAATATCAGCAACTGCTATAATTCCTTTTAAAGGCGATAAAATTAGTTGGACAATACCTTGTGGCTTCGCTTCTAATTTTTGATAGGTTCCAGGAATACTTATAGCCTTGTAAATAGCGCCAGAAGTAAATTTTTCTAAAGGAATATTAATCTGTAAATCGTCTAATGTTTTTTGTGTAGCCTCTAAAATAACAGAACGCTCTTTATCTGTTTTTACAAAAGAGTTATTATCTTCATTATACGCTAATCTTTCATATTGACCAGAAGGAATACACCAAGTTAAAACGGCAACAAAAGCAGCTATTATCAGTAAAACCGTTTGTGCACTAGGAAATTCCCTCTTTTTCATCTTTAAATTTTTTTTCAATTTTTAAAGATACTCTTTTAAAAGAGATTCCATAATTTATTTATCCTCCACAAATTTCATCGCAGCTCCATTAATACAATGACGTTTTCCGGTAGTTTTTATAGGGCCGTCATCAAAAGAATGGCCTAAATGACCACCACAAGTATTACATTTTAATTCCGTTCTTGCATAGCCAATTTTATAATCTACGTCTAATTCTACATTTTCTTCTATAGCCCTATCAAAAGAAGGCCATCCAGATCCTGAATCAAATTTATGTTTAGACT
>JBNMNV010000138.1:0-8086 GCA_051278125.1 Polaribacter sp. | reverse complement strand
ATGTTAAGTTTTCGAAATTAAATTCACCCTCATCATAACTTAAAAACAAAGTAACCGTGAAACTGCCGTCCATATTTGGCAATGCAATTAACATAAAATCGCCACGAGGCCAAATATGCAAATGCCCATTACTTATTTGATGGTTTCCATTTACATCTGCAGGGATTTCTAGTTCCTTATACCCATGATTTAGATAATTTTGAGAATAGCTAAACAAAAATTTTCGTTCAGAGATATAACTCTTTCTTAAAGACGAACCTGCGCCGTCTGCTCCAAAAATAACGGTGGCATCTACAGAAAAAGCTTCTTTCGTTTTATAATCTTGAAAATGTGCAATGGTATTTTCGATATCAACCTTAGTGCATTTTTTATTAAAATGAATGGTTACATTCTCGTGTTTTTCTGCTTCATCTAATAAAATTGCATTCAAATCTCCACGAGAAATCGAATTGATATATTCATTTTCTCTACCCGAATAGTTAGAAGAAAATGTATTCCCTGCGGTATCGTGCATTAATCTGCCATACATCGGAATGCAAATTTCCCTAGCTTTCTCTTCCATTCCGCATAAACGTAACGCTTTTAAACCTCGGTCTGATAATGCTAAATTGATAGATCTTCCAGCAGAAATATCTGTAGTTCTTAAATCTGGTCTACTTTCGTACACTTCTACTTTGTAGCCTCTTTGTGCGAGTCTTAAAGCTAAAAGGGAACCGCATAAACCAGCTCCAATGATTAGTATTTTTTCTTGTTTATTCATTTCTGTAATTTGTCAGTTCGAGCGCAGTCGAAAACTAATTAAAACATCTCGACTGCGCTCGAGGAGACATTTCTAATTATTTAAGTAATTTATTTAAAATTGAAACCATTTGATACACATCCTCATAAGAAGTATACATTGGCACAGGTGCACAACGAATCACATCGGGCTCTCGCCAATCGGTAATAATATTTTTTTCTGTTAATTTTTGATGCAAACTTTTATCTGCATTTTTAACTTGAATTGATAATTGACAACCGCGTTCTTTCGGGTTACTTGGAGTAATAATTTTGATATCATTAGACCCAATTTCATTAATTAAAAACTCAAAATAACCTGTCAATTTTTCTGATTTTTCCCTTAAAGAATCCATCCCAACTTCATCAAATAAATCTAGAGAAGCTTTGATGGCAGCCATTGACAATATTGGCGGATTCGATAATTGCCAACCTTCTGCACCTTCCATCACATCAAAAGGTTGTCTCATATTAAAACGAGTGGCTTTGTTATGATTCCACCAACCTGCAAAACGTGGTAAGTCTTTATTTTTAGCATGTTTTTCGTGAACGAATAATCCTGCTAAACTACCAGGTCCTGAATTTAAATATTTGTAGGTACACCAAGCTGCAAAATCGACTCCTGAATCATGTAAATTCGGCTTCACGTTTCCTGCTCCATGCGCTAAATCAATTCCAACAATGCAATCTTTTGAGTGTCCGATTTCTGCGATTTTTTTTAATTCTAAAAACTGACCTGTGTAATAATTAACTCCGCCAATTAATAATAACGCAATTTCATTTCCCTGTGTAGCAACAATTTCCTCTAAATCTTCTATTCTTAAAAGTTCTTCATTTTTTCTTGGTTTCCATTCAATAATATCCTCCTTAGAAAAACCGTGAAATTCTAATTGACTTTGCACTGCATATCTATCTGAAGGAAAAGCGTCTGACTCAATAACTATTTTATATTTTGTTTTTGTGGGTCTGTAGAAACTCACCATTAACAAATGAAGATTTGTTGTTAATGTGTTCATTATAACAGTTTCAATTGGTTTTGCACCAACGATTTTTGCCATTTTATCAGTTAAATATTCGTGATAATGTAACCATGGATTTTTTGCTTCAAAATGCCCTTCAACTCCTAAATTTGCCCAATCTTCTAATTCTTGGTTGATATATTCTTTGGTTGATTTTGGCTGCAACCCAAGAGAATTCCCGGTAAAATACAACCATTCATCTCCGTTTTTATCTTTCGGAATATGAAATCGATTTCGTACATAAGAAAGTTTATCTTCCTTATCTTGTTGTTTAGCAAAGGTTAATGAATTTTGATATTGCATGGAATAAAAAATGATTGATACCAAATATAAAACATTCCTACTGAGAATTCAATGATTCCATACGAATTTCACAAACTATCAACAACAAATAATCTAGCTCTAAATAATTTCTTCATTTATTAATACCGCAATTAGTTTTGTATTTTAGCAAAAAAATCATTTCTAATGAGAATCCTAAAATACTTTTCTTTGGTAGTTTTACTTGTTTTTATGTCTTGTGAAAATGACACAAAAACAATATCTGAAATCCAAGAAATTCATGCATCTATTAAAGCAACATTTGCTCCAGACAAAAGAGTTGAATTGTTTGACATTGAATTTAGTAAATCAAATGAAAAAATTATTCTGACAGGGGAAACAACGTCCAAAAAAGCTTTTGAAATACTTTTAGACAGCTTAAAAAACAGAAAATTAACGTTTGTTAATAAGGTACGTATGTTGCCAGATTCTGCCGTTGGAAATCTACAATTTTCGATTGCTAGAAATTCGGTCATTAACATTCGTTCTAAACCAAAACATTCTGCCGAATTAGGAACACAAGGTTTGTTGGGAATGTCTTTAAGAGTATTGGACAAAAAAGGTGATTTTTACAGAATACAAACTCCTGACCAATATATTTCTTGGGTTGATAAAGGTGGTATTACTAGAGTGAATAAAGAGGATTTTGATGCTTGGAATGCTTCTAAAAAAGTCATTTTTACTAAAAATTTTGGATATGTGTATGCGGATAAAAGTGAAGATTCTAATATCATATCTGATATTACTTTAGGAGGGATTTTAAAATTTAAATCTTTAAGCACTAATTTTATTGAAGTAGAATATCCTGATAAAAGAACAGGGTTTGTAAAACAAGAGGACGCTATTTTGTATGAATCTTGGCTCCAAAATTTAGTTCCATCAAAAGAAAATATAGAAACTGTTGCTAAAAACATAAATGGATTTCCTTATTTATGGGGAGGAACATCCAGCAAAGGAATGGATTGCAGTGGTTTTACAAAAATGGTGTATTTAATGAACGGTTTTATCATTCCTAGAGATGCTTCCCAGCAAATTAATGCAGGGAAAATGGTTGATAAAAACCTCAATTTTTCTGATTTAGAAAAAGGAGATTTACTTTTCTTCGGAAAAAAAGCTACCAAAAAGAAGAAACAAAGAGTTACGCATGTGGGTATTTGGTTAGGAAATGATAAAATGGAATTTATTCACGCTTCTGGAAATGTGCACGTAAATTCTATGAATGATTCTTTGCCTAATTTTGATGAAATGAATAAAAACAGGTATTTAGGAAGCAGACGTTATTTAGGGGTTAAGGACAAGAATATTATTGATTTGAAAGCTAAAATAAGACTTTAATTTCAAGAAATTAAAATATAAAAAACTAATTTATTTTTAATTTCACTCACTTTCATTCAAATATTAATAAATGAAAAAACTCTTATTCATAACAATCTTATCTATAATTTTTATTTCTTGTAAAGATCAATCTAAGGAAATCAAAAAAGTGAAATTGATTTATTCAATCACAAAAATTGAATATGCAAATGATGACAAAATTGAATTATTTGACATCAATTTTAATGAATCTAATGATCGCTTAACTTTAGAAGGAGAAGTCACAACTTTAGAAGCTTATTATAAAGTCAAAAACGCTTTAACTCGCAACTACTTAGAATATAAAAATAAAATAAGAGTTTTACCAGATTAAGCTGTTGGTAATCAATGGTTTGCTGTTGTTAAAAACACGATAATCGATTTAAGAAATAAACCAATAACTACATCAAAATTAATTAGTCAAGGCTTATTAGGAATGCCTTTAAAAGTTTTAGACTATAAAGATGGTTTTTATAGAGTACAAACTCCTGATAGATATATTTCTTGGACTGATAAAAGTGGAATAACAAGAATGACTAAAAGTGAGTTTATAGAATGGAATACCTCTGAAAAAATAATATTTACAAAAAATTTTGGCAATGTTTTTATAGATAGTAGTTTTAAAGAAACTCTTTCTGAAATTACTTTAGGAAGTATGTTAAAATTAGTAACGAATCATAATGAGTATTTTGAAGTTGAATATCCTGATAAAAGAAAAGGGTTTATAAAAAAGCAAGACGCAGCTCCATATAATTTATGGGCTAAAAACTTAGCTTCAGTAGATTTAATGAAAAAAAGAAAACATAAAATTATTGAAGTTGCAAAATCTTTAATTGATGTTCCTTATAAATTAGGAGGTACTTCAACTACAGGAATAGATGGTAGAGGTTTTACAAAACTAGTCTATCTAATGAACGGATTTGTAATACCTAATGAAGCTTCTCAGCAGGCAAACGTGGGAAAAACGATAGATGTAACTCTTAATTTTTCTGATTTAGACAAAGGTGATTTGTTATTCTTTGGTGAAAAAGCAACCGAAGAAAAAAGAAGAACTGTAAATGATGTAGCTATTTGGTTAGGTAATAATCAACAAGAATTTATATATGTAGCTGATAAAATTCGTATCTCATCAATGGATGAAAACCATCCATTGTTTAACAAATTTTTAAAAGACACATATTTAACAAGCAAAAGCTATTTAGGAATCAAAGACAAAAACATTATTGACCTAAAAGAATATAAAATAACGAAAAGAAATATTAGAAGGTTTAGCCCTTTGTATAAAAATAAATCAAACAAAATATTTTGAAATAAACGTTAAAAAAGTCTTGATTGATTTTACTGTTCAAGTATAAATACATAAAAAGACCTCACAAATTTTAAAAATCTGTGAGGTATTATAATTTTATAAAAAACAAAATCTAATACAACACTCTAAATTTAATAGTTCCTTCAATATTTCTTAATTTTTCAATCACTTCTTTGTTATATTCTTTATCTAAATCGGTAATTACATACCCTACTTTAGAATCTGTTGATAAATACTGACCTGTAATATTCAAATCGTATTTTGCTAAAATCTTATTTATTTTTGCCATTACTCCTGGCACATTTTTATGAATATGTAAAAAACGATGTGCATTGGTTTGTCTTGGCAAACGAATATTTGGGAAGTTTACAGCATCTACGGTGTTTCCTGAATTGATATATGCCATAATTTTACTCGGCACAAAATCTGCAATATCTCTTTGTGCTTCTTCTGTACTTCCACCAACGTGAGGTGTTAAAATAACATTATCCAAACCTTGTAATTCTGTATAAAATTCGCCGTTTTTAGCAGGTTCTTCAGGATATACATCTACAGCAGCGCCTGCTAACTTTCCGCTTTTTAAGGCCGCAACCAAAGCAGGTATGTCTACTACAAAACCTCTTGCTAAGTTTACTAAATGAGCACCATCTTTCATTTGAGCAATTTCTTTTTCTCCTAAGAAATTTTTATTGGCAGCGTTGTCATCAATATGTAAAGTAACCACATCAGAAATTGCTAATAAATCTTCTAATTTATCAAGTTTTTTTGCATTTCCTAAAGCTAATTTATCTTCCACATCGTAATAATAAACATCCATTCCTAAAGCTTCAGCTAAAATAGAAAGTTGCGAACCAATATTTCCATATCCAATAATTCCTAGTTTTTTTCCACGAACTTCTCTAGAACCATCAGCTGTTTTTTGCCACTGGCCATTATGAATTTCTGTACTTCTCTGAAAAACAGAACGCATTAACATAATAATTTCGCCAATTGCCAATTCAACCACAGAACGTGTATTACTATAAGGAGCATTAAAAACCACAACTCCATTTTCTTTGCACGCCTCTAAATCGATCTGTTTGGTACCAATACAAAATGCACTTACAACCATTAATCTTTCTGCAGCTTCCACCACTTTCCTGGTAACATTTGTTTTAGAACGAATTCCTAAAACATGAACATCTTTTATTTTTTCTATCAATTCGTCTTCAGACAAACTTTTAGAAACTGTTTCTACAGAAAAACCATCTTTAGATAGCTTTGTAAAAGCATCTGGATGAACGTTTTCTAATAATAAAATTTTAATTCTATTTTTCGGATAAGAAATATTTCTTGTCAAATCGTTTATGTATAAAAATTCGTCTAAATTTGGGGCAATATGATCTGCGTTTTCTGTTGTTTTATTTCTGGAGACATTTTCTGTATAGGCAAAAAACTTATCTGCAACACCCGCTTCTCGCGTTACATAATCGCTATAACCATCGCCAATTACTTGTATTTCTCCATCAAGTTGCATGTCTTTTAAACATTTTATTTTTCCATTGTGTTGCGATAATGGATTACTAGCATCAAAACCAATAATTTTACCATCTGCTGCAAACTCAAACGTATTTGCATACACTCTTTCTGAAGGAATATTATATTCTTTTACAATTGGATCAATAAATTCTTTAAATCCACAGGAAATCACATAAATATCATCTGCATACACTTGAAAAAACTCTTTATTCCTTTCTATGGATGATGAAACTTGCATTTTTAAATCTGATACTAATTTTGTTAAATCAGTTTTATTTGCATTCAGTAGTTTAATTCTTCTTTCTAAGGATTCTGTAAAAGAGATTTCGCCATCAATTCCTAAATTGGTAATGTCGATGATTTCTTGAATAATAGCATCTTTTTTAGGGTTGTTTTTTAGTGTGATTTCTGCTAAAACATCCAAAGCCTCCACACGTGTTAAAGTGCTATCAAAATCGAAAATATAATTTCTTTTTGTAGTAATCATTGCTATAATTCTTGGTTGAATTTAAGTGGGTAAAGCTACAAATATAGTAGGAAATTAAGTAGCTAATTTATAGTTTTATGAAATCTGTTTTATTGGATAATGATTCTCAAAATACTTTACAAGAAAATCACGTTAAACTATTAAAAATTATGAAATCCTAAAAGAAGCAACCACCAAACAATTGGCAAAGACTCTACCCAAAAAGAACTATAGTATTTAGATTGTGTTGTTTTGGCTCTCATTAAGAGTAAAATTACCAAAAAAAAGAAAATCATAAAAGGAGTTTTTACAAATGATTCAGTAGCAAAAAGATACTCTAAAATCAATGAAAAAATCATCAATAGTAAACCTAATCTTTTGGTTTTTGCAATACCAATTTTCTTAGGGATTGTTTGTAAAGAAATGGAATCGTACTGCACATCTCGGATATCAAAAGGAAGTATTAAAACGACGACAATTAAAAAGCGTTGTAACATCAAAAATACAGTGTTTAATGGTATTTCTTGCATCGAATCAACAAAAGGAAGTAAAACTGTAAAACCCGACCAAACTATGGCAACTACCATAATTTTTAAATAACTTATTTGTCTTAAATTTTTACCTAATCCGCTTAAAAAAGGAACTGCGTACAAAATAGTTAATACACTAAAAGGAATGGAAAAGAGTAGCGTTTTTAAAGAAATTATGTACCCAAAATAACACAGCACTAAAAAGCAGAAAAGTGAAAAAATCTGAATAATTTTCAAATCGTCTGTTAAGCTTTTATGATGCAATTTTGCAACGCCAGCATATTTTACAAAATTGTACCCCGTAATGGTTCCGAAGAAAACAAAATAATCTATGTTTTTGTCATACGAAAGATCAAAATAGATTTCTGTAATTTTTAAAAAAGAAAACACCGCAAAAGCAACATGAATACTTGCGTTAATATAAAAATTTACGAGTTTTTTTAAAACCTTCATATCACAAAAATAACTTTTTGTTTATAATTATTCTATATAGTTAATAATTAATTGCCCCACCCCTACTTTTTGATCGTGTATAGTTTAAAGAATGCTTATTTTTGTAGCGCAAAAAAAGGATGTTTTTTACAATTTTTTAATGCAATCAGATAATTATTTAATAATTAGCAATTTTATATTCAAAAATGGACACAAACTCGTTTCAACTAAGACACATCGGCCCTAGCAAAAAGGAGCAAGAAAAAATGTTACAAACTATTAAAATTGATAGTTTAGATCAATTAATTAATGAAACTGTACCGGATAATATTCGTTTAAAAAGCGAGTTAGATTTAGCGCC
>JBNMNV010000137.1:0-8104 GCA_051278125.1 Polaribacter sp. | reverse complement strand
AAAGTTCCTTGTACTTTTACTTTTTTATAGTTCAATTTCTCTTTTACATAATTGCTCAACTCACTTACTTTAGAGTCTACAGAAAGAATTACAATTTCATTTTTGTTATTGATAACGAAAGAAATTTCTGCAGAAGTAGATTCTTCAAGTACAAACGGAATTTTATCTCCTAGCATAGAAACAATTTCTGTTCTTAATTCTTTTGTAATTTTTGATGGTTCTTTTTCCGTTGCTGTTGTAGAAAAAGTAGTTGCTAAACTAATAGCGATAATGGCAATGATTGATTTTAATGATTTCATAATATAAATTTTTTAGTTATTTGTTATATATAGAAAAGACGTCTGATTTTTAAAAACGTTTCATTAAAAAAGGTATTTTAATATATTGTTAACAGTATTTAACTGAAATTAGGAAAAGACACCATAAAATTTGAATAAATGCCAAAGAGAAACCTGCTACATTTCTGCAATATGCTTCCCATCTAACTAAAACGAACCAAACTATGTATTAAATATTATTCAATTTTATTTAGTAGCCATATATTGTGGAAGACAACAAACTAAAATTGATAAGTAATTGTTGCTATCCGCTGAAACAAAAACAGTGTTTACTGCTGGTCTACCTATTTGATCTTTTTGTGAAAACGTTCCAGAAAAATCTGTTGCTACTGGGGTCATCGTGTCCTCGTCATTATTGTCGCAGCTGATGATCAACACTGAAAAGACTGCAATTGCTATGTATTTAATTTTATAAATTTTCATGATATTATTTTTAAAGTTGATTATAATTATTGTTTTGTATTTGTAGTTACCCAAGTGTTGATTGTCCCTGAACCTCCAATTTTACTTTTAGCTACTTCAACGACTATAGAAAGTACATTACTACCGGCAAAAGTATCACGCCCTGTAGTGTTAAAGGCGGATGCATTTCCGCCAATAATTGCTCCATATTGTGCAAAGTCCATAAAGAAAGGATCATCTCTTGGTCCTGCAAAAAATTTCATTCCTTTACTTTCTGCGATTGTTGCGCTGGTTCCATAAGTAGTTATTGCTACTTCATTTTTCGTTGCCATTTTATTAATACTACTGTTTAATCCTATTGATGATGGTCCAAAAGGACCGAAAAAATACATTTTCCGTCTCTCGGAATTGCTTGAATCACCAAGTCTTCAACTTTATCATCATTGGTATCAATATTAAATTCTACCAAAACATTTTCATCAAAAGATGCTGTTGCTGATGCAGATGGACTCAATAAGCCTTGAACATTTGCTACAAAAACAAGGTTGTTTGTGTTTTCTGCTTGAAATGCATAGAAGTCTGTAATATCTGCACTAGTTCCACTTGCTGCAGGCGCGTCAATATGAATGGCTGCGATTGTAATTAAAACGATAATCGCTGCGAAAACGGTTGCTACTAAAATTTTACTTTTTTTCATTTTATGAGTTTTAAGTTATTTTTAATTGAATCTCACAAATACTTACGAGAAGAAAGTAGATACTGTTTTAAAAAAAGTTGTTTTTTTTAAATTTATTTTAGAAACCCCAATGAATAAAGAGAAAAACAGGTGAAAAAAAATCAACAATTCATATAATATTTGTAGTATTGTAGTAGAAATTTAATTTAAAATTGAAAAATTCAGCAAAGAAACCTTCTTGGAAAGAAAGACTTCATGAAATTATTTATGAAGCAGATACCAAAGAAGGTAAACTTTTTGATGTAGTATTGTTAATAGCTATTATTGCGAGTATTATACTGGTAATGTTAGAAAGTGTAGAAAGTTTTGATACTAAATATCACAATTTTATAAATATTTCTGAATGGGTAATTACAATCCTTTTTTCTATTGAATATATTTTAAGGATTATCTCCATAAAAAAGCCAGCAAAATATATTTTTAGCTTTTTTGGTATTATTGATCTACTGTCAACAATTCCAAAATACTTATCATTTATCATCATTGGGTCGCATAATTTGGCGGCCTTAAGAGCTTTGCGTTTGTTAAGAGTTTTTAGAATATTAAAAGTAGCAAGATATATAGGAGCTTCAAATAGATTGATTGTTGCCTTAAAAGCAAGCAGAGCTAAAATTTTAGTTTTTCTATTTTTTGTGATTATATTGTGTATAATTCTTGGTACCATAATGTATATGATAGAAGGTGAAGAAAATGGCTTTACAAGTATACCAAGAAGTGTCTATTGGGCAGTTGTAACGCTTACTACGGTTGGTTATGGAGATATTGCACCACATACACCATTTGGGCAATTTATTGCAAGTATTATAATGGTTTTAGGATATGGTATTATAGCAATTCCAACCGGAATAGTTAGTTCAGAAATGACAAAACAAGAAGGAAGTGATCTTGATTTCAACACGCAGGCTTGCCCTAACTGTCTGGCAGAAAGACACAAAGAAAATTCGATTTTTTGTTGTAATTGTGGTCATACTTTAAATCCATGATAAAAGAAATAAATAATACATTAATAACCATTGTTGGGCCTACAGCAATTGGTAAAACTGCCTTAAGTATACAGTTAGCAAATCATTTTAATGCGGAGATTATTTCATGCGATTCTAGACAGTTTTATAAAGAAATGGCTATTGGAACCGCGGTTCCTAATGCCGATGAGTTAGCCGCAGCCAAACACCATTTTATACAAAATAGAAGTGTTTTTGAAGATTATAACGTGGGGCAATTTGAAAGAGATGCACTCGCGACCTTAGATACTTTGTTTGAAAAAAATCCAGTTCAGATTATGGTTGGTGGCAGTGGTCTATATGTCGATGCTGTCTTAAAAGGATTAGATTATTTTCCTGAAGTTGATAAACAGATTCGCAAAGATCTTACTAAATTATTAGAGGAGGAGGGAGTTGAAGTTTTACAACAACAATTAAAAGAGTTAGATTTAGAGACGTATAACGCTATTGCGATCGATAATCCTCATCGTGTTATGAGAGCTTTAGAAATTTGTATTGAAACAGGAATTCCGTATGCAACCTTTAAAAATAAACCCAAAGCACCCAGAAATTTCAAATCTATAAAAATAGGATTAACGGCAGATAGAGAAATTATTTATCATAGAATTAATCAAAGAGTAGATATAATGATGGAAAATGGTTTAGAAGAAGAAGCTAAAAATTTGTATCAGCATAAAAACTTGAATGCTTTACAAACTGTTGGTTATAGAGAATTATTTTCTTTCTTTAATGATGATTTTACGCAGGAATTTGCCATTTCTGAAATCAAAAAAAATACCAGGCGTTTTGCAAAAAGACAGTTAACTTGGTTTAAAAAAGATACAGAAACAGTCTGGTTTGATTATCAAACTAACGTTAAAAAAATAATTACAACAATTTCAGATAAGATTAACGCATTTTAAGGCAAGTAGATTTTTGTAAATCAATTCCTTTTCTATCTTTGTCAAATTAAAACGAAATCATGAAATTAAAATTTACAATTTTTTTTATTGCTTTTTTAAGCAGCGTAGCTATTGCACAAAATAAAGTGGGAACCATAGACAGCGATTATATCATTAATATAATGCCCGAGGCAAAAATGGTTATAGAAAGATCGCAAGAATACGGCGCTAGATTAGATTCTTCTTTTTCTATTAAAATGGAAGAATATAAAAAACGAGTGAAAGATTTTAGAGCGAAAGAAAAAGAAATGGGAGAGTTGATGAAGAAAGTGATTGTTGATGAGTTGACAGCTCTAGAACAAGATGTGAAGAATTTTCAAGAAAACGGAAATAAACTGATGCAATTAAAGCAGAATGAATTAATGGTGCCCTTATATAAAAAATTAAACCAAGCGATTAATGAAATAGCAAAGCAAGAGGGATATTCTCAAATATTTACAAAAGAAGGAAATCAGTTTGCTTACATAGACGAAAATTTTGATATCACTAAATTAGTGATGAAAAAACTGGGAGTTAAAGCGCCTGAAATAAAAGAATAATTATTTTTATAATATTTGGACAACCTTGCTTTTGCAAGGTTTTTTGTTTTAAAAAAGGTGGTTTTTTCTAGTTGATTTTCTTTCTAAAAAAGGAGAACTCACCTTTGTTGGCTGAATAGGTTTTATGGTAATGTCTAGTTTTGTTGGTAAAGCTACCAAAAGTATCAATCAATAATTTTTTTAAGAATACTAAACACTTTTTTCTCGTTGAAATCAACAGAGCCATCAGCAAAAAAAACATTTTTTATTTCTTTTAAAAGATTTTCTTTTTCAGATTGACTAAACTTATTTTCGGAGAGATACTGCTGAATTTTGTTCAAATTATTTTCATCAGAATCGGCCACAACTTCTGTATGTATTTTGTCATACGTTTTGACGTCTACTTTTGATAAAATATAATTTTGCTCTTCAATATCTTCAAAATGATTACAATGAGCTGCGTACAGCAGCACATAAGCTTCAAATTCTTTTCTAGACCAAGTGCTGTTTTCCATCTTATTTTTCTATTGGTAAATTATTTGTAGATCCCCATTCTGTCCAAGAACCATCATATACTGCAAAATTTTTAATACCAGCTAATGCGCTTCCAAAAGCCAAAATAGATGCTGTAATTCCTGTTCCACAAGTAAAAATAAAATCTTTCTTTGCTGGGTTTATTCTTGTATAAATTTCTTGAAGTTGGTCTTGTGCTTTCATAAAACCGTCCTCAACAATTTCTGTAAAAGGTAAACTTATAGAGGTTGGTATATGACCATTTCTAATCTCTTTTCTGGGTTCTAATACTCTTGCATAAAAACGATCTTCTGAACGTGCATCCACAATTAAAAACTGATGATTTTCTATATCTGATAAAACATTATTCGTAAATTTTAGTTTTTCAGGACGATACTTTACAAGAAAGTCTCCTTGCGGTAAAGCATGTTCATTAGGAACTTGAATAGGATAATTTTTAGATTTCCATGCAGGCAAACCTCCATCTAAAACTGCAATATTTGTAAAACCCATTAAGGTAAATAGCCACCAAACTCTTGGTGAAGAATAGATGCCTAAATCATCATAAACCACCAGACAACTGTCCTTTCGAATCCCTAAATTTCGTGCTTTTTCTTCAAATTTTTTGGGTGGTAAAACCGTATTTGGGAAAGCTGATGTTGTATCAGAAAAAATGTTTTTAATATCAAAAAATAGGGCGCCTGCTATTTGCTTTTTAGTTTCACTTTGTGCTGATGCTACCGCCGTAACTTTCGGAATTGTGCAATCTAAAATGATAAGATTTTTGTTCTCTAAATGATTGTAAAGCCAATCTGCAGAAACCAAAGGATTTGAAATTTGTAAATTCATTTTTTATTGAAAGTAATCCGTTATAATTCTACTTTACTTTTTCATAGTTGTCGTCCCATTCTTTTGGTTTAGGATCGTGTAATTTATCTAAAGATTTTGCAATAATCATAGAAACCGTTGCATCTCCAGTAACGTTTACAGTAGTTCTACACATGTCTAAAGGTCTATCCACGGCAAAAATTAGGGCTAAACCAATAGGTAATAGTTCAGGAGGAAAACCGATAGATTCTAATACAATAACCAACATGACCATGCCTGCACTTGGCACGGCTGCAGATCCAATAGAAGCTAATAATGCTGTTGCTACAATAATTAATTGGTTAGAAAATGTTAACCCTTCTGGCCAAACTACTTGCATAATAAACACGGCTGCAATAGCTTGGTATAAACTTGTTCCGTCCATATTTATGGTAGCACCTACTGGTAAAACAAAACCAGAAATTTCTTTATCTACACCTAAATGCTCTTCAACTCTCTCCATGGTTACTGGCAAAGTTGCTGCACTAGAACTTGTTGAGAAAGCCAATAATTGAGCAGGACTAATTTGTTTTAAAAACCATAGAGGAGATTTTTTTGTGTACACACGAACCAAGATAAGGTAGAAGCCAATCATTAATAATAAACCACCAACAACGCAAAGAGCATATACTAAAAGTTTTAAAAGAATTTCTGTATCATCGAAAGCAATAATAACGTTGGCTAACAAAGCAAAAACAGCATAAGGTGCAAATAACATAATTAAATCGACCATTTTCATAACCACTTCATTTAAAGAATCAAAGAAATCCACTAATGGTTTTGCTTTCTTTTCTGGTATTAGGAGTAAAGAAATACCTACAAACAAAGCAAAAAAGATAATTTGTAACATATTGGCATCCCCTAAGGCATTAAAAATATTACTTGGAAAAATATCGATTAATGCTTGTAAAGGACCTGCGTCATTTTGTGCCGTTGCCTTGGTTAATTTATCTGCAACATCAGAAGAGCTTTCATATTTTGATTTTATTTTCTCAATGGTATCGGCAGACATTCCTGCTCCTGGTTTCACAATATTTACAATTCCTAAACCAATGATAATGGCCACAAGAGTTGTCATCATATAGATAATCATGGTTCTTAGTCCCATTTTTTTAATTTTAGAAATATCTTTTAAATCAGAAATTCCTTTAATTAAAGAAGCTAATATTAGGGGTACTGCAATTAATTTTAAAAGATTGATAAAAATAGTTCCAAAAGGTTTTATCCAATCTGTTACAAATCCTTTACCGCCGTCAACAGAATTCATTATAAAACCAAAAATGATTCCTAAAACCATTCCTATTAAAATTTTCCAATGTAGTGCTACTTTTTTCATTTAGTTGCTTCAAAATTAATTAAGAAAGTGAAAGATAAAAAAATATTTAAAATTAGCGTGACTTTATTGTTATATTGTGTCATAAATTTGGAAAGAAATTATATTAATCATTAAAAACATACAATGGCAGGAATTTTAGACTTATTAGGTAGCGATTTAGGAAAATCAATTATATCCGGAGTAGCGGGTTCTACAGGAAATGATTTCAGTAAAACAAGTAGTGTATTAACAATGGCTTTGCCTGTGTTAATGAAAGCTATGGAAAGAAATGCAAAAACGTCAGAAGGAGCCGAAGGTTTAATGAGTGCATTATCTGGTAAGCACGATGGTAGTATTTTAGACAATCTTGGAGGTTTGTTTGGTGGTGGAGTAGATGATTCTGTGAAACAAGATGGAGTAGGGATTTTAAGTCATATTTTAGGAAGTAAGCAACAAGGAGTAGAGCAAGTTATTGGTCAGAAAGCTGGTTTAGATGCTGGTTCTGTAGCTAATATTTTAAAAGTTGCAGCCCCTATTTTGATGGGGTTTTTGGCGAAACAGAAAAACGAACAAAATGTTGGTAGTTCAGGAGATTTAAAAGGACTTCTTGGAGAGTTATTAGGAGGAAGCAGTGCTGCAAGTGAACAAAGTTTTCTTGAAAAAATGTTAGATGCAGATGGAGATGGGAGTGTAGTTGATGATGTTGCTGGAATGTTTTTAGGAGGTGATAAAAAAGAATCTGGAGGACTTGGCGGTATGTTAGGTGGTCTTTTTGGCAAATAGAAAAAGTTTTAAAATAATATACAAATGCTCAAACTTTAAAGTTTGAGCATTTGTGTTTTCTAAATATTATGTTCTATTTTTTTGGATTATAATATTTTATTTGGAATAATTCTTCTTGTCCAAGTTTTTAATCTTTTGAACTTACCAACTTCTTTATCAGGGTTATATTGAAGCGTTGTTTCCCAAGAATTTTCAGGAAGAAATTCCTCGTTCATTCCTGATAAAACTCCTGCAGAAATTTTATTTGATTTTACAACAACAATACATTCCGTATTTAAATTTGCACTTCTAGGATCTAGATTAAAAGTGCCAATAACGGTGGTTTTTTTATCGATAACCATAGATTTTGCATGCAATCCGAAAACTGGTTGATGATCTAAAGTTTCTTGAAGTTCACCGGTCATAATACTCATTCGTTTTGCCGCATCTGGTCTAAATTCAAAAATTCGAACCCCTGTTTTTAGCAATTCTTCTCTGTCTTCTTGGTAGCCACTAAATGCTTCCAAATTGTCTGTAGAGGCAAGGCTGTTTGTTAATATTCTAACCTTTACACCACGATCTACAGCTTTTTTAAATAAATTTCTACTCAATTCTGTTGTAATTAAATAAGGAGATTGGATGTCTATAGATATTTTTGCCTTTTGCACCAATTCAATTAAAGCACTAGTGCTAGCGCCACCACCAATCATA
>JBNMNV010000136.1:0-8151 GCA_051278125.1 Polaribacter sp. | reverse complement strand
ATTCCGATATTTGTTTGCTGTTTTTTTAATGCTATTTTTAAAATTTCAAACGAATATTTTTCAGCCTCCTTTTTTAACGCATTTGTATTTATCGTGTGGTTTTCGTTTAAGACGATTTCAACCCAGGGCGTTAATTCATAAGAATTAGAAATAATATCAGGAAACTTTTCTATGCATTCACTGACGGTTCCATTCAGACTATAAAACTCTCTAAAACAAGGCACTACAGCGTCTTTGATATTTGCTATTTTACTTTCTTCAATCGTTAAAACAAGTACTTTTTTATCATAATTTAGCTCACTAAAACTTAAAATATTTGGTGAACCAGAATAACGCACTTTCTCATTTCCGCCAATAATTTGTGGTCTGTGTAAATGCCCTAAAGCAATATAATCAAAATATTGTGGGAAATCTGCTGCGCCAATATGCCCTAAAGTTCCTACATAAATATTTTGTTCACTATCAGAAATTGTACCTCCAACTGCAAATAAATGTCCCATAGCAATAACCGGAACTTTGTTAGTATTGATCAATTTACATTGTTCTGCCGCCAATTGATAATGATTAATTAAGGCTGTTTTGTATTTATCTGTTAAATCCTCAAAAGATTCGCCTGCAACGGCTCGTCGAATATCACCGTCCCGCAAATAAGGAACGGCAGCAATAATTACTTTTTCGTTATCGATATCAATCTCAAAAACCTCATCCGCTATATTTTCAGTTGCCTTGCCCACAACTTTTATAGAAAGTATTTCTAACAAGTCTTTTGGTGCATTTAAAATTCCTGAAGAATCATGATTTCCTCCTGTGATCACAATAAATTTGCACGTTGTCGCTTTTAACTTCAGTAAAAAGTTATAGTACATTTTCATACTTTGGTTCGATGGTGAACCCGAATCAAAAATATCACCAGAAATTAAAAGCACATCAATTTTTTCCTCGTTGATATAGTTTTCAATCCATTTTAAAAACAAGGTTTGCTCCTCAAATTGAGGATTTTCATGCAGTCTGTGTCCTAAATGCCAATCTGCTGTGTGAAGTATTTTCATAAAGTTATTGGGATTTTTCTAGCTTATTTTTTTGTTTGATGCCCATGTTTGACAATTATAAATCATCCTAAAATAGGATGATTTTATATAAAATTTAAGATCAAAACAAAGAATTTAAAATTGATATTTTTAGCCTCTATTTTTAAATCTGAAAAATACTTCTAGTTTTTAGAAGGTAAAATTTTATTGAGTTTAAGAAAATCTATAATTTTTAACCCGCAATCATATAACCACCATCAGCCGTATACACGCCACCTGTCATATAATTCCCAGCATCCGAAGCCAACAAACAGGCCAAACCTACCATTTCCTCTGGCATTCCCATTCTTCCACTCGGAATTGATTTTTCTAACGTATGAAGCATTTTTTCGTTTTGCCATAGCGCTTCGCTAAATTTTGTTTTAATCAATCCGGGGCAAATTGCGTTCGCTTTTACACCATATTGTCCCCATTCTTTTGCTTGGTTTTTTGTCAGCATTAAAATTGCAGCTTTACTTGTGCTATAAATTCCTAGACCAAAGCCTGGCGTTAAAGCTTCTACGGATGCTATATTAATGATACTTCCGTTTTTGTTCGCTTTAAAATATGGTAACACCAAGTTTGACAAAGACCAAGGAGCTTTTACATTAACCTCCATAATTTTATCAAAAATTGCAGGATCTACTTCTTCAATCGGACTAAACACAGGGTTGATTGCAGCGTTATTTACCAAAATATCAATACGTCCAAAAGCTTCAATTGTTTTCGATATCAGATTTTTACGTTGTTCTTCTTTGCCAATATGACACGCAATTGCGATTGCTTTTAAACCTTCCGCTGCAAATTCTTTGACAACTTCATCACAGGCTTCTTGGCTTCTACTAGAAATTATAACTTGTGCGCCATTTTGTGCCAATCCTTTTGCAATGGCTTTTCCGATTCCTTTGCTAGAGCCCGTGATAATGGCAACCTTATTTTCTAAATTAAATTGTTCTTTTATATTCATTATAAAATATATTCTTTATCATTTTTAATGGTAATAACCTCATTATTCATTAAAGATTCTGCCAGTGAATTTGTTTTCGGAACTTCATATTTAAAGTAGAATTTCATGGTATGAATTTTACTTTCATAAAAAATTTCTGAATATTTTCTATCCGTGTTTCTTAATTGATCTGAAGCATCGACAGCAATTTCTAACCATAACCAACCTAAAACCACAATACTCATATATTCCATAAACAAATTAGCGTCTGCTAAATAGCGTTCGTAGTTTCCTTTCATGGCAAAAGGCATTAATTTACCCAGTATTTTTTGAGAAAGCTGTAATTTATTACCTAAAGTAGTTGCGTATGATTTTAAATCTTCATGATTTGAAGCGGCAATAATTGTTTTCAAAATTTCTGCAGATAGCAATTCCAAACCTTTACCATTTTGTAGCGTGACTTTTCTACCCAACAAATCTTGTGATTGAATTCCTGTTGTACCTTCATACAAGGCCATAATTCTAATATCTCTATAATATTGTTGTAAAGAAAAATCGGTACAAAAACCATAACCTCCTAAAACTTGCAAACCATTATCTACTGATTCTGCTCCTGCTTCTGATGGATATGTTTTTACAATAGGAATAATCATTTCTAACAATAAATGATACTTCTCTTTCTCTTCTTTTGATGTTGCTGTGGTTACAATATCATGATATTTTGAAGCCAACATGACCAAACTTAAAGAACCTTCTACGATAGATTTTTGCAATAGTAACATCCTTCTAACATCTGGATGTTCTATAATTAAACTCTGTTTTTCAGTCGGGTTTTTCTTTCCATCAGCAGATAATTTTCTTCCTTGAGGTCTTTCATTGGCGTATTGCAAAGATGTTCTATAAGCCGCCATTGCAATCGCTGCAGCTCCTCTTCCCACAGCAATTCTAGCGCCATTCATCATTAAAAACATTTGATTTAAACCCTTATGTTCTTCACCAACAAGCCAACCTCTACAATCGTCTTGATCTCCAAAACCTAAATGCGTTGTGCAATACCCTTTTTGCCCCATTTTCTGAAAATCGGCAACCGTCATGACATCATTATATTCTAAAGATCCATCTGGTTTTAGTCTATTTTTCGGAACAACAAACAAAGATATTCCCTTGGTTCCTTGAGGAGCCCCTTCAATTCTTGCCAAGACCAAATGCACAATATTTTCTGCACCTTGATAATCGCCACCAGAAATAAATATTTTCTGACCCGTAATTTTATAAAATCCGTCTTCCGTTGGCGTTGCTTTTGTAGTAATATCAGACAGTGAACTTCCTGCCTGTGGCTCTGTTAAACACATGGTGCCGCCCCAAACTCCTGATAACATATTCGGAACATAGGTCTCTTTTAAAGCATCAATACCAAATTCTATGATTAATTCTGCAGCCCCTATCGTTAAACTAGGATACCCCGGTAAATGATTATTTGCAGCATCCATAACATATAAAGCCGCATGAAAAACAGATGATGGCATCTGTAAACCTCCATCCTCATAATCAAAACAGGCGGCAATAATGCCCATTTCTCCAGATTGATGCATCACTTTTTGAACTTGTTTATGAACAATGACAGTTCCATCTTTATGATATGCAGGTGTTTCATCCATTTCTTTAAAATAGGGATACAACTCTCTATCAGAAAATTCTTTCACCGAATCTATAAACAAGTCTAGAGACTCCATATCGTGTTCTTGAAATCTTTCTCTTGATAGTAAATTTTCTAATTTATGAATATCATAAAGTATATACTTTAGTGTTTCTATGTCGACATACTTTTTTAGCATTTTCTTAAAATTTTAGCGTGAATACTTATAAATTCTGATTTAACAGCTTCTATAGCTTCAAATATACTAAAAATTACTATGCATGCATAACAAAATAAAAAAACTATGCATTCTCAATTAAATACAATTTACTTGAGAAAAATAGATTTTATACTTTAAAACTTAAAGTTGATTCTTAATTTTTTGTAATTCTGCCCTCACTGCTTCTAATCTACTAATAATTTCGTGAGTATTATACACCCCTTCAGGATTTTTCTTGAGTTTCTGTTTTGCGCCCTCTAAAGTAAAACCGCGCTCTTTGACTAAATTAAAGATTAATTTGAAGTTTTTTATATCCTCTTGCGTAAAAAGCCGATTCCCTTTCGCATTTTTTTTTGGCTTAATGATCGAAAACTCTTTCTCCCAAAAACGCACTAACGACGCATTTACCTTAAAGGCTTCGGCAACTTCTCCAATTTTATAATATCGCTTTTCGGGTAAATCTATGTGCATTGAATATTAATTATTCTGTGTTCAGTTCTTGAAAATTAATTAATAAAACAAATTATTTTCATTTCATTTTATTTTTTTCTTTTTTTTTACCTAAAGTTTAGCGTACTATTTCATTGTATCTAAACTTAAAAAGCTAATCGTAAGATTGACTTTCTTCTGATGCCTGTTGCAGGTTTGCAAATTCCTCTAAAGATAAATCTCCATAGTAAAAATTGATAGGATTTAAAGCAATGTTGTTTTTATGCACTTCATAGTGCAAATGAGAGGCTACCGATAAACCTGTATTCCCAACATAACCAATTAAATCTCCTCGCTTAATATCTTGTCCCATTCTTACAACCATTTTACTCAAATGTGCATAAATAGTTTTATAGCCATAGCCGTGATCTATATAGATTACATTACCAAAAGTACTGCTTCTTTGCGCTCTATAAATTTCACCATTTCCGGATGCATAGACCGGTGTTCCTTTTGGTGCCGTAAAATCCATTCCTTTATGAAACTTATTAATTTTTAAAATAGGATGCATCCTCATTTTGTAACCAGATGCTACATAAAAATCTGCTTTTTTAATAGGTAAAATTGCTGGAATGGAAGCTAACATATCTTCTTTTTCTTTTGCCAAAGCAACTATTTCATCTAAAGATTTAGATTGTACAACCATTTGTTTTGATAAAATATCTACTTCTTTGGTAAGCTTTGTTATCAAACTAGAGTTGTCAAATCCTTCTAAATTTTTATACCTATTTACGCCGCCAAAACCCGCTTTACGCTGCTCTTCTGGTATTGGATTTGCCTCGAAATAACTTCTATAAATATTATTATCCCTTTCTTGTAGTTGTGTTAAAATTCCAGAGCTTTCCTCTAATCTTTTATCTATCAATTTATAATGAAATTGAAGGTTTTCTAGTTCTCTTTTTTGAGCACGTTCAGAAGGTGATGTAATAATTTGACTAAAGCCTATGAATCCAAAGAAGGCAATTAATATAACCCCTAAAAAAATAAAAAGGACTCTTCTGTAATGATCACTCTTTTTTACAGTAATTTTTCTGTAAGAAAGGGTATACTCATCATAATAATATTTTACTTTTGCCATATTGATAAATGTACTATTTTTGTTATATAAATGGTTTTATTTGATAAAACTAGTTAACAATAACATGTAAATTTACAAAATGTTTTACAACTGCTTTTTTTAAGCTCTTTTTTTTTAAAAATAAATTAACATAATTCCACTTATTGGAAACTTCTCTTCTATGAAATCTCAAGATATCCGTGCTACTTTTTTAGACTTTTTTCAAAAAAAATCACATTTAGTAGTTGCTTCTGCGCCCATGGTAACCAAAGATGATCCAACATTAATGTTCGTCAATTCTGGGATGGCTCCTTTTAAAGAATATTTTTTGGGTAACGGAACACCAAAAAATAACAGAATTACAGATTCTCAAAAATGTTTGCGTGTTTCTGGTAAACACAACGATTTAGAAGAGGTGGGCTATGACACCTATCATCATACCCTTTTTGAAATGCTGGGGAATTGGTCTTTTGGTGATTACTTTAAGAAAGAAGCAATTGGTTGGGCTTGGGAATTATTGACTGAAGTTTACAAAATTGATAAAGATATTTTATACGTAACCGTTTTTGAAGGCAGCGATGATGCTGATAATTTAAAGATGGATACAGAGGCATTCGATTTATGGAAGGAATTTGTTGCTGAAGATAGAATTCTGAAAGGCAATAAAAAGGATAATTTCTGGGAAATGGGCGAACAAGGACCTTGCGGACCTTGCTCTGAAATTCATGTAGACATTCGTTCTGCAGAAGAAAAAGCAAAAGTAGATGGCCGAACATTAATCAATGAAGATCATCCTCAGGTAGTAGAAATCTGGAATTTGGTTTTTATGCAATATAATAGAAAAGCAAACGGTTCTTTAGAAGAATTACCGAACAAACATATTGATACCGGAATGGGTTTTGAACGTTTGTGTATGGTTTTACAAGGCGTTCAATCTAATTACGATACGGATGTTTTTACACCCATTATTAGAGAAATAGAAACCATTACAAATACCAAGTATGGCTACAATAATGAACAAGACATTGCAACGCGTGTCATTGCAGATCATGTTAGAGCGGTTGCATTTTCTATTGCGGACGGTCAGTTACCTAGCAATACCGGTGCTGGTTATGTAATCCGTAGAATTTTACGACGAGCAGTTCGTTATGGGTTTACATTTTTAAATAAAAAAGAACCTTTTATCTATAGGTTAGTGAATGTTTTAAGCAGCAAAATGAGCACTGCTTTCCCTGAATTGAAAGCTCAAAAACAACTAATTGAAAATGTAATTAAGGAAGAAGAAACTTCTTTTTTAAGAACGTTAGACCAAGGTTTGGTTTTATTAGATGGTATTATTGCCGCTTCAAAAACCAAAAAAATTGCTGGTAATAAAGTATTTGAATTATATGACACATTCGGATTTCCGATAGATTTAACGGCTTTAATTTTATCTGAAAAAAATTACACTTTAGATGAAAAAGGTTTTGAAGAAGAGTTACAAAAACAAAAAAACAGATCGCGTGCTGCCAGTGAAATGAGCACAGAAGATTGGACAATTTTAGTGGAGGATGCTGTTGAAGAATTTATAGGATATGATTTTCTAGAAGCGAATGTAAAACTAACCAGATACAGAAAAGTAACCTCTAAAAAAGATGGAGAAATGTATCAATTGGTCTTTAATTTAACCCCTTTTTATCCTGAAGGTGGAGGTCAAATTGGCGATAAAGGATATTTAGAAGATACTCATGGAGATGTTATTTACATCCTAGACACCAAAAAAGAAAACAACGTAATCATCCATTTCACTAAAAACCTTCCCAATTATTTAGACGTTAGTTTTAAAGCTATTGTTGATGAAAAACATCGCTCTAGAACAGAGAGCAACCATACAGCGACGCATTTATTACATCAAGCTTTAAGAGAAGTTTTAGGAACTCATGTAACCCAAAAAGGCTCTGCCGTAAACTCGAAATATGTGCGTTTTGATTTTTCTCATTTTTCTAAAATGTCTTCAGATGAAATCCAAGATGTAGAAAATTTTGTAAATGCTCGTATATCTGGAAAACTACCTTTAGTTGAAAAGAGAAATATACCCATGCAACAAGCAATTGATGATGGCGCAATGGCTTTGTTTGGAGAAAAGTATGGAGATACGGTGAGGGCAATTAAATTTGGAAAATCTGTAGAATTGTGCGGCGGAACACATGTAAAAAACACCAGTGATATCTGGCATTTTAAAATAAAATCTGAAAGTGCAGTTGCTGCTGGTATTAGAAGAATTGAAGCGATTACCAAGGACGCTGTCAAAGATTTCTACACCGAGAATAGCAGTGTTTTAGTGGAAGTAAAAGAACTTTTAAATAACGCAAAAAACCCATTAAAAGCAGTTCAAAAATTACAGGACGAAAATATAGCCTTGCAAAAACAAGTGGAACAGTTATTAAAGGAAAAAGCTCAAAACTTATCTGGAGAAATTAAAAATCAATTACAAGAAATTAATGGTGTCCAATTTTTAGCAACAAAAATAGATTTAGATGCAAACGGAATTAAAAATTTAGCCTTTGCCATTGGTAAAGAACATCAAAATTTATTTTTATTATTTGCAACCGCTCCATCAAAAGACAAAGCAATGCTAACTTGTTACATCTCTAAAGAATTGGCAAATGAGCGCGGTTATAATGCAGGAACTGTTGTGAGAGAGTTAGGAAAACTAATACATGGTGGCGGAGGTGGTCAAAATTTCTTTGCTACTGC
>JBNMNV010000135.1:0-8227 GCA_051278125.1 Polaribacter sp. | reverse complement strand
GCAAAAGGTAGCAATCGCTCAACAAATTTGGTGTATGCCAATGCTGATGGATGCAAGTTGTCCGATGCCACAAGAGCACTATTTACAAGGCCTTCACGAGTTATATCAGTAATGTTTACAAAGGTAATTCCGTTTTGATCACAGTAATTTTTTGCGAATTCATTGTAGCTGTCTATTTCCTCCGAAATCGTAGTATTTCCCTGACCAAAAGGGGTGTATGCATAATCAGGAATTGAAATAACAATTAAATTATTTTTATCGTTTCTTGCAGCTTGTATCGCTGTGTTTACCAGGGTTGGGAATTCTGTTTGATATATTGAAAAGGCTTTACGTTGAAATTGATTATTGACACCAATTAATAAAGTTACCAGATCAAAATCGGTAGCAATATTTTCATCTTTGATGGCACCAATTAGATTCGTGGTCGTCCAACCCGTTCTCGCAATTACTTGCAAACTAATAGAAGTTTCTTCTTCTTCAAAATTTTGAAGTAAACTATCTTTTAATTGTTCTGGAAATCTGCATGTTTCACAAACACTTTGCCCAATGGTATAACTATCACCTAAAGATAAAATCTTAAAATTTTTAGATTCTGAAATCGTATCTTCAGGATTCTGTATTACAGGAACTTCATCTTCTGTTTGTATAATTTCTTCATCGATGTTTTCACAAGAAAAATTCATCAACAAAATAAAAATAGTACAAAGATAAAATCCTTTTTTCATTCTAATTTTATAAAAATAAATGAATAACTTTATTTAAAAGCATTCAATCCAGTTATATCTAAACCAGTAATTAATAAGTGAATATCATGTGTCCCTTCATAGGTTACCACGCTTTCTAAATTCATCATATGGCGCATAATAGAATATTCGCCAGAAATCCCCATTCCGCCTAACATTTGTCTGGCATCTCTAGCTATTTTTAAAGCCATATCCACATTATTTCTTTTTGCCATAGAAATTTGAGCAGAGGTTGCTTTTCCGTTATTCTTTAGAGTTCCTAACCTCCAAGCTAATAATTGTGCTTTGGTAATTTCGGTAATCATTTCTGCTAATTTTTTCTGTTGCAATTGAAATTGTCCAATTGGTTTTCCGAATTGTTCACGTTCTTTTGCGTATCGTAAAGCAGTGTCATAACAATCCATAGCGGCACCAATTGCACCCCAAGCAATACCATATCTAGCAGAATCTAAACAACCTAAAGGAGCTCCCAATCCAGATTTATTGGGTAATAAATTCTCTTTAGGTACTTTTACATTATTAAAAATAAGTTCTCCAGTAGCAGAAGCTCTCAAAGACCATTTGTTGTGGGTTTCTGGTGTAGAAAAACCTTCCATGCCACGCTCTACAAGCAGTCCGTGAATTCTACCCTCTTCATTTTTTGCCCAAACTACGGCAACCTGACAAAATGGAGCATTGGAAATCCACATTTTTGCACCGTTTAGCAAATAATGATCTCCTTTATCCTTGAAGTTTGTTTCCATTCCTGAAGGGTTTGAGCCGTGATTAGGTTCTGTTAAACCGAAACTTCCCATCCATTCACCAGAAGCTAATTTTGGTAAATATTTTTTACGTTGTTCTTCATTTCCGTATGCATAAATAGGATACATGACTAACGAAGACTGCACAGAAGCAGTAGAACGCACACCCGAATCTCCTCGTTCTATTTCTTGCATAATTAAACCGTATGAAATTTGATCTAACCCTGCGCCACCATATTCTTCTGGAATGTAAGGACCAAAAGCCCCAATTTCTGCCAAACCATTAATAATTTGTTTCGGGAATTCTGCTTTTTGGGCATATTCTTCTATAATTGGGGAAACATCTCGTTTTACCCAATCACGAGCAGATGCTCTAATCAGTAGGTGTTCCTCCGTTAATAAATCATCTAAATTATAATAATCAGGTGCTTGAAAAAGATCTGGTTTCATGGAGTCTATGTATTTAAATCGATTTTAAATGTGTAATATTTAACAAAAATATTAATAATTGTTTAAATTTATTCCAATTACTCTAAAAATATTTCTTAATTTGGGATGATAAAAATACGTAATTTTTAAAGTTCGTAAGATGAAATCATTAAAAAGTTGTAGTTTTCATTTAAGTTTGCGTCGATGAAGTTTACGCTAGGAAAACAGGAACGATTAAAAAGCAGAAAATTAATTGAAAGACTTTATAAGGAAGGCAATTCATTAAAGGCTTTTCCTTTAAGAATGATGTATTTGCAGACAGCACATACATCAAATTTTCCTGCACAAATTGGTGTTTCCGTACCAAAAAGAAACTTTAAAAAGGCACCAGACAGAAATAGATTAAAAAGATTGATGCGTGAAACCTATAGACTGCAAAAAGGAATTGTTTACGATCAATTAGAGAGGCCACATATTTTTATGATTTCGTATCTTGGTAAAGAAAAATGGAGCTACGAAGATTTGTATGTAAAAATGGAAAAACTATTAACCTTATTCATAGAGGAAACAAAAAATATAAAAAATGATGAAATTTAATCGCCCTAAAACAATAATGGTTGTTCTTTTAATAGGAACAATTTTTTTAACGTTTTCTTTTAAATCTAAATTCTTTGAAGTTGCCAAACAAATAGAAATTTACAATTCTTTGTTTAAAGAGTTGAATATGTATTATGTAGATGAAATAAATCCGGCAGAATTAACAGAGAAAGCTATTAAAAACACTTTAAAAGATTTAGATCCTTACACTAATTTTTACAATGAACAAGATGTAGAAGAAGCAAAAATTAGAAGAGAGGGCGAATATGCGGGCATAGGAGCAGCCGTTTACTACACCAAAAAAGGCATTCAAATTAGAGAAATTTATAAAGGGTTTTCTGCGGATAAAGCCGATTTAAAAGCAGGTGATTTGATTACATCTGTAAACGGACAATTATTAGAAAATATGGAAAGAGATCAGCTCTCTATGTTTTTAAAAGGAACCCCTAACACAAAGATATCTTTAGAAATTGAACGTCAGGGAAATACAATTTTAAAGGAATTGAAAAGAGAAAAAGTAGTTGTAAACCCTGTTCCATTTTACGAAATGATGAATGAAGAAACGGGTTATATCACTTTAACGCGCTTTAACAACAAGGCATCATCAGAAGTAAAAAAAGCCTTTATAGCGTTGAAGAAAAAAGGCATGAAAAAGTTGGTTTTTGATTTGCGCTCTAATCCTGGAGGGTCACTTTTTGAATCTATCAATATTTCTAATTTTTTTATTCCAAAGGGCAAAGTAATTGTGACTACAAAGGCAAAGATTAAAGAAATGAGCAATACCTATAAAACTTCCAACGAACCTTTAGATTTAGAAATTCCGATAGTTGTTTTGGTTAATGGGCGCTCTGCATCCGCATCTGAAATAGTAAGTGGGTCTTTACAAGATTACGATAGGGCCGTTATTATGGGGCAGCGTTCTTTTGGAAAAGGATTGGTACAACGCCAAAAGGAACTCACATACGGAACGCAATTAAAATTAACGATTTCGAAATATTACACACCAAGCGGACGATGCATTCAAGAATTAGATTACACGAATAGAGATGCTAAAACAGGAGAAGTTCCTAAATTTTCTGACAATGGCGTGCAAGAATTTAAAACAGAAAACGGAAGAAAAGTGTATGACGGCGGAGGTGTATTGCCCGATGTTGAAATTGAAAGATCGATAACAACAGAAGCAACAAAAAAGTTATTAAGTTCTAAGGCTATGTTTAACTTTGCTACAGATTACTTTTATGAAAATACACAAATAGCGATTGCAGAAGATTATGAATTTACATCTACAGATTTTAAAAATTTCACAAAGTTTTTAAAAAACGATACCACATTTGTAACAGCCCCAGAAAGCTTATTTAAAAAGGCATTTTTATCTGTAGATACTAATAAAATAACTAAAGAATATGAGAAAATAAAAGAACAGTTATTTGAAAATAAAATTGCTGAAATATCTAAAAATACAGATATTATAAATGAATTGTTAAGCGAGGAAATTCTTAAAAAATACTATTATGAAGAAGGGGTTTATAAAAATCATTTAAAGAAGGATAAAACAATTTTTGAAGCATTAAAGTTGCTGCAAAATCTAGACGCCTATAACCAAATGTTATCGGGTAAATAATTTTATATTTGTACTTCAAAATTTAGCATGCAACCAAATAAAAATATAAAAAGAACAAGAGCGCAAGAATCTACAAATGCCATAGAAAAATTATACATTTCTATGCGTCATTTATTTAGTAGAGGTTTTTATAAACCGATGGGTATTTCAGGAGAAACGCTGCGTAAATCATTATTGCTTTTGCGTCCAGAAATCTATGGCTCTATTGCAGAAGAAAGATTAGAGTTAGATGGTTTAATGTATGTGATAGAAAGACTCCCAGAAGGAATTGAAGAATGTCAATTCATAAATTTGACTGCAGATGAAGGGTATAAAAACTCGCATTTCGAGACTATAATTCCGACTAAAAGAAGAAGAAATTGTTATCGAATCGATAAAGATCAAATGAATATTGAGATCACCAGAGGAAGATCTGAAATCTACGATATTTTAACACACCTTACTTTTTTATTTATAGAGTCTCACAAAATCCAAGAACGTGTTTCTTTGAATGATGGTGAAGATTACATCAGAGAATGGAAACATTTAGAAGATGTTGTTTTGCATCAAAAGAAAACATCTGAAAAAGAAATAGAAGTTTTAATTGTGCATTTAGGCAATATATTAGGAAGAACTTTTGATGAGGTTTCAACAATTTATAAGTTTTTTAGCACAGGAGAAAATCCGAATAAATTTTTTAATTTAATTTATTGGTTAGGTAAACTAGCAATTAATGAAATTGAGGATAATAAAAAAAGAACGGTTACTTTTAGTTCTGTTTTAATTGAAGAAATTGGGCATCATATTTACGGTGAAATTTGGGCAAATAATATTAAATCTATTTTAGAAGAACATAGTTTACTGCAAAGACCAATTCATATTATAAGTGCAAATATGCACAGTGTTATGAATTCAATTTATGCAAGAAGGGCTTTGCCAGAAGAATCTGAAAAACATCAAAATTTTGAATTATTTCAGTTGTTAAGTAATTCAAATAGCAACTCTTTGCAGAAAAAAGTTAAAGATTTTGCCTCCGAAAATGGATTAATTTATGTAAAAGATAATTCAGGAACCAATATTAATGTTCAAATAATTGATACTGATAAAATAAACTTTGATGTTTCTTCGTTTAAAAAAGAAAATTCATCTTCAGAGAATCCGGTTATTATTGTAATGGATTATGCTTTTGGTGAGCAAGCTTATGAAACTATGGACGAACTATTGAAGCCTTATCATGTTGATAATGATAAGATTCATTTAGATATAAAGTCTGTTTCTATTATGGGTAAAGCGGGTATTTTAGAAGGAGGAAAAGGAGATATTATGATTCCTTCTGCTCATATTTTTGAAGGTACAGCGGATAATTATCCGTTTAAAAATGAATTAAAGAAAGAAAATTTAGAAGGTTTTGGTGTTAAAGTTTTTGACGGCACTATGATTTCAGTTTTAGGAACCTCGCTCCAAAATAGAGATTTGTTAAAGTTTTTTCATGATTCTACTTGGAATGTAATTGGTTTAGAAATGGAAGGAGCTCATTATCAAAAGGCAATACAATCTGCATCAAAAATTAGAGGAAATATCTCTAAAGATATAAAAGTAAGATATGCGTATTATGCATCAGATAACCCATTAGAAACTGGCGCAACACTGGCTTCTGGTGGATTAGGAATGACAGGGGTAACACCTACTTATGCTATTACTCAAAGAATATTAGAACAAATTTTTTAACGGATATAAACCGATCTATAACGAAGTCAACATATGGCAACCAACCAACCAAGGAACAATAACGAAGAAGAAGTAGATTTAGGCTCATTATTTGTAATTATCGGAAAAGGTTTTTCTAAACTATTTAATTTTATTGGAAGCATATTCAAAGGAATCTTTGATTTTTTTATTTTGATTTTAATCTTTTTAAAAGAACATTTAATAAAGATTGCTATTGCTGGATCTATTGGATTGATCATTGGTTTTTTTATCGAGACTAAAAAACCTTTAGTTTACGGCTCAGATTTATTAGTAGAGCCAAACTTTAAAAGCGCTAGACAATTATATAATAATGTGAATTATTACAATGATTTAGTAAAACAAAAAGATACTGTTGGTTTAGAAGAAACTTTTAAAATAGACAAAGAAACGGCTGCTTCTCTAAAGAAATTTGAAATTGAACCCATTATAAATGATACTGATATCATAAATGCATATAACGAGTTTATATTAGAGGTAGATACCGCAACTGTAAGAAGTTATACTTTTCAAGATTTCAAACTCTCTTTTACAGATTTAGATTATAGAATTCATAAGATAAAAGTTGTAGCAGAAAAAAATAATGTTTTTAGAAAGTTAGATGATATTATTATTTCATCAGTTGTTAATAATAAGTATTTTGAGCGGGTAAAAGAATTGACCAATGAAAATTTAAATAGAACAGATTCCATGTATCGTCAAAATTTAGCTCAAATAGATTCTTTGAGAAAAGTTTATATGCAGGTGATGATTGAGGAGGCTAAAAAGGAAACTTCTGGAACTAGTATTGATTTAGGAGGAGAGAAAAGAACATCGAAAGAATTAGAGCTTTTTGAAACAAATAAAAGAATTAATAAAAATTTAGAAGATATAGCTATTGATAAATCAGAAAAGTATGAAGTAATCAATGTGATTTCTAATTTTCAACCAATTGGTTATGAAATTAAAGGGATTACTAAAAACTATGTTTTTTTGTTAGCTGCTTTGGGTGTTGGTTTAATGATTTTGTTTTTGTTATTATTGCAGTTAAATGAGTATTTAAAGAACTATAAAAAATAAGGAATCAAAATTTCTTAGTACTATAGTAAGTAGCAAAGGGTTTATGGGTTTTAATTTTATTCCTTAAATTCTAGAAATTAGCTTAACGAAATTCTATATTACTGTATCTGTTAGCGATATAATTGTACCGATCCTATCTATTTTCTAAATAAACATAAAACCATTTCATCGATAAGAAAAAACTGTAAAACTTAATGTTTACATTTTCAAATTTATTAAAGCGAGGTAGTAATTATTTGCTTTTAATTTTACTGGCAAGGAGTATGCCGTTATCATTGGTGGGTACTTATTCTGCCTATATAAATTCATTTAGTTTGGTCTTATTGATTTCGAATTTTGGTTTTAGTGAGTATCTTCTTGTAAATTCTGATAGTGAAAAAAAACTAAATAATAATTCAATTTTTTTTTTAGAGCTTTCTCTTTTAATCTTTTTCGGAATATTGATATTGACAAGCTTTATTCCTTTACAAAATAAAGTTCTAGCTATTCTTATTTTGATAAAACTATATTTTGAAACAAGTGTATATAACATGATTTTATCTTTTTTTCAGGTAAAACAAAAGATTTTTATTGTAGCTGCAATAAATTTAATTTCAGCTTCTCTAATTGTGTTAGTCTTGGGGGTGTCTTTTTTCTTTAATCAAGATATCACAGCATATTTAATAGGTATTATTATCGTGCATGTTATGGTTTATGTTTACTTTTTAAATCAAATAAAGGCACCTTTATTAAGAATAAATGAGTTAACGTATTATTTAAAAAAAATCTTTAAAGATTTAAAGTATTATGGATCTTCCATGATCTCTACACCTTTATATTTAATGATACCAACAGTTGCTGGGTCATTTCTATTATCGCCAGAAGTCTTAGCAAAATATCAAGTGGCCTATTCAATTTCTAATATTTTACTTTTAGTTTCTGTTTCACAAATTCAAGTTGGATATGCAGAGTTTTTAGACGCGCAAAATAATTCATATAAGCTTAGAAAAGTTCTTAAGAAATTTGCATTAAGAGTTTTTGGAATAAATTTAGTGTTCTTAGTATTTTGTGTCTTATTTGGCGAAAAGTTATTATTAATTGTATTTGATAAAGAAGCCTATTTAGAGTCTTTTACTCCATTAGTGTATTTATTGTTTATTAATATTATTTGTATGTTTTCTTCTTTACTAGCAGTAATGATGGTTTTGAAAAAGGATCAAAAATTAAAAACAAAATATCACATAGAGTTTATAATGATATCAACTATATTTGGAATAATATTAACGTATTATTTTGGTATGAATGGGTTAATAAGTGCATATTTTATTTTATAT
>JBNMNV010000134.1:0-8518 GCA_051278125.1 Polaribacter sp. | reverse complement strand
TTTGCCCAAAAAGGAATTCCGTAATCTATTTGAGGGGTAATATAATCGTTCGTTTCTGCCATAATTCTGGCAATCTCTGCATAACGTGCTTCCGTTTTATCCATTAATGGAATTGCTCCATTTAAAAAAGCTCGCCAAATAATTAAAATGATAATTGAAATAATAAAAAAATGTTTTTTGTTTATGAGTTCTTTCATTTCATTATTTTTTTACAGATTTATATCTATTTCTAATCCTTAATAAGTCTAACCAAAGTTTTAAGAAATAGGTCATTTTTACTCTGCTGTCATCAGTATCAATCCAAGAATTAAGAGATTCTTCTTTACAGATTTTTTTCATATTTTGTCTTCCATAAAGAGCAATTAACCGATGAAAAATTTCTACATCAAACAACCATTTAGAAATAAATTTCTCCTTAAAAATAGGGGCAGCAAATTCACTTTTAAAAACCTTACAGCCACATTGTGTATCATAAACGGTTAAATCTAATTGTATAGAAATTAAGGTTGCAATAAATCGTCCAATTAAAAAACGGTATTTTTTCCGGTCTATATTTGTATTTATTGTTGAAACTCTAGATCCAAAGGCAAAGATGGTTTCTTCTTTTATCTGTTGGCTAACTCTATAACATTCTTCTAGCGAAGTTGATAAATCCGCATCTAAATAAGCAATATTTTTAAAAGAAAAGTTTTCATTTGCAAATAGTATTCCTTGTCTAACAGCTTCTGCTTTTCCTTGGTTTTGATCTAAAGAGAGTAGTTTGCTGTTTTCTGAAAAAGAAGTATTAAATTGCGTAATAACATCACTTGTGTTATCCGAAGAGCCGTCATTAACAAAACAGATAAGCACCTGTTTGTGTTTCTTTAAAAACAGACTGAATTCATGAAATTTTAAACGTTTGCTTTCATTATAACAGGGTATTACAATGCATAACTCTAAAGTTTTGTGAGTATTATTCATCTAACAAATCAGGTCTTATTTCTTCTGTTCTTTTATATGCTTGTTCACTTCTCCAATCTTCAATTTTAGGAAAATTACCCGATAATAGAATATCAGGAACTTTATTTCCTTCATAATCAGCAGGTCTTGTGTACACCGGTGGAGATAATAAATTATCTTGAAAAGAGTCTGTCAATGCAGATTGCTCGTCACCAATTACACCAGGAATTAAACGAATTACAGCGTCTACTAAAACAGCGGCAGCTAGTTCGCCACCCGTTAAAACATAATCACCAATGGAAATTTCTTTGGTGATAAATAATTCTCTAATTCTATGATCTACGCCCTTATAATGACCTGTTAAAATAAGTATATTTTTTTTTAAAGAAAGGGTGTTTGCGGTTCTTTGATTTAATGTTTTGGCATCTGGAGTCATATAAATAACTTCATCATAATCGCGCTCAGATTGCAGTTTTTTAATGCAATTTGCAATCGGTTCTATCATCATTACCATACCTGCGCCACCACCAAATTGGGTGTCATCTATTTGTTTGTAATTGCCCAAACCATACGTTCGTAAATCATGAACTTTAATTTCTGCCAAACCTTTTTCTTGAGCACGTTTAATAATCGAATGATTAAAAGGACTTTCTAACAAATTGGGTGCTATGGAAATAATGTCTATCCGCATCTTGCAAATGTAAGTTTTTTAAGTATTTTTTTAGTATGGTTTTTAGGGGAATTTTCTAAGCTTAATTTGCTTTAAAATTAAGAGAAATTTACCTTTTATTTAAAATAATTTCTAGAGAAATACTAAAGGCGAGTATCTGAATACAAAAAAAGAAGATGTTTTTTAATCCTTAATATTTTTTAAAAGTTCATTTTTTTGACGACAGTAAATCATTTCTAAATATTACTTTATTTCTGTATACATTTTTAGGAAAGGCTGCTAACTTGGAGTCTTTTAATTGTTGATCATCATACATATTTTTCTAAAGCAACCATTTCAATAATTTGTCTGTTATTTTAGGGTTACTCAACAAGTCTAGATGATTATTTTCATAAGCAACCCAAGTATTGTTCTTTTTAAATGATAAGTTTTTATCCGGGTTTTTATGCTCTCCTAATGCACTTTTTACATCAACTAAATTATCTCCTAATATTTTTGAGGATGCGGAAGACTTTTTTTCTCCTAAAACCGCTGCAATGCTATAAAATTCAATTTCTTTCGGTAACTGAATATTTTGTCTTTGGTCACTTTTTAGCTCAAAACGATCACTATTTTGCCAATCTTCATCTACAAGATTGCCATATCGTAAATCAGTTACGCCCGCACTTCTTATTTTTCCTAATCTAGCCAAAGGTTTTGTATACGGAACAGTTTCTAGAATAATATCTAAATAATTGCCCGCTTTCTCTATCTGCGATCCGTGATGAGGAGTTCCTAAAAAGACTACTTTTTTAAGTAGATTAGTCCAGTTTTTTTGTTCTTGTTGTCCATAGTATAAAGCACTTCTCGCAATTAAACCACCCATGCTATGCGCTATTATAGTAAGTTCTTCAACAGGAACAGGCCAATTTTTTACTAGTTCTTCTAAAGAGGTATTTAAATTTTGGCCATTGGCAGAAATATGTTTCCCTGAATTGTAATGCAAGTAAACGGGTGTTTTTTCTAATTCTTTGGATAAAATTTTTTCATGATTATGATTTTTTCGTGTCCATTGAATGTCACTCATGCAAGATCCATGAATCATCAAAAGAATTTTACCATTAATATTTGAGTAAGTAGCTTTCAAATCTTCAGAAACAACCTTTAGTGCTTTTGATTGAAACCGAAATTGCATTTCTATTTTTAATGGATTTTCTTGATCCTCTAGATAATCACCAATAACACCATTTAAGGCAGAAAGTATGATTTCTTTTTTATCAGAAGTTTTTAAATTACCAATGGTAGGCGTTAATTGTCCAAGTATTTTATGTAAATTTTTGCCGACGAATAGCGCACTCCATCGGATGTTTTTATAAGTAATCTTGGCAATACTGGTAATTAAGTTTTGAATGGGTGTAGAAGGTAAAAATGGTGGATGCACAATTTTTTTGTGCATGGCTTCTACCACGTCTGTAACACCCAAAGTGGCATCTATAATTAAATTGGTAAGACCTTGAACTTCTGAATCCTTTTTTACTTTTTTAGGCATGATTATCTACTTTTATAAAAATGAACTTTTGAAGATTTCATTTTTGATAAATACAATTTTTAGAATCCTTTAAAATTACTAAAAAAAGTATAGAATCGCTTTAAACCTAAATATAATATTTAATCGTAAAATTGTATGAAGTCTCGGTAGTATATTACAAGAAATAATCTATAATAGATTAGTCATTAACACTTAAATGAAAGAGAGCATCTCCTTTGTTGACAATAGGGGTTTTATTAATGCAAAAAATATGACAGTTAAAAGGCGCATAAACTTTCTTTTTAAATTCGCCAAAAGGATCTTGTATAACGCCTAAAACCTCTCTTTTTTTTACAAAAGAACCGTTTTTAGCCATTATTTTAAACATGCCAGAATCTGAAGCTCTTAACCATTTCGATTTATATACAAAAACAGGTACTGCTCTAACTGTAATTTCTCCTTCTATTAAACCTAGTCGAATTAAAATATTTTTAGTTCCGTTTACTCCTTCATTAATGATGGTAGGGTTCAACTCGTTAGATTTTCCTCCTTCAAAAAGTAGCACAGTTTTTCCCATTTTATGCAAAGTTTCTCTTAATGATTTTGTGATATTTTCGGAGAACACGATCATTGGTGGGTTAAAAACTTTTGCTAGCTCTAGCGCTTTTTCATCATCTTTACCACACCTTATTTGTGCAATATTGTCACGGTCACCTCCACCCGTATGAAAATCGATTACATAATCTACTAAAGGAGCAATCTCTTTTGTAAATTGATATGCAAACTGGCTCGCCAAAGAACCGTTAATAGTTCCCGGAAACATTCTGTTTAAATCACGACCATCAGGAAACTCTCTTGTTTGAATTAAATAACCAAAAATATTAAAAACAGGAATGCAAATAATCGTACCACTTTTTGGTTTGTTTAATTTTAGGTTTATAATTTCTCTAACAATACCAACTCCATTAGTCTCGTCTCCATGAATTCCCGCTAGTAACAAAACTACTGGACCAGGATTTTGAGATCGCTCTATAATTACAGGTACATTTACGGCGGTTCTTGTGTGTAATTTAGCGATTTTTAAATCTATAACAGTGCGTTTTCCTTCCGGAATTACTTTTCCTAAAAGAATAAAAGGTTTATTCGACATTTAATTCTAAATAACGTATAATTTCTTTCGCAATATTTTTACCTGTTGCTACTTCTATACCCTCTAAACCAGGAGAAGAATTTACTTCTAAAACTAAAGGCCCTTTAGAAGATTGTAGCATGTCTACACCAGCAACGCCTAACCCCATTGCTTTGGTAGCTTTTAAGGCAGTTCTTTCTTCTTCATCTGTTAATTCTATGATAGATGCGTTTCCTCCTCTATGTAAATTAGATCTAAATTCTCCTTCTTTACCTTGTCTTTTCATCGCACCAATCACTTTTCCATCAACGACAAAAACTCTAATATCTGCTCCGCCAGCTTCTTTGATAAACTCTTGTGCTATAACTCTAGCACCTAGTCCATTAAAAGCTTCTAAAACCGAAGTTGCTGCATTTTGGGTTTCTGCTAAAACAACTCCTAAACCTTGGGTTCCTTCTAATAACTTTAGGACAAGAGGAGTGCCTCCAACAGATTCTATCACGTGTTCTACATCTTTTGTGTAATTTGTAAAAACTGTTTTTGGCAAACCAACACCAGCTCTTGCTAAAATTTGTAGACTACTCAATTTATCTCGAGATCTTACCAGACCAATCGAAGAAACAGCTGTAAAAACCTTCATCATTTCAAATTGGCGAATTACTGCTGTACCATAAAAAGTTACAGAAGCACCAATTCTAGGAATAATAGCATCAATATTTTCTAAATATTCACCTTTATAATATATTTTAGGAGCTTTCTTCTCAATTTCAATATTACATTTTAAGTGATCTACTACAAAAACCTGATGTTTTCTCTTTTCGGCAGCTTCAACCAACCTTCTTGTTGAGTATAGCTTTGGGTTTCTTGATAGAATTACAATTCTCATATTTAATTATATTTTATTTTATAAGATAAATTTTTCTTTACAGTATCTATGATAAATTTTTTATTTAAAAATTTTCTTCCCAAAAGTATGGGGAATTTCATGTCTTTACGTTCGCTTAATGTTAAATAAATATGGAAATTTTCATTAAAAATGATAATTTTTGTATGAATACGAAAGCGCATTTCAGAAATTCCATTCGAACTTTTTACTAATTTAGAAGTATAATCCTCTGAAATGAACTCTTTATTATTATACAATACATGCTCAGGATCTAAAAGTGTGAATTTAAGTAGTTTTTTCCCATCCACTTCAATTTCTTTAATATTAGAGCAATGTATAGAAGATGTATAAGCACCGGAATCTATTTTTAGGTCTATATCTTCTAAAAAAAATTCAGGAAAATCGGCTTTATCTTCACGGCCAATAGTAATTTTCATGCAGTTGTTTTATGGTACAATCCGTAAAGTTATAGATTGTTAATGAATTAGCATTGCAATTCTTCTATAAATTTAAAATAGCCGCTTCTGCACACCGTTCTCCATCCATGGCAGCAGAAACAATACCGCCTGCATACCCACCACCTTCTCCACAAGGAAACAACCCTTTTATTTCTGTATGCTCTAAATTTTCTTTTCTTGGGATATTTACTGGTGATGATGTTCTGGATTCTACCCCAACAATATTTGCTTCGTTGGTATAATAACCATGCATTTTTTGTCCGAAAGCTGCAAAACCTTTTCGCAGCCTACTTCCTATTATTTTTGGTAAAAGTGAATGTAAAGGAGCCGAATTTAATCCAGGTTGATACGAAGTATCATTTAGCTCTGGAGAGAGTTTTCCATCAACAAAATCTACTAACCGCTGTGCTGGTGCTGTTTGTGTTCTTCCGCCTGCAAAGAAAGCGATTTTTTCTAAATCTTTTTGAAATTCTAATCCTTTTAAAGCGCCAAATTTCTCGTATTTTTTAAAATCTTTATCAATATCTAATTCTACAACAATTCCTGAATTGGCAAATTTATTATTTCTTCTAGAAGGCGACATTCCGTTTACCACAACTTCTCCATTTGCAGTGGCCGCAGGAACAATAAATCCGCCTGGGCACATGCAGAAAGAATACACACCTCTGTTATTTACTTGATGCACTAAACTATAAGCCGCAGCTGGTAAAAGTTCATCTCTTTCTCCAGAACAATGGTATTGAATTTGATCTATTATTTCTTGCGGATGTTCTACTCGAACTCCCATTGCAAAAGATTTGGCTTTTAGAGCAATATTTTTTTTATGCAATAATTCGTAAATATCTCTAGCAGAATGACCGGTTGCTAAAATAACCGCATTTACAGTCATTTCTTTGCCATTTTGAAGTTGAATAGCTTGTAGTTTGTTATTACTCACTACAAAATCGATTACTTTCGTTTCAAAATGTATTTCACCACCAAAATTTAAAATAGTTTCACGAATGTTTTGAATTATTTTTGGTAATTTATTAGTGCCAATATGCGGATGCGCATCTACTAGAATTTGAGATGTAGCACCATGAAAAACAAGATTTTCAAAAATTCTGCGAACATCACCACGTTTTAAACTTCTTGTGTAGAGTTTTCCATCAGAATAAGTGCCTGCACCCCCCTCACCAAAACAATAATTAGAATCTTCATTTACAATTTGATCTTGATTGATGGCTTTTAAATCTCTACGTCTGTCCTGAACATTCTTTCCACGTTCTAAAACAATAGGTTTATACCCTAACTCAATGCATCGCAAAGCCGCGTACATTCCTGCCGGACCAAAACCAATAATGTGAATTTCTTTGGAGTTAGAAACGTCTTGATATTCAAAAATATAATCGGGTTTTTCCGGAACTTCTTCGTTAATGTAAACAGCAACTTTGTAGTTAAAAATGATGTCTTTTTTACGAGCATCAATAGATTTACGGAGAACTTTTACAGCAGAAATTTTATTTTCATCAATTCCTAATTGTTTAGAAGCCTTGTATAAGAGGTTATTTTCTTGGCGCTCCTCAATTAAATTTACGCGTAATTGAATTTCTTTTATCATCTATAAAATTGATAGCTTATAAAGCATCAAGTTTGTTTAAAATCATTTTGTATTCTATAATACTTTCTTTAATAACAGGAATAATAGTGCTCAGTTTTTCCTTTATAATTGCTTCATCTTCATTATTCTGTGCAAGTTTCTCAAGGGTAGTCACTTCTTCTAAACAGCTAACTCCCATTAAACCTAGTGATGATTTTAAAAAATGACAAATACCTCTTACCGCTTCATAATCTACATCAGCAAGGCTTTTTTCTAAAGTTTCTAGTCTTGGAGTTGTATCCGATAAATACACATTAATTAATTGAATGAGCATATCTTTATCAGAAGCAAAAAAACTTTTTATAGAGGTTAAGTCTACAACATCACTCGTTAAAATTGATTCAATTTCCATATTTATTTGCTTTTTTTACGAGGCTAATTCAATTTTTAAATAAAAGACAAATATAAATAAAAACTATTACTAAGCTTTTACTTATATTTTATAAAGTTTGTTTAAATTAATATGTTTTTTAGAAATCCATTTGTATGAAAAGTAAAAATAAAATTGTTCTTGCAGAAGATTATTCTGTTTTATCTCTTATTGTAAAATCACGTTTAGAAAAAGAAGGTTTTAAAATGTTTTTGGCTAAAAACTGAAAAGAGGCTATAGAATTTATTGAAAATGAAAATCCTGACCTTGTTTTAACGGATATCATGATGGATTATATAGCTGTTTTATAAGTGGTTAGTCATGTTATAAATCAGTTGAAGAGTAAAGCGGAAATTTTGGTTTTTTCTTCATCCGGACAAGAAGATATGGTCTTGAGAGCATTTAATTTAGGAGGGTTAAGTTCTAATTAGCACAGCATTTTCTTTAAATAACTGATATATTTGGTAAGCTTGGTCAGAGAGTAGTATTGTTAGACACCCTTGTTTTAGTACTGTTTTGGTATTATGTATTTTATCTAGGTATGCAAACCAGTTTAAGTAATTCTGTAAATACTTTGAGCTTACTCCATTAAAGGGCCTCAAAAAATATCTTAATTGCTTATGTGTATTATTGACCTTCTGTAAATGAATCGACTTATCGTTTTTATCTACATGATCTTTAGCTAGTAAAGTCTTATGCTTTATGGTAGTATTTGATTTGGCGAAAGCTTTATAAGATGGATGCTTGTCGGTTATAAAGGTTGTGTTTTTAGCAATACGCCCTTCAAGAGCTTGTTCTATTTGTTCTTTGGTCAATCTTTTGGTTTGTACCGGCTTTAAGAATATCTCTCCTGCTCCAGAAGTATATGATCTTTATGGATAACAGTGGCATAAAAGGTACTATATCAATCTAAATTTAAG
>JBNMNV010000133.1:0-8518 GCA_051278125.1 Polaribacter sp. | reverse complement strand
AAAAAAAATGAGCTCCAACAATGCTCCAATCCTTAACGCAAAACTTATCTTTGTATAAATTATAGACCTCACAGGTGTTTAAAACTTGTGAGGTCTTCGATATGTATACAATTAATGATCCAGCCAATCTCCATAACATCCATAGCTTCCATTTCTGCATTAGGAAGTTCTCCAATAGAAATATGGAAAAATTATTTGTTAGACAAACACTTTTTAATAGAAAAAAAAGTGCCTTATAAAACTGTTTTTGTGGGGCAGTTATCTGAAGAAAATCAGCAGAAAATTACACTTTTAAGAAAATCAGATTCAAAATATAGAAATTTAGATGATGCTGTTTTATTTGCAATCTTTGTTGCTAGAGAAGCGGTTAAAAATGCCAAATGGGAATCAGAAAATAATTTCGGAATTAATTTTGGTTCGTCAAGAGGGGCTACTTCTTTATTTGAAAAATATCATCAAGAGTTTTTAGAAACACAAAAGTCTTCCACCTTAAGTTCGCCAACCACAACACTAGGGAATATTTCTTCTTGGGTTGCGCACGATTTACAAACTTCGGGTCCCGAGATATCGCATTCAGTCACCTGCTCTACAGCTTTACATTCATTGCTAAACGGGGTTGCTTGGATAAACTCTGGAATGTCAGAAAAGTTTTTAGTGGGCGGAAGTGAAGCTCCTTTAACCAATTTTACCATTGCGCAAATGCAAGCGTTAAAAGTGTATGCGAAGCATAATGCTGAACTTGATTCAGTATCTGTTAATACTAAAAACCAATTTCCATGTAAGTCTTTCGATCTAAAAAAGAAACAAAACACCATGGTTTTAGGCGAAGGTGCCTCTGCAATTTGCTTAGAAAAAGGAATTGTAAAAAATGCTTTAGCAATGATTGCTGGAGTAGGTTTTGCAACCGAAGTTTTAGAACACAACACGTCTATTTCTGCAGATGCAAAATGTTTTCAGAAATCTATGAAAATGGCTTTAGGGGAACTTTCTACAGAGGAAATTGATGTCATTGTCATGCATGCTCCAGGAACTATCAAAGGAGATCAATCTGAAGTGAATGCCATAAAAAAAGTTTTTGGGTACAAAACACCTTTTTTAACCACTAATAAATGGAAGTTAGGACACACATTTGGTGCGTCTGGAATGTTAAGTTTAGAATTAGGTTTGTTCATGTTGGAACATCAACAAGTAATTGAAGTTCCGTTTGCAGTCAAACAAATACGTCCAAAGGAAATTAAAAATGTGATTATAAACGCAGTCGGATTTGGTGGAAATGCGGTTTCAATTTTATTAACAATAAATTGATACAGTCATACTGAAATTATTTAATCTAGTTACGCTTTCATTGTAATGCTCTTAAAATCAGTCGATTTTGTAACATGATCTCTGGTTTCCTTTGTACAGGTAATTAGGTTTTCTTGAAATTGTTGTAATTCATTTGGTTTAATCTCGTTAATGAAACAGTATTTATTTTTTTCGCTAAAATAATGAGCATTTTTAAGAATGTTCTCTATTTTAGATTTGGGTTCTATGCCCTCTTAAGTTTGTGGGAATGCTTTTTTGAGTCAAATATATCCCCAAATGCTTTTTGATTTGAGCTCTTGATAATTCTTGTTTTGCATGATTTTAACAAAAACGATATAATAATGCTAATAATATTTGCAATATTTAAAATTAACTGTATATTTACACCAATAATATTAGTTATTCCAATGATTAAAGTGACTTTTGTAACTTTATTGGAATATTTTACAGTATAAAAACTAATATAATTAGCAATTTATCAACTAACTTAAACTTAAATAAGATGATTTTATTAGTACAGTGCATTTTAATTTTTGTGGCAAAACTTGTGGCAATTTTGTGTAACTTTTTGTAATATTGAGTCCTTGTGTTGTGAACAATTGACATTAAGAAACAAAAAAAGCTGACTACGGAAAAAGATCGAATAAAGATCAAAAATTACTTGACGCAGCTCGATTTTAATATTGTTTTTTTGAATTCTCTATAGCTCATTTAAACCATGTACAATGAAGGTAATGAAATTAAAATTCGATTCGAAGCATCGATAAATTTAAGGCCATTATGAGAGCTGTCTGTTTAAAATCAAAAATAAATAGTAGGCAAATCAATAAAAAGCTGCATGTGAGCCATATTTAGAGGAGATGGCAAATGCCAATAAATGTATGAATGATGAAATTGATAAAGCAGTAGACATTGCAATAGAAAATGCCTAAAATGATTAGGCGAAATTTAAAGAACAGGTAGGTTTTTCTAACAATAAAAAATTATAATATTGAATAACTTAATAGACATCATATTCTCTCCAGTGAACATCACACTAACTATTTTGATGCTGATACTCGTTTTGTATTGGTTGGTAACTATGGTTTCTGGAGTAGATTTTGACCTCGATTTTGATGTGGACATGGATATTGATGCAGATATCGATGCAGATTTTGATACCAATATTGAAGGTGGAAATGTAGATTTTCAAGATATTTCTAGCACGGAAGTCAATAAAGAAGATATTGTAAGGAATAGAAGAAAACCGTTAAAATGGTGGCAGGTGGTTTTGGTATATTTCAACTTTGTTGGATTGCCTTTTATGTTCACATTTACCTGTTGGATTTTTATTTGGTGGATTTTAACGACAATGATTACCACCGCGACTTTAAGTTATGAAAACACTTTTGGATTCATAATTATGCTATTAGGCTTTTTTCCAGCATTAATACTGACTAAAATTTTCACAACACCCTTCAAAGGTTTCTTTAAAAATTTAAATAAAGATGGAGATCTCCCTGTTGATGTTATCGGAAGAAGAGGTGTTTGTTTATCAACTATCAAAGAAAATAAAATGGGTTCTGCAGAAATTGTATTAGAAAACACAACTTTATCGATTTACATAAAATCTTTAAATGGTGAACAAATTAATTTTAGAGAGCCTATTTTAATCATCAAACAAAGTACAGATAAAAATTATTATTACGCACAATCTTATACAACTAACTAAAAACAGCTAAAAATTATGCTAGAAGGCTTATTACCGATTATTGGAATCAGTTTAGGATTAATCTTATTCCTTGTTATTGTTTATTTTGCAATTATTGCAATGTTCTACAAGAAAATTCCGCAAGGACAAGCTTTAGTGCGGACAGGGTTTAAAGGTACAAAAGTGGCTACAGATAGAGGTTTGTATGTGGTTCCTGTTTTTCATAGAGTAGAAATTATGGATATTTCTGTAAAGAAAATTCAAATTGAAAGACTCGGAAATGAAGGTCTTATTTGTAAAGACAACATGCGTGCAGACATTAAAGTTGCCTTTTTTGTTCGCGTAAATAACGAAATAGATTATATTAAAAAGGTGGCACAAACCATTGGCTGTGCAAGAGCATCGGATATTGAAACATTAGAAGATTTATTTGAAGCAAAATTTTCTGAAGCGCTAAAAACTGTAGGGAAGAAATTTCAGTTTATCGAATTGTATGAAGCTCGTAGAGAGTTTAGAGATGAAATTGTCGATATTATTGGCACTGATTTAAATGGGTATACGTTAGAGGATTGTGCGATTGATTATTTAGAACAAACTCCAGTTGCATTCTTAAAGGCAGATAATATTTTAGATGCGGAAGGAATTAAAAAAATCACAGAATTAACGGCAGCACAAAATGTAAAGTCGAATTTAATTATGCGTGATGAACAAAAAACCATCAGAAAACAAGATGTTGAGGCACGTGAAGCAATTCTAGAATTAGACAAGCAGTTGGCGGAAAAAGAAGAACAACAAAAAAGAGAAATTGCCAATATTAAATCGAGAGAAGAAGCAAGCATTTTAAAAGTTTCTGAAGAAGAACGATTAAAATCTGAAACTGCCAGAATTTCTACCGAAGAAAAATTACAAGTTGCCGAAGAAAATATGCAAAGGCAAGTAATCGTTGCAGCAAAGAATAAATTGAGAACAGATGTCGTAGAAACAGAGAGAGTTGAAAAAGACAGAATGTTAGAGGCAACAGAAAGAGAACGAATTGTAACTTTAGCCCAAATTGAAAAAGAAAGAGTTTTAGAGGTTGAAAAGAAGAATATTCAAGATGTAATTCGCGATCGTGTTGTATTAGAAAAAGGTGTTGTGCAGGAGCAAGAGAATATGAAAGACATTCAAGCTTTTAAAACTGCAGACAGAGATAAACAAGTGAAAATCACAAATGCAGAAGCAATTGCAGAAGAAGCGTTAATTAGAACTACCAAGGCTGCAGAAGCACAAAAGCAAGCAGCAATTCAGCAAGCAGAAGAAATCAATATTGAAGCTTTGGCGAAGAAGCAAGCGAGCGAAAAAGAGGCGGAAGCAAGAAAAATTTTAGCAGAAGCAAAAGCAAAAGAAGAAGCTACCATAGGGATGTCTGAAGCCCAGGTAATGCATGCAAAAGCAGATGCTCATGAGCGAGAAGGTTTAGTAGAGGCATTAATTATTGAGAAAAAAGCAAAAGCAGAAGCAGCGGGAATTGAAGCAAAAGCAGCTGCGATTCAGAAACAAGGCATGGCAGAAGCGGCGGTAATTAAAGAAAAAGCGTTGGCGGATGCAGCAGGAATTGAGGAGAAAGCAAATGCCATGAAAAAGTTAGATGGTGTTGGGAAAGAGCATGAAGAATTCAAGTTACGTTTAAACAAAGAGTTGCAAGTTGATTTGGCAGAAATTAATATTCAGAAAGAAATTGCCGATGCACAAGCAAGTGTAATTGGAGAAGCTTTAAAAGCTGCGAAAATTGATATTGTTGGCGGAGAAACGATGTTCTTTGATCAAATTATTGGACAAATTACCAAAGCTAAAGGTTTCGATAGATTGACAAAACATTCTGAAAATATTCAAGATGTGAAAGACGCAATTTTGGGTAGTAATGATGTTAAAGGAAATCTGTTAGAAAAAGTGAGAGATTTTGCCACAAAATACAATGTATCATCCGAAGATTTAAAGAACCTTTCTGTGGCCAGTATATTAATGGATTTAAAATTAAAAGCAACTGACAAAGAGGAAGGTAACTTGTTTTCTAATTTAATGAATTTAGCAAAAGGATTAGGTTTGAGTGATAAAAAACTAGGGTAATTCTAAGTTTTAAGATACAATCCTGCAAGGTCTTTTTTGGCCTTGTAGGTATTTGAAAATTTCTAAACAACTCTAAGATTAAACCTACAAGGTCTTTAAAACCTTAATAGGATGGAAAATGAATAATCTTTCAAAATCCCAAATGCAAAAAGAAGAAACAAATCGAAATAATATTTTAGAAGACGGTACGTATGAAATTATTCAAGGTCGTCTTAAAAAGCAAAAAGAAGTACTTCAAAATAGACTTGGGCAACTAAATCAAGAACGCGCAAAAGTATTTGGAAGCGTGGAAACCAAACTGATTGCGAATAACAGAATCAATACAGAAAATAACTGTATTGCCAGAGATATTATTACCATTGGCGATGTCAGTATTTTTGGCTATAATGTTCATTTCGGATTAAGAACTGAAGTAAAATTAGAGGATGTTTTTAGTATGTATTCTTATGATGGTACTCAATTTGTAAACAAAAAATTAGATTTCTTACAAAATAATGCTTTTACTACAGACTTCACAAATCTTTATAAATATTACAGAAATACCATTTTCAGCAAGTTTGCCATTATTGGCAATTATTTACACATGGTTTTTCAATTAAGTGAAAGTGCTAGCGATATTAAAACCTTTAAATGGTTGATCAGCGATGGCACTTTAACGTATGTTGATAATAGAAGTGAGCACGAATTTGTATTTCCCACTCAGCATGAATACAAGTGGCAAGAAGTGTCTAGGGATATGCATTTTTATGGGAAACACCCTCATATTGGTATTTTAGATAAAGTTTTTGTAGAAACTGTTGGTGGAGATTTAACCATAAAAATTGAAAATAATACTGAAGACGGACAAGGTATCTATAGTGAAACGGTAGCGCAAGCAGATCAAACTTTAGATGATGGTCAATATAGATTTGCTGATTTAGGGAATCTCATTATTTTAGAAATAAAGCCCTTTCAAGAAAGTACACGTTATTTTGTTTACAATCATAAAATACAGGAAGTTAAGAAAATAAATGCGATACAAGATGCGGCTGTGTTACTCCCCAATGATCAAGGAATTATCTTTTCTAACGGATATTATTTGCAATCGGGTGCGTTTAAAATTTTTGACAATCAGTTAACGGATTTAAAGTTTCAGAATAAAATAACCTCACAAAACGGAGAGGATTTTTTCTATGTTTTTTATCAAGAAAAAACAGGCTTGTATGTTTTAATGTCTTACAATGTTATTGAGCAAGAAGTGAAAACACCCATTATTTGCAGCGGATTTACCTTCTTGAAAAATGGCGAATTGTGTTATTTTAAAGATAATGAAGACCAAACGAGGCATCATGTAATTCAGATTTGGCAAACACCTTTTACCCAAGGCACAGAAATTCCATCAGAGTATAAAGATTCTTTAGTTTACAAAATAGGAAATAAAGACATTGTTAAAGCGATGGCAGAATGCCAGGTTTTGATTACTTTATTAAACAAAGAAGATAATTACGACGGTTTGTACGAAGATATTGCAAAAATATCTTTGGATATTTCTGATAGTTATTATTGGATAAAAGAACCAAAAACCTTCGAATTATCAATTCCGTTAGCAGAAATAAATTTAGCAGCAAATTCGGCAATTGACGAATTTGATAAAGTTGTGCAGCTTCGCAAAAATGCTACAAAGATTATTGAAGAAATATCTCAAAAAACAAATGCTTTTTTTGCCAAAATAAAAAGTACCTCTTTTAAAGTTATTGATGATTTTGTGCAGGCATTATCTAAATTAAGAACGTTAAGAGGAGAAATTATTGGCTTTAAAGAAGTTCGCTATGTAGATGTAGACTACTTAGTGAATTTAGAAGCGGAGCTTGCCGAACAAACGGATACGATTTCACAGCGATGTGTTTCTTTTCTTTTGGATGAAAAAGCATTATTGCCCTATCATCAAAGAGTTGCGGAAAAAGAAAGAGCGTTAGATAATATTAGTAAAGTAATCACCGGGAAAGCATTAGAAAAAGAAGTCAATCATATTGTAACCGATTTAGAATTGCTCATAGATATTGTTTCTAATTTAGAGATCGAAGATACATCACATTCTACAAAAATTATTGATGCTATTTCATTGATTTTCTCAACGATAAATCAATTAAAAGCAGGAATTAGAAATAAAATAAAAGCATTAAGTTCAGAGGAAGCAAGTGCAGATTTTTCATCTAAAATAAAATTGATAGATCAAAGTATTGTCAATTATTTAGACATCGCTACTACACCTGAAAAAACCGATGAATTATTGAATAAAGTAGCCATTCAGTTAGAAGATTTAGAGGGGAGATTTGCAGATTATGATGAATTTATTAGAGATATTTTAGAAAAAAGAGAAGAGGTGTACAATGCTTTTCAGGCTAGGAAAAGTAGCATTATTGAAGCCAGAAATAAAAAAGCGATTTCTTTAGAAACTGCCGCAAAAAGAATTTTAAACGGCGTTGTTAAAAAAGCAAAAAGTTTTCAATTTTTAAATGAAATTAATGGGTATTTCGCTTCCGATTTAATGATTAATAAACTGCGAGACATCATTAAACAGTTATATGATTTAGAGGATGGCGGAAAAGCAGAAATGATTGAAACTGGTTTAAAAACAGCCAAAGAAGATGCCATAAGAAAATTAAAAGATAAGCAAGATTTATATGAAGACGGAGAAAATGTAATTAAACTAGGGAAACATAAATTTGGTGTTAACAAGCAAGTCTTAGATTTAACGATTGTTTATAAAAACAAGTCTCTTTATTATCATTTAACTGGAACCGATTTTTATCAAGAAATTGACAATGAAGTCTTATTAAAATCAGAAAAATATTGGAATCAGTCTTTTGTTTCTGAGAATGAAGAAGTGTATCGTGCTGCTTATTTGGCATATCGAATTTCACAAGAAAATTCTATGGAAGATTTATGCAATTTAAATAATGAAGCCTTGCTTGCTTTGATAAAAAGTGTTGCTTCAAAAAGTTATACCGAAGGCTATACAAAAGGAGTGCATGACTTGGATGCTTTTAAAATTTTAAAAACATTTATAGAGAAAGAAACATCACTTGGTTTGTTAAGGTTTTCGCCTAAAACTAGAGCATTTTCTCAATTATTCTGGCGCTGTTTATCCGAAGAAAAAAGAATATTTTATGGGGATAAAATTAAGGCATCAGCAGCGGTTTTAAAAGTGTTTCCTAAAAGTGAAAGTCATTTTCAATTGATTCGTACTTTAGGGAAATCAATTAACACTATTTTTTCTAAGGAATTAATTAATATTACAGCATATCAAGAAGCAAATCAAGTTGAAATTGCTACCTACTTATTCGAAGAATTAAGCGAAGAAACGTCTTTTTCTGTAAGCCAGAAAGCATTGACTTTGTTTGAAGAATTTAAGAGGGTTTTAAAAGAGCGGAATGA
>JBNMNV010000132.1:0-8531 GCA_051278125.1 Polaribacter sp. | reverse complement strand
AACATTAAATTTCTAGATGAAAATTCGTTATTTGTAACAACTTTTTCTAAAAAAGTTTTAAAGATAACCAGAGACCCCTTGAATATTAAACCAATTTACCCATCTAATAAAGATATAATTATCGATTTTTTTATTGATAAAAGCAAAAACAGACAATATCTTATTCTAAAAAACGAAATTATAACCTTTAACGAAGACCATAAAATTATAAACCAAAATACGAATTATAAAAATATTGAAGCTTCTTTTTATAAAGATTCAAAACTATATTTTGTTTCTGACCAAAAGTTATATGTAATGACGGAGACAAGTTTAGACTACAAAATAATTACGAATTTTAAACTTTTTAACATCAATAAGATAAGTTCAATATATGTTAGCAATGAATATTTGTTTGTAGGAACAGATACTGGTGAGGTTAAATGTTTTGACTACAACCTCAATAGTATAAAATATCTAAAACGACCAACATTAAAGTATGAATTTAACAACCATAATAGTAGAGTTAGTAATTTATATTTTGATAAAGATTCACATATATTATATTCAGCGAGTTTAGATAATAAAATATTTAGATACGATTTTAATCTGAAACAAGATGAGATAAAAAATGCAGTTATTGAGTTAGTGGGTCATGAAAAATGGATTTGGCATATGGAAACCTATCTAAATAATGATAATAAAAAGATGTTACTAACTGCAGATGAAGATGGTAATTTACTATCTTGGTATACAAATACAAATGATTTATTGTATAAAATAAAATCAAAATTTAAAAAGTATTAACTGTTTTTTTTATGAAAATTTTATTCATATCGAGTGCTTCTTTAAATGATATCATTACTTTAAACATTTTTTATATCAATTTATTAAAATTGTATGACAAGGATGCTGTTACAATTGATTTAATTTCAACTGAAAAACTAGCTCCCTCCAATATTTTTTTTTCTAAAAACATTCTTAAAGACCATGGCATCTTTTCTGTTTCAAAACAATTTTTAAATACAATAAACTCTTTTAAAAAAAAAGAATATCATTATATCATAAAAATTGGGACCACTTTTAAAGCAGAGTTTATTTATCTTCTCTTTAAGTCTGAAAAAAAAATTAGGACTATATTTAAACTATCAAACCTATTTAAATCTGAAAAAGCATATCAAAAAGAGTATGTTCATGTAAAGTGTGGTTATCTTTTTAATCAATTAAAAGAATTTGAGGGTTCCCAAACGCTAAACCCTGAAGTAATTCTTAATACAATTGTTTACGAAAAAACTTTCGAAATGGTTCAGTGGTTTTTAAAAAGTTCAAACAAATTTTCCCTTGGTAGTTATAGGTTTTGTTTTCTATACTTTAAATCACTAAAAGAATCAGATAATGAGCAACTTTTTGAGCTTATAAATGCGCTATTAGAAAAAAATATATTTATAATCCCTGTACTTTATGATTCTATAATAAATTTAGAAAATTACTCGAAAAAAATCCCAGAAAATAAAAAGAACTTATTGATCCGTAATTTCGCTCAAAATAATGACAACAATCATTTATATTTGTTTTTAAAACATTCAAAGTTTGTGATTACCAATGACCCCTGTCTAAAAATAGCCTGCGATCAAATACAAAAAAAAATATTATTTTATGATTTTGAAAATAAAAGTCGATTTTCGAAACAAGATTTTTTATTAGACTTAAAATTTAATTAATTCTTTCAATTATGGCAAAATGTGTATGTAGCGGAGCTAAAATTAAATGTTCATTTGGTGCAGGACCAAAATCTATGATGGTACTTCCTTTGAACAGAACCTTAACAGCAAATACAAAACCCATTGCGAATATTTTAGACATCATACCCTTTGTTAATATTCCAGCATTTGGGCAGTGTAAGTCTCCGGCCAATCCTATGAACTGGAAAATGGCCGGGCCTGTTCCTGTGTTCATTCCCTCTTCTTGCATTCCAATACCTGTAAGCCCATGGTCTCCAGCTGCAAAAAAAACTAAAATAGGTAAGCAACCCGTTGTACTTGCAAATAGTAAAACAATGTGTGTTTGGGCAGGATCAATTTCTGTTGTGAACCCAGGACAAGTGAAAATAGATTGTAATTAAAATTTAGAGTAACTTATTTTGTTAATTCTACTGGTTTCTATAAGTAGATTAAATAGTTATGGATTAACCAAAGTCATTACTAATTTAAATAAGTTTTCTTTATGTTTTATAGGACTAAAATTTTTTTTAGTTTTTTTTGCAGTTTGTATTTCTAAACCTTTGACCTTAATTTGAGTAGAAATAAAATTCTTACTCTCTAATTCTGAATTATTAGTACTTGTTTGAATATTAAAAATTTACTTAAAGTTGATCAGTCGCAAACTTTTTTTAGCTATTTACAGGAGCTTTGTAAGTATAATTATGAATTGCATTTTTTTATTATTAAATAAAAAAAGTATTTAAATCGATGTACTTTATACGAGTGCCATATTAAAACAGAAAGAATGTAGTAATTTAGACAAGAGAAAACGAGTAAGTATAGTAATCTAAACTAACTGCATGGCTTCATCAAACGTTGTTTTTCCATTTAAATAATTTTCAACGATATCGCCATATGAATAAAGTATAAAAGTAAAAATTTGAATCATATTAATGATTCTTAATTTTTGCTCATCCATATCATCAAATTGCATAAGAGGATAAATATATCTAAAAGAAATTTTAGAATTAGGATCGATTGTAAATTGGCCTAATGCTATAGAATCGTTAATTTCATAAAAAAGTTTAGCTACTTCATCATTAGGTTTGTTTGTTTGTTTGCAGTTTAACTCGGCATATAGCCTTAATAATTTCGAATCATCAAATAAACCATCTTCAAGAGGTATGAAATTTAAAAATAGATTAAATGCTTTATTTTTTTTTGAATCAGAAAACTCCAGAATTAATGTGGATAATGGAATTAAAGAAGATGAATCAATTAAGCTAGATTTAATTCCATATTCACGAACGATACGTTCAATATTTTTTAGATCATTATTAAAAATTGCATTTTTTATTTCTGTTGACATATTTTTTATTTATTTAATGATTCATTAATAGTCTTTATAGCTTCAATTATATCTTTGTCTGCGAGACTATATATCTGTTCAGGGTTGCACCCTGTAGCGCTTATTAAGTTTGAAACAGCTTTATCTTCATTGTTTTCAATTTTTTCTGTTTGTTTAAAGATGTATTTTATAGTCTCTTTGTTTCTTTCATTTTTAGCCGATTTTGTTTGTGTTTGATCACCATGACCTTTTTCTCTATACATTTGACGACCTTTTTGGGCGAGAGATTTTCCTATTTTTAATCCACTTCCACTTGTTTTAAGAACAGTACCAGCTATCTGAGCTCCTGGAATAAAATTCATAATATCACCAGCTACTTTTAAAACATTTACTGCGCCATTAAATAAAGCATTATTTCTCTTATCCTTATTAATCTCAATAAGTTGATGTAGAGCTGTTTGTTCTTCTATTTGATTAAGTGCTTTATTTAGTTTAATTTTGATCACTTCATCTTCTTCATCTTCCAGGTTTTCTCTTAGGCTATCTAATGCATCTTTACGAAACTGTCTTTTTTCTGACGCTTCGCTCTTTTCAAAACCAAATGCTTCTTTAAAACTTTTCCATTTTGTTTTAGCAGATCCACCTCTTAATTCAGCTACACTTTCATCAACGTTAATTATCTGTTCATTTGCTACAGCTTCTAATTTTATTTCTAATAAATTTATATTTTTCCTAGCTTCAAGGGCATTATAAAAATCCATCAATCCTTTTATTGAGTTAATAGCTATCGCTATACCTGGAATTGCTTGAGAGTATTCAAGAGTTCCACTATGATAATAGTCTAAGAAAGTTTTGACTGAAGCCATTGCATTTCTAGCTAAGTTTAATGTGGATATAATTGCTTCTTGTTTTTCTATTGTATTTAATTTCTTACCATTTTCAATTTCCCAAAGTGTTTTCATTAAGCTAGTAAACTCCCGAATAGCGTCCAATCCCTCCATAAGACCACCTGCAAAATCTGAAACTTGATCAGCTCCTTGATTCTCATCATCAGTTGACAAATCATCAGCCATACCCGCTGCAGATCCAACCATGTTTAATAGAGCAGATGAACCTTGAAGAACAGCGTCTACCGTATCAAACTTATTATCTGAATCTTTAAGATTTTTTACTGCTTGTGCGAAACCTAAAACACTACCTGCTCCACTTACAAATTTTGCTCCTCCTGCAAATGCATCCATACCGGTAACGGTATTATCATCTTCAGAAGATTCTTCTTCTCCAGTATAAGCATTAAATTCTTTTTTACCTTTTTTGAAAGTAGGAGCTTCATCTGCTAAATTTGAAACCCCTCTATCTGCGGAAGTATCAATGATTTCTGCAATTCCAGCAGCTTTGTTCAAAGCGCTTTTCTTTTCCTTCTTGTCAAGAGTTGAGTCAACATCATCACCAACATCTCTCTGTGCAACATTAGTTGAAATATTTATAGTTTCTTTTTTTTGAATAGCACTATTTTCATTATAGTTTAGAGCCTTATTACCTAAAACATCAGCTTCTTTTTCTAAACCTTTATCATCATTTATATTTGTTTTACCCTTTAGCTGTTTGGTTGGTTTTACCCTTCCTTCTTTCTGCTGCACTACATGACCTAACTCATGAGGTAAATGTTTTTCTTGACCTGGTCCCAAGTGAATATCGGTTCCTTGCGCATAGGCATGTGCATTTAGTTGGGCAGGTTTGTCTGAGTTTCTGTGAACCTTCACATCATCCATAGAAAGCCCCGAAAGGTTCTCCATACCTGATTTTAAATTATCAGGTAAACCTGTATTATTTTCTTGACGTTGAATTGTTTGGTATTGTTGCGCTGAATAAGTATCAGCCATCGCTTGCAGCTGAGCCACTTGTTTTGCATGAAAACTATTATCTGCCATTTCCTGAAAAGATTTCAGTTGTGAAACTTGAGAACTACCATCTGCTATATGTTGTAATTTCCTTTGAGCAACTGCTTCAGGTCTACTATCCATGAATTCAAAAGTAGGCGCACCACTAGTTTGCAGTTGAGATACAGCACTAGAAACGGATTCACTTTTATTTTCTTCTGTTTGGTCAGCGTAAGTGCTCATAAGTATTCTTTTGTGAATTTGTGATTTGAAAAAACAAAGAAATAGTATGTCTTTTAATATTTTTTACCTTTAACAGCTAATTTACATTTTTTAAACTTAACATAAAGTAAAACAATTATTTTAGGTCAAGGGTTTTTACAAATTTTTACAAAACCAGCTACATAACAGTAACTCCTATCATAATTCCTTCTTCAATTCTAGAATTATTAAAGTTGCAATTACTAAAGGTAGTCTTAGTTAAATCTGTTCCAAAAAAATGACAATCTATAAATTTACATTTCTCAAAATAAGCCTCCTGGCAATTCGCTTTATTAAATAAAACGTTCTTAAATGTTACATTTTTAAAAACAGTCTTTTTTAGATGACTTTCATTTAGTTTTGAGTCTTCCAATACCATATCTTCCCAACTACTTTTATCTAAAATGGCTCTTTGAAAAGAGACATTGTACGATTTAATACTCTTAAAAAGAACAGACTCCATTTGAGAAGCATTAAATGAGGAACTACTAAGATTCATATTATTGAATTGAGCTTTATTAAAAATGCAAGATGTAAATGAAACATCTCTAAAATCCATATCTCTAAAATTTCCATTCAAAAAATTTCCTTCAGAAATAATTATTGGATTATTTGACAGCTTAGCTTTGTTCCATTTTTCGGAACCAGCCCAAATCAATTTAAGGGTTTTAATCTTTTCTTTCCAAAAGATAGTATCCAAGAGCGTATTGTTCAGGTTTGTTTTTTCTAATCGACATGTAGAAAGCAGATATCCTGAAATTTGACTAAATTGTAAATCTGATTCACTAAAATCACAAAATTTTACATTAGCTGCAGAAAAATCGATATCTGAGAGGTCAAGTCCTTTAAACATTGTTCTTTCATCAATTGAAACTTTTTGTATTTCAACATTAAAACTATTGACGTCTTCTTTTAAAAGTTTAATCCATTCTTTCATGGTTTGGTGGTTTTATATAAGGCTGCAGCTCTCGATCCTAAGCTAATTGTTAATGATTTAACAACAGATAAGTCTCCACTTTCATATTGAGAGAAAAAGGAATTATTATTTCTAACTGCCAAAGGATCACTACCCGCTTCTAATGCTTTTTCTTTCACTGACTCTTTACCTATTTCTAATAGTGTATCATACCCAGCGATTGAACTAGGCTCGGTTGGATTTATTAATTTTGTAGTTGCAGAACATAATCGGGCTATATATTTACCAGCCCTATAAACAGCATATTGCGGATCCTCTAGGTTATGATTCAGAGAATGCAAGGTATCCCCAACATTTTCATTAACTGCTTGCAAATATTGTTCTTTTGAAAGTTGATATGTATAACTTTCAATTGAATCATCTTCTGCTTGTTTTTCTTTTAATTTTTTAGCGGCTCCTTGGTCACCAAGTACAGTATTTAAAACGGCACCTTCGGTTGCATATACTTCATTAGCATACGTTAATCCTCGAGCAACACCGTCATGCACTTTCAGTAATAATTCTTCAATTGTTGCTCTTGGTGCTTTCGGCTCTTTTTGAAGAGCCTTTATTTCTAGTCTTAATCTTTTAACCTCTAAAATTATTTTTTCATATTCTATATTTGAAGCTTGCATTTCTAATGCTTCTTCTCCCATATGATCTTTTCCATTCTTATCCTTAAAAGCACTGTTTTGTTGCTTTTCCTCAAAATTGACAGCTTCTTTCAATTTATTTGTTTCTCTTTCAACAGTATTGTAGAAAGTGGTATATTCGGCATCGACCTCACTAAACTTTATGAGTGTTTCATCTTTTTCTAGTTCATTACCTTCAATTCCTAAAAGCAAATGCTCTTTATATGTATCCCAATCATCCTGAGTCATATTCCGTCGAATTTTCACCATTGACCAAACCTCGTTTCGACCATCTTTCCGTTTTTGGTTTTCAGGATTTAATTCACTTTTTGTGGTATCCATTGCCTCTGAGGTTGGTGCCATTACAATATTTTTAGCACCTTCTGCGGAGAGTTCCTTTGGCTTGAACATCCAATCTGAAGAATAAACATTAATATCAAAAAATGCTCCCGGTTCTGTTCCGTATTGTGCATTGAAGGCTGTGTTAATCATGGAAACTCCAATTTCGGTATTTTCTCCCTTTGCAGATAAATCGATATCAGAGGTCACTGATTCAGAACCAACAGAATCTGCAAGTCTGAAGTTATCATCGATTTTATCAGGATTTTCAATATTTTCAAAACCAGGTAGTTCGCGTCCTTCTTCTACAGCTTTTTCGATATTAGGCTGAACTTGTTTTACGAAACTATCCCAAACTCTACCTCGCATATCTACCAACGCTTGCATTAAACCAAGGCTTGCGCCGTGGGTTGGTAGCGAGCCCATTACGTCTGGCCAAAAGTCTGTTGTTAAGCACTTTTTAGCCTTAAACCAATTAGATTCAAAAGGATTTTTGATAATATCTACCAAGAATTGGTCATTTAAGGTATCTGCTCCCTCTGGGCTCCTAAATAATGCATTTGCCAATCCTTGTAAACTTCCCATTGGATCGTATGCTGCTTTAAAAGATTTCCTATTCTGATCTTTTATAAATTCATCCTTCTGTTCCTCTGATAAGGGCTCACTGTCAGCGAATGGTAATTCACCACCCATACCATGTGTTTCAACCATGGATGGACCACTATCTTCATTTACAACAGCATTTAACTGAATATTTTCTTGAGAAACCAAAGCTGTTTTAAGGTTCACATCGCCAACATTTGTTGTAAACAGTGCTTTTGCTCCAAAGATATCTGCCTCTTTTTCCAACCCTGCATCATCATTTATATTTGTTTTGCCCTTTAGTTGTTTAGTTGGTTTTACCCTTCCTTCCTTTTGCTGAACTACATGTCCTAGCTCATGAGGTAGATGTTTTTCTTGACCAGGCGCTAAATGAATATCGGTTCCTTGTGCATACGCATGAGCATTTAACTGAGCAGGTTTGTCTGAGTTTCTGTGGACTTTTACGTCATCCATAGAGTGCCCTGTCAGATGCTCCATCCCTAATTTTAAATTATCTGGTAAACCTGTATCGTTTTCTTCACGTTGAATTGTAGGATGCTGTTGACCCGAAAAAGTATCAGCCCTCAATTGTAATTGAGCCACTTCTTTTGTCTGAAAACTATTATCTGCCATTTCCTGAAAAGATTTCAGTTGTGAAACTTGCAAACTACCATCTGCTATATGTTGTAATTTCCTTTGAGCAACTGCTTCAGATCTACTATCCACGAATTCAAAAGTAGGCTCGTCCCTAGTTTGCATTTGAGATACAGCACTAGCAAAGGATTCACTTTTATTTTCTTCTGTTTGGTCAGCGTAAGTGCTCATAAGTATTCCTGTATGAATTGGAAAAACAAA
>JBNMNV010000131.1:0-8559 GCA_051278125.1 Polaribacter sp. | reverse complement strand
AAAAGTAATTGCAAGTAATATAAAACTAAAAGCATTCATTAAACAAGGAATAATTTTCTCGCAATTTGTGCAATATAAACCAAACCAGTTTTTAAAAGCAGTTCTGTTTTGTGTAGACCATGTTATACCATCATGTAATGTTTTACAATGAGGACAAGGAATAAACGATCTTTCCATTCTTGGTTTATCAGATATTTTATCTTCTAAACTAATTTTTGGTATTCGTTGCCCTAAAATTAACTCATTAATTGCTAACCCTGGATTTAAAATCCAGTGCAACATCATCCAATTTTTCCAACTATAAACCTTGAATTTTTCTTTATCAAATTCCATAGTATTCAGTTATTTGCTTAAAAAGTAAATTTAATCAATAATTATATAAATCTAAAATTGCTTCTGTTAATTTTGATTTTCCTAAATACTGTTGTTCTAAATCGGATTGAAAAGGAATTGGCGTTTCTAAACTAGCCACTCTTTTTACAGGTGCGTCTAAAAATTCAAAACAATTTTCGGTAATGAGTGCAGAGATATCACTGGCAATTCCGCCAAACATAGAATCTTCTTGCACAACAATTACTTTGCCTGTTTTTTTAACAGATCGATAAATAGTCTCCGTATCCAAAGGTTGTAGAGTTCTTAAATCAATTACATCCGCAGAAATTTCAGGTTTTTCTGTTAAATATTCTAAAATCCAATGCACGGCAGCTCCATAACCTATAAAGGTCATTTCTTGTCCTTCTTTTAAAATGGCTGCTTTCCCTATTTCTGTAGTAAAATACCCTTCTGAAACCTCTTGATATACAGACCTGTATAAACCTTTGTGTTCAAAAAATAAGACTGGATTTGGATCTTCAATTGCACTTGCTAACAAACCTTTTGCATCTTGTGGAAAAGCTGGATACACTACTTTTAAACCTGGTGTTTTCGTAAACCATGCTTCATTTGTTTGACTGTGAAATGGCCCTGCTCCAACGCCGCCACCGCAAGGCATTCTTATAACAACATCCGCATTTTGGTTCCATCTATAATTAGACTTCGCTAATAAATTCACAATAGGATTAAAACCTGAAGAAGCAAAATCTGCAAATTGCATTTCCATAACTGATTTTATTCCGTTTATAGATAAACCATAAGCTGCAGAAACAATAGCAGATTCACAAATTGGGGTATTCCGAACCCGTTCTTTTCCAAAAGCTTCTACAAAACCATCCGTAATTTTAAAAACGCCACCATATTCAGCAACATCCTGCCCCATAATAATGAGGTCATCGTATTTTTCCATTGACAATTTTAGTCCCTCAGAAATGGCATCCACGAAACGAATTTTATTTTTGCTGGAGGAAGCAGTTACCTCCTTATATTCATGCGTTTTAAAAACATCATTGAGTTCCGTTTCTATATTAGGAATGATTTTTTCTTCATCAAAAGCAATTTGAAGATGGTCATTTATTTCATGAACGATTTCTTCTTTATATGACACTTCAATCTTTTCTGTTAAAATCCCTTTGTTAATTAAATACTCTTGATAATTTTCTAACGGATCTTTTGCTGCCCAAAAGTCTAATAGCTCTTGCGGGACATATTTTGTGCCACTTGCTTCTTCATGACCACGCATTCTAAATGTTTTGAATTCTATTAAAATAGGTCTTGGATTTTTACGCACACTTTTGGCAATTTCATCCACTTTAGTATAAACTTCTAGAATATTATTTCCATCAATAACATGGCTTTCCATTCCGTAGCCAATTCCTTTATCAGCAATATTGGTGCAATTAAATTGTTCTGAAGACGGCGTAGATAAACCGTATCCATTATTTTCGACACAAAATAAAACAGGTAAATTCCAAACAGAAGCTACGTTTAAAGCTTCATGAAAATCGCCTTCACTAGTGCCACCTTCACCCGTAAAAACGGCACAAATTTTATGGTTATTTTTTAATTTATTAGCCAAAGCTATTCCGTCTGCAATTCCTAATTGCGGACCTAAATGAGAAATCATTCCTATAAGGTTGTATTCTTGCGTTCCAAAATGAAAACTACGGTCTCTACCTTTTGTAAAACCATTCATTTTTCCTTGCCATTGAGAAAATAATCGATGTAACGGAATATCTCTTGTGGTGAAAACGCCTAGATTTCTGTGCATTGGCAAAATATATTCATCGTTTTCTAAAGCACTAGTAAGACCGACTGAAATAGCTTCTTGTCCAATTCCCGAAAACCATTTAGAAATTCTTCCTTGACGTAAGAGAATTAACATCTTTTCTTCCACTAAACGAGGTTTTAACATTCGTTTGTATAAAGAAAGCATCGTAGCTTTATTGATGGATGAATTTACAGTATATTCAATTTTAGTGATCATAAATTATATATTTCATACTAACACAAACATACAGCTAAATTTTATTCCATAAAAAAATCCTTATCATTTTAAATGATAAGGACTTTTTTGAATATATATATCTTAAAGTTCAGAAAAAATTGCATGCATCATTCTTTTTTTATCGTTGATACTTTCTTCTAAAGCAATCATTGTTTCAGTTCTTTTTACCCCAGGAATATCATCAATTTGATAAATAATATCTTTAGCATCGTTTGTGCCTTTTGCTCTAACTTTACAGAAAATGTTGTATTTACCTGCGGTTACATAAGCCACGGTTACATTCGGAATTTTTCTTAAATTGTCAATAACACTTTGCGTCATCGATGTTTTTTCTAGAAAAACACCTATATGAGCGATAAATGAATATCCCATTTTCTCGTAGTTCAAGGTTAAGGTAGAACCTTGAATAATACCTTCATCTTCCATTTTTTTTACACGAACGTGAATTGTTCCTGCAGAAACTAATAACTGTTTTGCAATGTCTGTAAATGGTGTTCTTGCATTTTCTATTAAGATATCTAAAATTTGATGATCTATTTCGTCTAGGATAAATTTTTTCATTTATTGTGTATTATTCAATTAACTTGGCAAATTTATGAATTTAATTTAATTTAAAACAAGAAAAAATGAGAAAAATTTAATTATTTTTGCTTTCGAAAACGATTTCGTGATGTCCAATTTTGGTTTTTAATACAATTTCATCAATATTCACTAATTTTGAAACTAGTTTACCTTGTATAATTTCTTCTTTGTATTGATATGCCTTATCATCTTTAGAATCGGAATATCTATGAATTACATCATAAAATATCTTATCATTATTGGGAATTTTAAAATAATCTGAATACTCATTAAAAGTGTTCGAAGTAGCGATATGATAGATGCCTTGCAAAATTGCATAGAACGTATATTCTCTAGTAACTTCTCTTTGGTAATCATCAGGATAATGACCAGATTCTATTAAAATGGTGTTGTAACCTAATTTTTGAAAATTATCCCCAGTAGCTGTAGGATAAAATTCATCCGTATATCTGCCCACAAAATTAGGAATCATTTTTTGTAACAAAGAGTTCATGGATACAATAACATTCATCGTTTGTTTTCTTCCTTTAGTTAGTGCTCTAGTTTCTTCTTCTGAGGGCGCCAAAAAAGATACTGTAGCAGGGTTTTTAGTCCCTTCTACTCCGAAAATAGTTCTTTGATCGTGTAAATTAAAACAAAATTGAGGAGCAAACTCATCTAAAATAACTCTTAATAATTTGCTTTCTTTTGCTGCTCTCTGCACAGCATCTCTGTTTAAATCTATGTTATTTCCGTTTACCCTTGTATATGCTTGTGCACCATCTGGGTTTAACATCGGAATAAAAATCAATGTACATTCTTTTAAAATAGTTTCTAATACTGACTCTTTAGTATTAGAAAAGCAATTAAATAAATCAAACAAAGCTTTTGTAGCTGTGCTTTCATTTCCATGCATTTGAGACCATACTAATATTCTCTTTTTACCTAAACCAATTTTTAAAGTTTGAATAGGTCGTTTGTATTCAGAGAAACCAAGTTGATTAATTTCAAAAGCAAATTGATGTTTTTTAAATAGCCCTTTGATATCTTCAAAAGTAATCCACTTTCCAAAAAGTAATGTTTCTTTTTGTTCTTTGAAAAGAATTTTTAAAAAGTTAGTCGATAAAATATGCACGAATGTTTCTGTTTAGAAATACAAATTTACACTATTGAAAATAAGTAGCCAATAGCCTAATTACAATTGTAAACAAACTAAATGTTACAAATGTAAATCAGTTTTATGGATCTTTTTGTTACTTATGTAAACAAATTAAATTTCACGAACAGAAAAAGTTAATGGTTCTATAAATCCCTGAATTTAAGTATCTTTATGGAGTATTAATTTTAATTAAAATACTTAATATTAATAAATTATGACACTTATTTAAAGTGTTAGTTTAATTAATATAATCTATATTAAAATGTTTATACGAGTATCCTTTTGCTAGTAATTAATTTTAGTTTACATTTGTAATGTAATAGCGATTTACAATGATAAACAGTTTAGAATTTGCATCCCGGATAAAAAAAGTGATGAATTTTCATCAATTAACGGCATCTTTATTCGCAGATAAAATAGGCGTTCAGCGCTCTAGCATCTCACATATTTTGTCTGGTAGAAATAAACCAAGTCTCGATTTTATTTTAAAAATAACTTCAGAGTTTAAAGACGTAGACATCCATTGGCTCTTAAACGGAGTCGGTTCTTTTCCTAAAAAAGCTGAAAGTAAGTCGAGTGCGTCTACTCCTTCTTTTATGGCAACAGATACAAATGAAGGAAAACGAATTCAGAGAATTGTTGTTTTTTATAAGGACGGAACTTTTGAAGAGTATCTAAAGTAGGTTGAAATTGAATTTCTATACATCAAAATTTAATTGAAACCATACCTTTTTCTGAAAGTGACCATATTCTTAAATCTCCGATAAATGCACAAGGGCATTCAAACAGATATCTTTATGGTTTATATATTTTTAAATTATAAATTGATTGCATAAAATATTATCAACCTAAATAACATATTTTAGTGCTATGAATATAATTGATATTAGAACAGTAAATGTGGTTCAATATTTACAGCCTTTGCGAGAAGGTGGTTCTTTGCCTGCCATCGTAAAAGCAGATGATGGCTTTTTATACGTATTAAAATTTAGAGGCGCAGGTCAAGGAAAAAAAGCACTGATCGCTGAATTTATTGGAGGAGAACTAGCAAGAGCTATTGGTTTAAATGTTCCTGAATTGGTTTTTATGAATCTTGATGATTCCTTTAGTAAAACAGAACCCGATGAAGAAATTCAAGATTTGCTAAAGTTTAGCATTGGGCTAAACCTAGGATTGCATTTTTTATCAAGTGCCATCACCTACGACCCTTTGGTTTCCGAAGTGGATGCACTCACAGCTTCTAAAGTAGTACTTCTAGATAGTTTGATCAGTAATATTGACAGAACAGCTAAAAACACAAACCTCTTGCACTGGAATCATGAATTATGGGTTATTGATAATGGTGCAAGTTTGTATTTTCATCATCACTGGGAAACTTGGGAAAATCATTTAACAAGAACATTTCCTCTCATAAAAGACCATGTGCTTTTATCGAAAGCAACTTCTTTACAAAAAGCGGCTGCAGAAATAAAGCTGCATATAAATACTGAGGTAATCAATGAAATTATTTCTAAAATCCCTGAAGATTGGTTGTTGAATGAAGGTGATTTTTTAAAGCCAGATGAAATGAGAACTGCTTATATTACTTTTCTAAAGGCAAAATTGTTGATGATTGACGAACTGGTTAAAGAAGCAGAAAATGCAAGATAAAGTTACCTTTGAATATGCGATCATTAGACTGGTGCCCAAAGTAGAACGCGAAGAATTTTTTAATATTGGTGTGATTTTATTTTCGAAACGTAAAAAGTTTTTGGATATAAAATATCATATTTCGGTTCATAAATTAAAAGCTTTTGCACCTGAATTAGAATTAGATGTTTTGAATGCATATTTAAACGCTTGGAAATTAATTTGTGACGGAACTTCTTCTGGAGGTAAAATTGGGGAATTTGAAATTTCAGACAGATTTAGATGGTTAGCAGCTTGCCGAAGTACCATGATACAAAGTTCTAAAACGCATGCTGGTTTGTGTACACGTCCAGAAAAGGAATTAGAATATATTTTTGAGAAGTATGTTTTATAATTTTACTATCAATTAATACAATAACAACTAATTTTAAAAAGTATGTTTTTTAATGAAACCTTTATCATAAATTAAAATCTATATATGATAACACGTGGAGGAATTGTATTGACAATTGTTTAATTAGTGCTGGGTATCTTTTAATCCCCAAGCATCTAAACTTCTTAAAATAGCTTCTAAAGATTGCCCTCTTTTGGTTAGCTTGTATTCTACTTTTGGTGGTACCACAGCATATACTTTTCTAGAAATAAGTCCATCTTTTTCTAACTCCCTAACTGTTTGCGTAAACATTTTGTTTGAAATTCCTGTAATGTGTTTTTGCAATACTCCAGAACGTAAACCGCCTTCTAATAAATGAAACAAGATTAAAGGTTTCCATTTTGTACCTATTAAATTCATGGTGTAATTTAACGGGCATATATTTTTTTCTATCAAAATTATTAATTTATTATATTGATAATCATTATTTTACTCGTTTTGGTTACTATACTACTTTTTGGTAAGTTATTGCTCGTAAGACAAAAATAGATTAATTTTGAAGTCTAAATTACAAATTATGTCTAAAAATAAAAATTATCCAAAATCATTCTCACATATTGGTCTTACAGTTCCAGATATCAAAGAAGCTGTAAAATTCTATACAGAAGTTATGGGTTGGTATATTATTATGGAACCTTCTACTGTGAAAAAAGAAACGGAAACTGCAATTGGTCAAATGTGTATTGATGTTTTTGGAAATGATTGGACCGAATTTGAAATTGCACATTTATCAACTTCAGACGGAATTGGAATTGAGTTATTCTCTTTTCCGAACGGAATAAAAGAAGCACCTGAGTTTAATCCTTTTAATACAGGGCTTTTTCATTTTTGCATTCAAGATCCAAATATTGAAGAATTAATTAAAAAAATTGTTGCTTATGGAGGTAAACAAAGAATGCCAATTAGAGAATATTACCCAAAAGACAAACCTTTTAAAATGTGTTATGTAGAAGATCCTTTCGGTATTGTATTTGAAATTTACACGCATAGTTACGAGTTAACGTATTCTTCTGGCGCTTATACTAAATAAATTTTAAGTTGCGATTGCTAATTTTAGTCAGAATGTATTTTGATTAAAATTAGTTTTCGGATTTTAGCTATTTGCTGGTAAACAGATTTAGCCCAGATTGAACGGTCTGTTTGAGCTCTTTTTTATTCTTTTTTCGGAATAAAAAAAGCGAGTAGTGAAAGCTGGAAATAGCTTCAAAAAATGATTTTATTCTTTTAAAAAACCCGCTACTAAATCATCTTTAAGGGTAATTCTTGGCACTTTAAAATTAAAGTATTTGTACAACGGAATTTCAAACCCTTTGTGATTTAAATAATTGTTTAGAGCCAAATTTAAACCTTCACTATATAAATGATGCTCTGCTCCTGTTGGATCTTCGTGATATAAATCATTTTCAGCAAAACCTTTGAACTTTGGACCAATAATTTTGATTTGAAATTCATCAGGGTTTTTACCCACCGGACTATGACTTGTACAAGCAAATTGATGCCAAAAAGCGGACTGAATACAATTATTTTGAAATAACTGACGTACAACTTCTAAAGAATCTATCGTTTCTTGATCTGTTTCTGTCGGGAAACCAAACATTAAATACGCATGTACCATAATGTTTTCATCCGAAAAAGCCTTTGTAACTCTTGCTACTTGCGCAATATCTACCCCTTTTTTCATCTTTGAAAGCAATCTATCCGAAGCTACTTCTAAACCACCTGTTACAGCAATACAACCCGATTTTGATAATAAAGAACACAATTCGGGTGTAAATGTTTTTTCAAAACGAATGTTGGTCCACCAAGTAATATAAACTTTCCGTTCTATTAACGTATTCGCTAACGCTCGTAACATTTTTGGTGGCGCAGCTTCATCCACAAAATGAAAACCTGTAATACCTGTTTCTGATATTATTTTTTCAATTTTATTGACCAAATCTTCTGCTGTTGTATTTTGGTAATTGCCAATATAATCTAATGTAACATCACAAAAAGAACATTGTTTCCAATAACAACCATGAGAAATAGTGAGCTTATTCCATTTTCCGTCAGACCACATTCTGTGCATCGGATTCATGACATCTAGAAAAGATAAATATTTAGCTGTTGGCAATCCAATATAACTTGGTGCGGGTAAATTTCTATGATGAAAAATAGTGTTCGGTTTTTTATCTGCATATACAACCTCGTTGTTTTTACAGATATAAGTTCTTTCTAGGCTGTCCTCTACTATTTTACCGCCTAAAAACTCGGTTATTTTTAATAAGGGCCCTTCGCCATCATCTAACGTTATAAAATCAATAAAATTAAAAATTCTTGGATCTGATAATCGTCTTAATTCGGTGTTGCAATAACCACCACCCATTGCTATTTTAAGGTTTGGATATTCTTTTTTGA
>JBNMNV010000130.1:0-8625 GCA_051278125.1 Polaribacter sp. | reverse complement strand
GAATACAAAGTTTAAAAATTGTAATTTAGAGGAAATCGATTTTACAGAAACTAACTTGACAAACGGTGTTTTTGACAACTGCAATTTAAAAGGAGCAATTTTTGATCAAACGAATTTAGAAAAATCAGATTTTAGAACTGCGTCTAATTTTAACATCAATCCGCAGCAGAATCGATTAAAAAATGCAAAATTTAGTAGAAATACAATAGACGGACTTTTAGTAAACCATAAAATTATTATTGAATGAAAAATTTAATGTATCCCTTGTTTTTTCTCGTTTTTCTTTTCATTTCTTGTGGAGGAAATGAAAATAACATCTCGATGTATGGGTATGAATTGGGACAAAATAAAATTGAAAAATTGAAATTAAATAGTAACAAAATAGATACTATCGTTACTTTTAAATATATACAAAAAAGCGATGCTTTGAAAAATATCACGTTAAGACATCACTTAAAAAAAGATGTGATTATTGTTGATTTAGATACGTTTAATAAAATTCCAAACATCTATAAATCCAAGAGTTTAGTGTATAAAATGTATCAACTTAAAAAAGATAAAAACAGCTACAAAACATTGGTGTTTAATGAAAATTACGGACTAATGGCGAGTTTAGGTTTTGGCACAGATCGTATCTTTTTAGAAGATTCTATAACACCAATTGTAAAAGAATTTATTTTTAAAGATTTATTTATAAATGTAAACAGTAAATAGATTTTCGTCTTAGAAAAAATAATTGATGAGCAAAGAAATTGAAGACAAATTAGAAAAAATACCAGTTGTAAATATTTTGGTAAGATTTGGGAAGAAAATTAAAATTCCCGGATTAGAAGGCATGTCTTTATACGATGTCATAGAAATGTATATTATTGGTATTATCGAAGGCGCGGTAACTACAAGGGCAGGCGGAATTGCATACAGTTTTTTTATGGCGATTTTCCCGTTTTTGTTATTTATACTTACGTTAATTCCCTTTGTACCGATACCAGGAGCTCAAGAAGGTTTGTTATCTATAATAGCAGATGTGTTGCCACCAAAAACATTTGATGCTGTAGATTCTGTTTTGGTTGATATTATTAAAAACCAATATGGAGGCTTGTTATCTTTTGGTTTTATTGGGTCCATTTTTTTAATGACCAATGGTGTCAATGCAATATTTGGTGGGTTCGAATATTCATACCATATTAAAGAAGTAAGAAACGGTTTTAAATCTTATTTTATAGCTATGCTAGTGGCTATTGTAATTGTTGTTTTCTTGCTCATTACCGTAGTTTTAATGATATTTGTAGAATTAGTTTTACAGGAATTTGTAACAATTGGTTGGCTGGAAGATAATTTAATTTGGTTACAATTGGGGCGTGGAATTATCTTTTTACTCATGATTTTTATGACCGTTTCAATGCTCTATTTGTTCGGTACCAAAGAAGGGAAACATTCTAGATTCTTTTCTCCTGGTGCATTTTTTACAACTATTTTGTCAATTTTAACCTTTTATCTATTTGGTTATTATGTAACCGAATTTGCCAAATATAACGAGTTATATGGCTCTATTGGGACGCTTTTAATTTTAATGTTATTCATATGGTTAAACTCGATTATCCTTTTACTTGGGTTTGAATTAAATGCATCCATCAACGCGCTAAGAAATCAAAATAAAAGTGATACAATCATTAAAGAATTATAAGTTTTCACGATATTTGCAAACACAATTTTTAATTGTAAATATTCAATTTTAAGTAATTAGTTTTAAATACAACTACTAAAACTGAAAACCAAAAACTAAATAAAAATTATTTAATGAAACCAAGCATTCCAAAAGGAACAAGAGATTTTTCACCAACAGAAGTAGCGAATCGTGCGTATATAATGAACACGATGAAGACTTCTTTTGAAACCTTCGGATTTCAACCTATAGAAACACCAAGTTTTGAAAATTCATCAACCTTAATGGGTAAATATGGTGAAGAAGGCGATCGCTTGATTTTTAAAATTTTGAATTCTGGGGATTTTTTATCCAAAGCTGATGAAAAATTATTAGCTACAAAAGATAGTTTAAAAGTTACTGGTCAAATTTCAGAAAAAGCACTTCGTTACGATTTAACAGTTCCTTTTGCAAGATATGTGGTACAACATCAAAATGAAATTACATTTCCTTTTAAACGCTATCAAATTCAGCCTGTTTGGCGAGCAGATAGACCTCAAAAAGGACGTTTCAGAGAGTTTTTTCAATGTGATGCCGATGTAGTTGGTAGCAAATCTTTATGGCAAGAAGTAGAGTTCGTAAAATTATATGATACTGTTTTTACTGATTTAGGTTTGTTGGGTACCACCATTAAAATCAATAATAGAAAAATATTATCTGGAATCGCAGAAGTGATTGGCGCCCAAGATAAATTAATCGACTTTACTGTAGCTTTAGATAAGCTAGATAAAATTGGTAAAGACGGCGTTGTCAAAGAAATGATTTTGAAGGGTATTACTGAGGAAGCAATCGAAAAAGTACAACCTTTGTTTGATTTTACAGGGGATAATGTAGCTAAGTTAGCTTCTTTAGAGAATATGTTGCAATCATCCGAAGAAGGAACAAAAGGAGTTGAAGAATTACGTTTTGTTATAAATTCTGTTGCAGTATTGGGTTTAAAATCTGCTAATTTAGAAGTTGACGTTACGTTAGCGAGAGGTTTAAATTATTACACAGGTGCCATTTTTGAAGTCTCAGCACCCAAGGGTGTAAAAATAGGTTCTATTGGCGGCGGAGGAAGATATGATGATTTAACAGGAATTTTTGGTTTAAAAGATGTTTCTGGAGTCGGAATTTCTTTTGGATTGGATAGAATTTATCTAGTTGTAGAAGAGTTAGGCTTGTTTAAAATGGTTAATTTACCAAAACCAAAAGTATTGTTTGTTAATTTTGGGGAAGACGAAGCCATGTATTGTATGAAAGCAATAGCTGTGTTAAGAGAAAACAATGTGAAATCAGAACTGTTTCCGGAGGATGCTAAAATGAAAAAACAAATGAATTACGCAAATAAGCGTGAAATTGAATTTGTTGTCATTGTGGGGTCTCAAGAAATGGAAAAACAAGAATTTACCTTAAAAAATATGATTTCAGGAGAGCAAACAAAATGTTCTTTATCAGAATTGGTAGAAACAATGAAGTAATTTGTTCTGGATATGTTATGATTAAATCAGTATTCTAATAACAAGCACAATTTGTTTATTCGAGTGCAGTAGAGAACTTCATTTATATTTTACTTACGCTACATTTAACATTTTAAACCATTATAATTTTTTAAAGATTTTTATAAATTTTATTGTTTTATATTTTTTAGTAATCATTATCAAAACTTTATGAGATTCCATGCAAGCGCCAAAATTTAGTTTATCATAATTTTATCATAACATAATTATAATTGATGCAAAAAGTTAAAATAATACATTTCAAACCCTTAAATTTGCGCCAGAATTTTGATTGAAATGTTTGAATTGACCGACAAAATGAATGACGACAGAATTGAAGAAATAGGAGAGAATCACGTAGGAACTTCTGCTAAAACTCCGTTAAGAGCCGATGCTTTTGATATTTCTGACGAAGAAAAAATTGATAGAATCCAAGAAAGTGTTAAAGATATTTTAACCACTTTAGGGATGGATTTAACCGATGATAGTTTACAAGGAACTCCAAAAAGAGTCGCCAAAGCATTTGTAAATGAGCTTTTTATGGGATTGAATCCTAAAAATAAGCCAAAAGCATCTACGTTTGACAATAATTACAATTATGGTGAAATGTTAGTAGAAAAAAACATTGTTGTGTATTCTACTTGCGAGCATCATTTATTGCCAATTATTGGTAGAGCACATGTTGCTTACATTTCAGACGGTAAGGTAATTGGTTTATCTAAAATGAATAGAATTGTGGAATATTTTGCAAAAAGACCACAGGTTCAAGAGCGTTTAACGATGCAAGTTGTGCAAGCCATGCAAGAAGCTTTAGGAGTGCAAGATGTTGCTTGTGTAATCGATGCTAAACATTTATGTGTAAATTCTAGAGGTATAAAAGACATAGAAAGTTCTACCGTAACTGCAGAGTTCGGTGGTAAATTTAAAGAAAAAGATACAAAAAGAGAGTTTTTAGATTATCTAAAAATGGATACTGATTTTGATTAGAAGTAACTATTTTTTAGATTTTTATAATATTTTAACCGTTTAGAAATTTTCTAAACGGTTATTTTTTTTAATGAATTTGTTTTAGGTTGTTATCAATTTCTAAAAGTATGTAGTGTATTAGTAATAAGATTGATTCAGTCTGATGTATTTTAATCGCTTCAATAATTGAAGTGTTTTTGCGATAACTCTTTGTAATCATCTGGTTAATAATTTTTAAAGCAGATTTGTTACAGTGCATGTTGTGGTTACTTTAATAAAAAAAGCAGCGCTGTATTGTTTTTGTAGTGTGGTATTCAGTCGTTCATTTTTTTAATTAACTAACTTTGAAAAAAATATTACAGAATTTTTATCTAAAACATTTTATGAAAAATTACATACTTTTTCTTTCTTTTATTTTAGCCTGTTTTACAATTACAGCTCAAACAACTCAGGTAGGCAGTGGTAGTTATACCAACACCCATCCTGGTGCAGATGCTGCAGGTAGAAATGGTTTTCCTTCGGGTACACCTCAATTAAGCGGAAACGCTATAGGGAAGCCAGTACCTACAAATGATTGGTGGTCTAAATTGATAAAAGAAAATCATGCAGATAATTTGTTTAATTATCCAATGACCATGAAAACCACAAATACAGGTTTAATTGTTACTTACATTCCTTTTGGTGTGATAGGAGATTCTGCACCAATCGAAGTAGGATTAACAGGATTAAATGCATCTAGAACAACAGTTTCTGATTATTCAGATTGGACAATGACCATGAATTGGCAAGACAGTGAGCATGAGTTGAAAGCTACTTCAGGTATTGGAATGCCTTTTTTATACTTTGAAAAAGATGCTGACGATATCGTTTCTATTAAAGTAAATTCTGGTTCTGCTAGTATAGCAAATGAAATGTTAACGATAGAAAATGCTTCTGGAGGAGCAGATTTTGTTTTTTACGCACCATTGGGAAGTATATGGGAGCAAGCAGGCAATGTATATACATCAACTTTAAATGGTAAGGATTATTGGTCTATGGCGATGTTACCACAAAACACAAGTAACGTTAACAGTGTAGCTCAAGATTTAAAGAAATATGCATATGTATTCCCTACAAATACAACAACCTCATGGAGTTACAATGAAAGTAATTCTAAAGTTACTACCACCTTTACAACGGATGTAGACGTAAAAGAAGGCACGCATTCTAACATGCTTTTGGGCTTATTACCACACCAGTGGTATAATTTAGCATCTAATTCTCCAACTCCAAATACATATGAATATAGCTCTATTCGAGGAGAATTAAAAATGTTAGATGGCAATAGTTTTATGGTAGAAAATACTTATAGAGGTATTTTACCAACAATTCCTTATTTAGCAAATTATAGTGAAGGTTTTAGTCCTTCGGATTTAGACGCAAAAATTTCTCAAATCGAGAATGATGGTTTAGCAACTTGGACAGATTCTTATAACGAAGGTCAAGTTATGAATCGATTAATTCAAACGGCGAGAATAGCAGATCAAACAGGAAATATTGAGGCGAGAGATAAAATGATTGCTACCATTAAAGAGCGATTAGAAGATTGGTTAAGTCATGAGTCTGGTGAAGTAGCTTTCTTGTTTTATTATAATAGCGATTGGTCTGCAATGATAGGATATCCTGCAGGTCATGGTCAAGATAATAACTTGAATGATCACCATTTTCATTGGGGATATTTCATTCATGCTGCTGCTTTCATGGAACAATTTGATCCAGGTTGGGCTGCAGAATGGGGCGACATGATTAATGTTTTAATTAGAGATGCCGCTTCTTTTGATAGAAATGATACACAATTTCCATTTTTGAGAAACTTTAGTCCGTATGCTGGACATAGTTGGGCAAATGGTTTTGCAACATTTCCACAAGGTAATGATCAAGAATCCACATCAGAAAGTATGCAGTTTGCCTCTTCTTTAATCCATTGGGGAACCATTACTGAAAACAATAGCATCAGGGATTTAGGGATTTATATTTATACAACAGAGCAAACTGCGGTAGAAGAGTATTGGTTTGATGTGTACGAACGTAATTTTCAGGCAAATCAACAATATAGTTTAGTATCTAGAGTTTGGGGAAATTCTTACGACAATGGTACATTCTGGACCGCAGATATTGCAGCTTCTTATGGTATAGAAATGTATCCTATTCATGGGGGTTCTTTTTATTTAGGTCACAATCAAGAATATTCTAAAAAGCTTTGGGCAGAAATTGAATCGAATACGGGTGTTTTAAGCAGAGAGGATAACGATAATTTATGGCATGATACGTATTGGAAATATTTATCATTTACAGATCCTCAAAAAGCTGTTGATTTATATAACGCCTACCCAGAAAGAAATTTAAAGTTTGGTATCTCTGATGCCCAAACCTATCATTGGTTGCATAGTGTAAATGCCATGGGTGTAATTGATGCAACTATTACTGCAGATTATCCGATTGCAGCTGTGTTTAAACAAAATGAAGAAACTACCTATGTAGCGCATAATTACTCAGATACAGAAATTACGGTTTCTTTTTCTGACGGATTTAAATTAACGGTGCCTGCAAACCAAATGAAAACGAGCAGAGATATCGATGTTTCTGGCGTTTTATCTTCAGATTTTACACAAGCTTTTCCTGGTGGAAGTGTAAATTTATCAGCTGTGATTACTGGAGAAGGTGTTACAACAGTAGAATTTTTTGATGGCGCAACTTCTATTGGCGAGGCTACAACTGCTCCTTATCAAATAAAAGCATCAAATCTTACTTTAGGAGTTCATGGTTTTTTTGCAAAAGTATTTGTTAATGATCAGTTTAATGTAACCAATATTGTAAATGTACAAGTAGGAGAGCAAGTTCCGTATACAGGAGCTCCAATTGCCATTCCTGGTGTTATAGAGCCTGGTTTTTATGATAAATTTGAAGGTGGAATTGGGCAAAATATTGCTTATATAGATACTTCCATTGGTAACAATGGAGATTTTAGAACCGAAGAAAATGTTGATGCTGCTCAAAATACACAAGAAGGTGCTATTGTGGGCTGGACTGGAGCAGGTGAGTGGATAGAATATACTATTGATGTACAAACAGCTGGTGTATATGATATGAGTTTTAGATATGCTTCTGGAAATTCAGAAGGTGGTGGCCCTTTCCATTTTGAAATTGAAGGGAAAAAAGTAAGCCCAGATATTATCGTACAAAACTCAGGTGATTGGGATACATGGGGTTCAGAAAGTGTAACTGATATCGAACTTATAAAAGGTCAACAAGTATTAAGATTGTTTATACAAAATGGTGAGTTTAATTTGGGTAAAATGACATTTACATACAAAGAAGCTTTGTCTTTTGTGCCACCAATTGCAGATGCAGGAGAGAATATTTCTATTACGCTACCAAACACAACAGCTACTTTAAATGGTTCAGAAAGTAATGATCCAGAAGGACAAGACATAACTTATAATTGGGAGCAAGTTTATGGCCCATCAATTATAACTTTTGATGATAATACATTAGTATCTCCAAACATTAGCAATCTTGTAGCCGGAGTTTATAAATGCAAATTATCGGTAAGTGATGGCTCGTATTCAGCAATAGATGAAGTGTTGATTATTGTGTCAGCTACAGGTAATTTAAGTCCTACAATTGCAATAAACTCGCCTAATGATGGTTCATCATTTAAAGAAGGTGAGGCCATTACAATCAATACAGTTGCTACGGATTTAGATGGTACTATTACTTTGGTCGAATTTTTTGAAGGTACTACAAAGTTAGGAGAAGATGTAACAGCTCCTTTTAGCTATGTTTGGAATGGAGTATCTGTTGGGAATTATGAAATTACTGCAGTTGCAATAGATAATAACGATGCAAAAACAACATCTGAAGTTGTAAATATTTCTGTATCAGAAGAAAAATTATGTTCAGAAACTTCTACAGAAGCACAACAAGGTGGTTTTTCTCAAGGATATGAGGTAACTTTTGAAACGATAGGAACAAATGTAACAATTACCTTTAAATTGTTAGATACAGATAAAAATGGAGTAGTTGCCTATTTATGGAAGCAGTCACCATTTTCAGAAACCCAATTAAATGAAGTTTCAGCATTAACTTTTTCTAAAACTATAAGTGGTTTTAATATAGGTGAAACCATAAGTTATGCTTGTAAATTTGCTTATGCAGGAGGATTATCTGCTACAAAATATTTTGATTATGTGGTTGGTAGCGGTTGTACAGGAAGTAGTTCTGATGTTACTGCGCCAGATAATTTCACAGCAACTGTAGGGAATGTTACATCCTCTACAGTAGAATTGTTGTTAAACGCAACTGATGAATCTGGTAAAGTAGTTTATGATATTACTTATGGAAATGCTTCAGAATCTGTAAATGGTGATTCTGGCGTTCAAAAATCTTTCATTATTAATGGATTAACTCCAGAAACTGGATACTCTTTTAATATTCAGG
>JBNMNV010000129.1:0-8655 GCA_051278125.1 Polaribacter sp. | reverse complement strand
TCATAAAAGTTAGGCTTTGGCGAACGCGATCCATTGCCTGTCCATTTTGCAGGATTTTCATCAAATTTCTTATCGGATAAAGGATGCTTTTTTCCTCCTAAAGGTAAATAACCATTCAAAAAATCAGGAACTTCAAAAACTTCATTAGGTACGTAGTAAAAGTTATTATTTACATCATAAATTACAGAAGTATCATCTTCTGATCCAAAATCTTTTGTTCCTTCAGGGTTTGAAATACTCTTATAATTTCTTGCTACATGATTCGGAACAATATCAATAATTACTTTTAAATCGGCTTTGTGAGAACGCTCAATCAAAGCTTCAAACTCTTGTAACCTGTTTTCTACATTTACAGCCAAATCAGGATTTACATTATAATAATCTTTTACCGCATAAGGAGAACCTCCAATCCCTTTTACAACGTCAGGATCGTCATTTGAAATACCATATTCTGTATAATCTCGAATTACGTCATGATGTGGAACACCTGTATACCAAATATGCGTAACTCCTAAATCTTTTATTTCTGAAAGCGCCTTATCAGTAAAATCGTTAAATTTTCCTACACCATTTTCTTCAATACTTCCCCAAGGTTTGTTGGTTGTATTTGTATTCCCGAACAAACGTGTAAAAACTTGATAAACAACTGTTTTTTTGTTTTCCGATTCTAATTTTAAATCCCTTTGTGGAGTTTTTTCTGTTGTACAGCCAATGAGTATTGCTAAAATTCCTACGAATATAAAAATGTATATTTTTTTCATAATTGGATGTTATTTTAATCTAATTTTTACTTTTAGGTCTCTTTTTGTATGCCATCTAATAGGAATTTTAAGCGTATTATTTTCTGATGAAATTCGTTGTCTTTTTCCATTCACTTTTATCTTATTTGGGTTCCAATTGATTTTATGAAGTATCAAGGTAATTTCTTTTTCTGATGGATTCCAATTGCCACCCAATTCTGCCGCGAAATTTATTTCTAAGTACCGTTTAGAAAGTTCTACTTCGAATTCTAAAATTTCAAATTTTCCTTTTTCAAAAGCGTTCGCTGTAATTCCATCATCATTATAAAATTCTCTTTCACTTTCTTTTACAGTATCATCAAAATAATAATGCAATACTAATTTGTCAGCATTATAATTATCTGTGGTTTGCACGAGTTCTGACATCAAAATAAAAGCACCTCCTCTAACATACGTTGGAATTGAATTTTCTTCAACTTTCACCATTTTTGTTTGACCGGCTAGGACTTTTTCATCTGTATAAAAATCGAACCAATTTGCTGTTTTAGGAAAATAGATTTCTTTTGATGTTATAGAATCTCTTAAAATTGGTGTAATTAAAAAATCTTTCCCCCATAAATACGTGGATGAATTTGTCATTAACTTCTCATCGTCTTCTTCAAAGAAAATAGGACGCATTAATGGTGTCCCTTTTTGATTATTTTGGAATGCTAGATTGTAATTGTAAGGCAATAATTGATACCGTAATTCTATAGATTTCTTTGCTAATTTCTTTGCTTTTTCACTTCTAAAAACAGGTTCACTTGGCACATCTTCTTGCGCGTGAGGTCTATAAATTGGCTGAAAAACCCCGTATTGTAACCAACGAGTATATAAATTATCGTCTAAATTTGCACCTGCAAATCCGCCTAAATCAGAATGCATATAGCCCAAACCTTGCATGCCCATTTGTAAGGCAATTTCTTGCTGCGATTGCAAACCTCCCCAAGTTCTGTTCACATCTCCTGACCAAGGAATCATTCCAAATCGTTGTGAACCAGAAGATCCTGCTCGCATTAAAATAAAGGGTCTTTCCGTTGGGAATTCTTTTTGATATCCTTCAAAAATCAATCTTGCCCAGTCATGTCCATAAATATTGTGTATTTCATCTGCTTTTTTATGATCATTAAAATTCACCCAAGAAGGCAACACTTCTGGCTCGCCTAAATCTCCCCATAAACCTTTTACGCCTAAATTTAAAATGTCTTTGTAAATATTCCAAAACCAATCTTTACCTTCTTTTTTATAAATATCTACAATACCTGTATTACCAAAATAGAAATCATATTTTGCAGCGTTTCCTATAGAATCCGTAGCCAAAACCTCTTTTTTTAAAGCTTCTGTCCATTTTTTAGAATTTGATAAAACAAATGGTTCTGTTATTAAAACTGTTTTTACACCTTTATCTTTTAAACGAGAAACCATTCCTTTCATATCAGGAAAAGAATCTGTAAACACCTCAAGATTTCCCATAGTTCCTTGTAGTTCTTTACCAAACCAATATAAATCAAGAATTACAGCATCCACAGGGATTTTTTCTTCTTTAAATTTCTCAATAGTTTCTTCTGTCTCTTTTTGTGAATGATAACCAAATCTGCTCGAAAAATTACCTAAAGTCCATCTTGCTGGCAAAGGTTGTTTCCCAGTTAAATCGGTGTAATTATCAATTAAGTCAATCCAAGAATTACCCACAATTACTTGGTAAGTTTTTCGTCCGGAAATAGTTTCATAAGTTAAAGAGTTATTTTTTTTACTATCTAAATCTACATAACCAACTGGCGCATTGTCAAAGTGAAGCATGTATTTTTTAGAGGATATTACAATTGGCATTGTAAAATTCATTAATTCTGAATGCGTTTCATACCCATAATGTGCTCTGTTATATAAAGGCAACCGATTGCCTCTTCTATCCATACCTAAAGCTCTTGCACCTCCTCCATATAAAACTTCATCGGAAGTTAAATTGAATTCTATCTTTTCCGTTTGGTCTGCAACAAGATTCCCTCTTACCAAATTCATAGGTTCATGTTTTGACTTAAAATACCCTCTCTTTTCTGAGGTGATGAGTTGGTCTTTATAAAAATATTGAATTTGAAATGGCGTTTTTTGAATGGTCAATTTCAAATCATCCAAGGAAAAAAACACATCCTTTTCAGTTTCTTTAAATGTTGGTTTTAAAGCTGTTGGTTTTAGTACAACTGCGTGAGATGATTTCGAAAAAGTTTCATTTTTTGGAATAAAAGAAGTTTCTATAATTTTATTTGTATAAAATTTAATTAGATACATTCCTTCAGCTACTTCTACTTTTAAAATAGTACCTTTTTGAAGCTTAGCACTCTTAAAAATTCGATTTGAATTTTGGGCAAAAGAAAAAACCGAGATAAAAAATAGTAAAAAAAGAATTCTATAGTTTTTCATAGGTAGTTTTTAAATGTTCTCGATACAATTTCGAAAAAAAAACGAAATCACTCGAACTGACAATTCGTAATAATTTTAAGTCTTTTATATCGTGTTATTTTTTCAATAAAAAGGTTAGCGGAATATGAATTCTAGATTGCCAGGATTTCTCCGAATGATTTGCACCTGGAAAAAATAAGTTTCTATAATTAGCTACAGAATACCCTTTTTTAGTAAAAATAGCATCAACCTTAGAGCCGTATTTCGGATAATATTGGTCTAGTGTTTTATCTCCATGGTCAAAATATATTTTATGATTTTCTGAATTCGGAATATTGGCTTCCATATACTTGAAAATAGCATTTGGATATGGATTATTTTCTTTTGGTAAAGCACCCACCCAATGTGTAGAGAGGCATGCGGCTCCTTGAAATATGTCAGGATATTCTGAAATTGCATACATAGACATTAAACCCCCCATCGAAGAGCCCGCGATAAATGTATTTTCTTTATCATCATACACGGCATATGTTGCGTCGATGTAGGGCTTTAATTCAGAAACGATAAATTTTAAATATTCATCTCCAAATAGTTGTTCTATATCATTTGGTTTTCCAGATATATTTTTTAATGTTTTTTTATCTTCTTCTGATAAAAAATTGACTGCCTTTTCTGGAAATAAATCTTGCCACCTAATTTCTGCTATGTTGTGCACACCTACCACTATAAAATCTTTCGTGATTTTTTGCGCCATTAAAGAAGTGGCTACCTCGTCAACCATCCATTCTTGTTTATTCCAAGTTGCTGTGGAATCAAATAGCATTTGCCCATCATGCATATATAAAACGGCATATCTTTTTTCTGATGAATAATTTTCTGGTAACCAAACATCTACAGGTCTTGGCGTAATGTATTTAGAGGGAAAACTATCTATTCTGATCAGTTTGCCAGATGATAAAATGGCATTTTCTAACACTGCTGATTTCATAGTTTTCAATTCATTTTTACCTACTAAATCGCAAGAACTAAATAGGCTACAAACAGCCAAAAAAAGAAACATCTTTTTCATATTATATTTTTGTTGTGAACATAAAGCTACCTTTTCCTGATAACGTGATATCCTTGTTCCAAATAAAATTTTCATCTGTAATTATATTTTTTAGCGTTTTTCCTTGCAATCCTATTTCTGAATATCGCCCTAAATCGATGGTTATTGGTTGGTCATTTTTATTGATAATATTGACAACAACTTCATCTTCTAAAATTCTGAATAAAAAATAAGTTCCTTGAAAAGGCGCAAAATGGATCGTTTTACCCTCTTGTATTGCTTTAGAATTTTTACGATAATTCAATAACTTTGTCATGAAAAATTGCATGTCTTTTTGAGCATCAGACAATCCATTTCCTGAAAACGCATTGCTCTTATCATCTTTCCATCCTCCAGGAAAATCAGTCCGAATTAAACCATGATCTCCAGGGTTCTTAAAATCATCCATTAATATTTCTGTTCCGTAATAAATCTGTGGAATTCTTGGCAACGTTAAATAAACAGACAATGCCATTTTAGTATCTGCAACATCTCCATTCAACTGTGTGTAAATTCTGCTCATATCATGATTGTCAGGAAACACCATAATATCTTTTGGTGATGCATAATGAAAATCATTTGCCAAGCCCTCATAAATTTTCACCAAACCCTTATCCCAAGATTCCTCCTCTTTAAAAGCTGATACAACATTTTGTTGCATCGCAAAATCCATGGTCGATTTTAAATTAGAATCATAACCATCTTTATTGTTAGCGCCTTTTTGCCAATACCCAATTAATAACGGATTATAACTCCATTCTTCACCAACAATAGAAAAATTAGGGTATTCTCGCATAATCGCGCCCGCCCAATCGCTCATAAATTGCTTGTCCGGATATGGGTAGGTGTCTTGTCTAATTCCACCGAAACCGATCGTTTCTATCCACCAAATACTATTCTGAATAATGTATTTTGCCATAAATGGATTTCGTTGGTTTAAATCTGGCATGGTGGCTACAAACCAACCTTCATTATTACCTTTTTTATCAATTTCTGAAGCATACAGATCTTGATTCGTAGTTCTTCTATGATTGGAATTAATGTTGGTTTCTTCTGTCCAATTTTGAATATTTTTTTCGAAGTTTTTTTGATGATTCACCCAATCATCAAAAGGAATATCTTTCATCCACCAATGTTCTAAACCACAATGATTAGCTACTTGATCCATGATTAATTTCATTCCTTTTTTTCTTAAAACATCTGCTAACTTTTTGTAATCCTCTAATGTCCCAAAACGAGGATCTACCTGATAATAATCTGTAATTGCATACCCATGATAAGAACCTTTGGGCATATCATTTGTTAATACTGGAGTAGGCCAAACTGCTGTAAAACCCAGGTCAGCAATATAATCTACATGATTTATAATTCCTTGTAAATCTCCACCATGACGTTTGTAACCGTCCGTTCTATCAATAGCAATTTCTTTTAAATTTAGGTTGATATCATTCGTTTCATCTCCATTTGAAAAACGATCTGGAGTGATTAAATAAATAGCATCCGAACTATCAAAACCTTTATAAGCTTCTGCAGGTTTTTGTCTTTCTTTTAGTTGATAGGTATGTGTTTTTTTGCTTCCATCTTCAAAAGTAAAAAGAATATCAAACTTTCCGGGTTTTGTATTTTTATCAATATTTAAATCGATAAATAGATAGTTTTTACTCTTAGCTTTATTTACTTTTTGAATGGTAACACCTGCATAAGAAATATTTGGAGTTGCGTTACCAATATTCTCTTCTTTTACCAAAAGTTGAAGCGAAGTCTCTTTAAAATTCACCCACCAATGTATGGGTTCAACTCTTTCTAAAGATGTGTTAGAAAGAGAAACTTCAGAAACATTTTTTATTGTTTTTTCACGATCACATGAGAAAAAAAATAGTATTGACATTGAAAATAAAATACTTCTGAAAAGTTTCATAATTTATTATTTATACCGTTATTAAATTGTTTGGAGAAACCGTTACCAATTCTCCATCTACCAAAATACTAATATCTTGCTTTCCGTCTAACTCAAAATTAGCTCCTTTTTGAGTCACGTTTATAGTGATCATTTGATGTCTAAAATTCACTTTAAAAGAATATGATTTCCATTCTTTAGGAATTTTAGGCGAAAACGAAAGAGCATTATTTACAATTCTCATTCCGCCAAACCCCTCTACAATACTCATCCAAGTTCCTGCCATTGATGTAATGTGCAAACCTTCTTCTACCTCATGATTGTAATCATCTAAATCTAAACGAGAAGTTCTTAAATAGAATTGATAAGCTTGTTCCATTCTGTTTAATTTTGCCGCTTGAATACTGTGCACACATGGAGAAAGTGAACTTTCATGAACCGTAAATGGCTCATAAAAATCGAAATGACGTTCTAATTCTTCCGTAGAAAAATCACTTTCGAACATGTAAAAACCTTGTAAAGTATCTGCCTGTTTTATATAGGGCGAACGTAAAATTCGATCCCAACTCCATTTTTGGTTAATCGGTCTTTGGCTTTTGTCTAAATTTTTAACTGAAATTAATTCCTTGTCTAAAAAACCATCTTGCTGCAAGAAAACATTGTGTTTTTCGGAATACGGAAAGTACATATTCTCAGCAACTTCTTTCCAATCATTTAACTCATCATCCGTAAAATTAGTTTTTTCCTTAATCCTTAGATAATCAGAAATATGATTCACTTTTACAAGATCTATATTTTCTAAAGCATAGTTGATGCACCACTTAGCAATATAGTTTGTGTACCAATTATTATTGATATTATTTTCATATTCGTTAGGACCTGTAACCCCCAAAATCATGAATTTATTTTTATCAGATGAAAATGTTGCTCTTTGCTGCCAAAAACGTGCAATACCAATTAAAACTTCCAATCCTTTTTCAGGAATGTAAGAATAATCATCTGTAAAACGATGATAGTTAAATATTGCAAAAGCAATGGCTCCATTTCTATGAATTTCTTCAAAAGTAATTTCCCACTCATTATGGCACTCTTCCCCATTCATCGTAACCATTGGGTATAAGGCAGCGCCGTTTTTAAAGCCTAATTTCTCGGCATTTTCAATTGCTTTATCTAGATGATTGTATCTATACTCTAGCAAAGTTCTTGCTACAGATTGATCTTTGGTAGCCATATAAAAAGGAATACAATATGCTTCTGTATCCCAATACGTGCTTCCTCCATATTTTTCTCCTGTAAATCCTTTCGGACCGATATTTAGAGAAGCGTCTGTACCCAAGTACGTTTGGTTTATCTGAAAAATATTGAAACGGATTCCTTGTTGTGCTTTTACATCACCTTCAATGGTAATATCTGACATTTTCCAGATTTGCGCCCAAGATTGCTTTTGTATTTCTAACAATGCCTTAAACCCAAAATTTAACGCTTTGTCCAAAATATCTTTAGCAACTGTGACTAATTCTTCTTTTTTATGATTTCTATCCACCACATAACCTCCAAATTTATGGATGGTAAAAGTGTCCTTTTGATTGATTTCTTTTTGATACGTGCAAGAAATTAAATCTTTTGTTTGTGCATGGTTACCCTCTATTTCAATTGCAGCATCATTTAAAAACAAGCGAGATTCCATAAAAGTACACGTATAAAAATGTGTTTTCATGGTTCTTGCTTCAATATAAGATTGCTTTTTATTTTGAGTTATGTTTAAAATATCCCAAAATTGGTCATCCCAATTGGTATCTTCATTGGTAATTCCGGCATCTAAATAAGGAATATAAGTGATTTTTGCATCCGAATTTAAAGGAGTCACCTGATATTCAATAGCACCTAATGCATCTAATTCTATGCTTAAAAAACGTTTTGCATCCACTTTAATTTTAACTCCGTTTTGTAAAACAGCTTCAAAACTTCTAGACAACCAACCTTCTTTCATGTTGAGTTCTCTTCTAAATTTTAATACTTTTTTACAGGTATACAAGTCTAATTTTTCTTCATTTATAACAACGTTAATTCCTATCCAATTTGGTGCATTTAAAACTTTAGCAAAATATTCTGGATAGCCATTTTTCCACCATCCAACGCGAGTTTTATCCGGGTAATAAACTCCTGCAATATAACTTCCTTGAAACGTATCTCCTGTATATTGTTCTTCAAAATTTGCTCTTTGTCCCATAGCACCATTCCCAATGCTAAATAAACTTTCTGAAGATTTTACTTTATCTGTGCTAAAACCTTCTTCAATAAGAGACCACGTATTTGGCTTTATATAATCTTGATTCATTCTAATTCTATATTAAATCATTCATAAAAATGGTACTGATTTCTGTGAAATCTGTGAAATTAAATTGTGCTTCAGAAAGCACATTTGCATCTCCAATACCTATACTCATCATGTTCGCTGCATTGGCAGCTTCAATACCTGCAACAGCATCCTCAAA
>JBNMNV010000128.1:0-8658 GCA_051278125.1 Polaribacter sp. | reverse complement strand
CCAAAGGATGCTAGTGAAGGTTTTGGCGAATTGTTTCTAGAAAATGTAATTCCAGCTTTTTTTAATGATGATAAAGATGGGGTTCTTGAACGTGCCAAAATGACTGAAAATGGAAAACTGACAGAACGTTTTTCTTACTTGCAAGATTATGTCGATGGAAAATAATAATTTACTAAATCGACAATTTTTGATAGAGGTATCAAAAATGAAAATGCCTTTTGGTAAGTTTAAAGGTAGATTTTTAATTGATTTACCTGAACATTACATCGTTTGGTATCGTAATAAAGGTTTTCCGAAAGGGAAGCTTGGGCAACAAATGAGTCTTGTTTATGAGTTGCAACTAAATGGTTTAGAGGATATTGTTAGAAAAATACAAAAAGAGTTTTCTTGAAATCTTAAAGTAATCGGTTGATGGGGATTTTTGTTCAGTTCCTCCATAAAAGTTTATCAATTCATGATTTGTAGCAGATAATCAATGTTTCTTTATGCTGTTGTCTTTATGTTAGTGCGCCCCAGAAATACAAAGTGATTTCAGTAAATATTCTGAAAGATTTTTTAAAGCTCGGCGTTAAGAAATGGAATCAGTTTTTTTTACAATTCCAAATGTAATGTGCGTTATACCAAGTATTACCAATGAAGAGTACCAATAAGTAGGGATTAGAAAGCAAAGGGCAGCAAGTAACAAACAAATACTAGAAATAATTAAGATACTTTTATCTTTCTTATTTTTTAGAACAAATACTAAAATTGCGTATAGGATTAAAAATACGGGCACGATATAATCAATAAAACCTTGTTTCATTAAAAATATCGAAATTGTGAATATTCCTAAAAAGCTCAATATATAAATCCAAAAAGTAGTTTTTGTTTTAGGATTCCAAAGGGTATCATTAAGGTTTTTAGAGCGCCTTCTGCTTTTAAAGTAGATTGCCAAAGATGAAAATAGAAATGTTAAAACTACGATGAAAATCAGAAGTACTTCAATAATTTCTGCGGATAACATACCCATTGTATTATCATCAATTAAAAAACCGTCTAAAATATTTTTAATTAAATATCCAGCAAGCATAAAATAGATTCCAATTTGTACGCTTGCAAATCCTTGCAATGAAAAATTTACCTTAAAATTATCCTGTGTATTCATAAAAATTTATAACTTACGCTAATATACAAAAAAAATGAAACCAGCAGAGGCGTATATTTTAAATCAACCAGAACCATTTAAATCTATGTTGATGCAGCTACAAATTTTAATTGAAAATAATTTTCCTGAAGTAGATTTGCAGTTTAAATGGAAAATTCCCTTTTATTATTTAGACAATAAACCTTTTTGTTATTTAAATGCGGCTAAAAAGAAAGGCTATGTAGATGTTGCCTTTTGGCTTTTTGCACATTTAACAGTATACAATGAGTATTTAATTTCTGAAAACAGGAAAGTTGTAAAGTCTTTGCGGTATTATGGTTTAGAGGATGTTAACCAAGAAGTTTTAATTTCTGTATTAAAGGAAGCTCATCAATTAAAAGATAAAAGTTTTTATAAAAGGAAATAATTACCGCATCCTCACTTTAAAATATAAAGCATCTTCTTGATTTATAAATAAAATTAAGTCTGTATTTCGTTGCGGATTTTTTAGGATCATCGTAGAGATGTCTCCAACTGTTTTTATCACTGGTCTTTGTGAATTTTTAGCCCCCTTAAAACCATATAACACCCTTAAATTGGTGTCAAAATTTTTAAATTTTAGCACTATATTTTTTGATGCGTTGATTCTAATAGTGCCCGTTTTTGGAGAAATTAAATCAGTTTGTAAACCTAAAAAAGTAGCTTTATAAAGAGGTTGCTTGTAAAAATCTTGTAAAGTCATTCTGCCAAAACGCAATACCCAAATAGTTTCCTCGGGATAATGAGATTTAAATATTTTATCTTTAGGGATATCAAAAAAATACGGATTAAATTCAAGAACCCATTGGTTTCCAGAATTATAACCGGCCGCCCAAGTAGCATCTAAAATAAGCCAATTGCCATCAATTTTTACGGCGTTCCAGGCATGGTTTACTGCGTTAGAAGTTGTACCAATTTCATCTGGATTATTTCTAACATATCCTTTAATTACTTCAGATTCCATGTTTAATAAATCACAAAGTATTTTAAAAGCCTGTGCATATTCCTCGCAAACACCTGTTTTATTTTGAAACATGTCTGCAACTAACTGGTATTTTATAGCTTGTAATTTTTGATTTTTTTCCGCTTCGGATGAAAACTCAATACGAAATCGCCTTGGTTTGGGGTTGTAATATTCTTTTAAGTTATAGCGGATGTTTTGTGTCAACCAAAAAAAAGCTGCTCTTGATTTTTCTAAATCAGTCCTAAAATCTTTTTTAATTTGATTGGCTAAATCTTCTGCTTTAGAAAAGCGAGGGTAGTCTAGAACCTTTGTATCAACATCAGAAAAATCTTGAGAATTTAAAGAAAAACTGAAAAATAAAAAAAGAGGAATCAGTTGTTTCATGAATCTCATAGGTGGAAATTTAAAGGTAATAAGATACAACTATTTTTATGTTTTGGTTTAATCTTAGTGTTTTTTTAGTGTTTTTTTATAGTTTAAAAAGTCAAAATATTGCTCCATTTTAAAAACCTTGTAGGCGGAAAAAACTTTACAAAATCTTTATAAATTGTTTACTGTTTTTCTAATGGCAACCAAATTCGTTAATAATTTTTCCAAATTATCTAAATGCAACATATTTGCCCCATCAGATTTTGCATTTGCAGGATCAAAATGAGTTTCAATAAATAATCCATCTACATTATTTACAATTCCAGCTCTGGCAATCGTTTCAATCATTTCTGGTCTTCCGCCAGTAACCCCAGCAGTTTGATTTGGTTGTTGTAAGGAGTGTGTAACATCTAAAATTGTAGGAGCAAATCCGCGCATTTCAGGAATCCCTCTAAAATCAACAATCATATCTTGGTACCCAAACATCGTTCCTCTATCTGTAATCCATGCTTTTTGAGACCCCGCATCTTTTACTTTCTGAACGGCATGTTTCATGGCGCCAGGACTCATAAACTGTCCTTTTTTTAAATTGACAACTTTTCCCGTTTTTGCAGCTGCAACGACCAAATCTGTTTGACGTACCAAAAATGCAGGAATCTGCAAAACATCAACATATTCTGCAGCTTTGGCGGCGTCAGAAACTTCATGAATATCCGTAACCGTCGGTACATGAAAAGTTTCTGAAACTTTTCGTAAAATTTTCAATGCTTTTTCATCTCCAATACCTGTAAAACTATCAATTCTGCTTCTATTTGCTTTTTTAAAACTTCCTTTAAAAATGTAGGGAATTGCAAGTTTATCAGTAATTGTAATTACTTTTTCGGCAATTCTTAGCGCCATTTCTTCACTTTCAATGGCACAAGGTCCTGCTAAAAGAAAGAAATTGTTAGCATCTAAGTGTTTTATATTCGGAATTCCAGATAAAATCATTTGTAAAATTTTATGCAAAAATACGAAATAAAATTAGCTATATTTAGGCTTTTAAAAATCGAAAAATAATGAAAAAAATAGGTACTATTTTAGTAGCATCAGCATTACTAATTTCTTGTGGAAGTAATAAAGAATCGAACACTACAAACTCAAAAATCGAAAAAAAACAAACAATCGAAAATTCATTTTTTATTGATTCTGTGACTGTTAGAAAGCACCTCTACACCTTAGCTGCAGATGATATGGAAGGCAGGAAATCTGGAACGGAGGGAATTGAAAAGGCAGCTAAATATATAGAAAGCGAATTTAAAAGAATGGGTTTAACCACTTTTGAGGGATTAGAAACATACAGACAAACTTTTAATTTTACTCCGAGAGGGGCTAAAGAAGAAATTACAAGCGCCAATATTATAGGGGTTTTGGAAGGAAAAAGTAAAAAAGAGGAATATGTAATTATTTCTGCTCATTATGATCATTTAGGGATGAAAAAGAGTGGAGAAGGAGATGTTATTTTTAATGGTGCGAATGATGATGCTTCTGGTGTTACAGGCGTTTTAGCTTTGGCGGAATATTTTAAGAAAGTTGGTCATGAAAGAACCATTGTTTTTGCTGCCTTTACGGCAGAAGAAATGGGGTTAATTGGTTCTACACATTTCGGAAAAGGCATTGATGCATCAAAATTTGTAGCTGGAATTAATTTAGAAATGATAGGGAAAGTACCTAGCTTTGGGCCAAATACAGCTTGGTTAACCGGTTTTGAGCGTTCTGATTTCGGAAAGATTATTCAAAAGAATTTAGCAGGTTCTGGGTATCAATTATTTCCGGATCCGTATAAAAAATTCAATTTATTTTTTAGATCTGATAATGCTTCTTTGGCACGTTTAGGTGTCCCGTCTCATACCTTTTCTACGACTCCGATTGATGTAGATAAAGATTATCATCAAGTTTCTGATGAAGCTGAAACTTTAAATATGACCGTGATTACACAAACGATACAAGCAGTAGCAAAAGGAACAGAAAGTATTATTAATGGTAAAGATACCCCTACAAGAGTCGTTTTAGAAGAGGAGAAAAAATAGGGATATTTAAAAAATTAAAGAATGTAATATTTTTTGAATACAAGGGGTAAGAGCGATGATAATGATTTCAATAAATTCAAATTTTATCTTTAGAAGAATTTTTATTGCTCATAAAAACAGTTGGTTTTGTTTAAAACATTCAGTAAGCTAAATATATATTGGTATGAAAAAAGTTAGATTCCTTTTTTTGTTTTTATTAGTGAGTTGTTCATCCTCTAAAGTAATGATAGATTATGACGCTGAAATCGATTTTTCTAACTTTAAATCATACGCGTTTTATGAAGATGTAGGAAAAGGTTTGAATGAATTAGATGTAAAAAGGGTACTTACTGTAATGAATGCTGAATTGCAACAATTAGGGTTTTTACAATCAGATAATCCTGATTTTTTTATCAATATGAAATCAAAAATATCAGAAGCTCAAAATAATAATACCATCGGAATTGGAATAGGAAATGGAGGAATAAATGGTGGTTTTGGAGTTTCAGGAGGAATCCCTATCGGTGGTAAAAAGTTAAATGAAGAATTTAGAATTGAGTTTGTAAATGCACAAAATAATATTCTTTTTTGGGAAGCCATTTTAAATTCTAAAATTAAGGAGAAAAGAAAGCCAGAAGAAAAAGAACTGCATTTTAAAGCAATAATTTCTAAAATTTTAGAAAATTATCCACCTAAATAACACCAATTTAATTTTGTAATGTTGCTTACATAAATTGAATTATTTAGGGTTCATTAATATAAAAAATCCTCTACAAAAAATAATGTAGAGGATTTTTTTATGCGTTAAAATTTGTTCTCTAAAATTGATATCTAACGGATAAAGACACATTAGAACTTAATCCATCTAATCCACCAGCAACTCCAACTTCTGGTCTGTAATCTATAGAAAGTAAAACGGGCGCATCAAAATCATATTCTATGCCTATAACTCCTGCAGCATAAATGCCAGTTCCGTTGTTGGAAACAATTCCTCCACCAAAACCAGTATACCAATTAAATCTTTCTTCTATATTCCAAACCCATTGATACAAACCTGTAGCTTTAAAGTCGGTAAACTCATTTGCTAAACCTAAATCTATTTCTAATCGGTTGTTATTTCCTATCGATTTTTGATAAGAAATTTCACCACCTGTTCCATTTCCACCTCCAAAGCGCAAACCGATGGCATGATCAGAAATATCTTGGGCGTTTATAGCACATATAGAACCCACTAAGAAACTTAAACCTACTATTATTTTTCTCATAATTTCAAATTGTTTTAAAAACTCTTCTATACTCAATAAACATACCAAAATCATTTTTATTGTATCTTAATTCTATCTCCTTTTGAATGACTGCTAAATTCTGGCGCATACATGCTTTGTATTGTTGTAATTCCGTTGCTAAAATTACCTGCATTATTTATGCGAACATCATATTCAAAAACATAAATTCCTTTCGGAATTCTGTCAAAAAAGAAGTGCGTAGCAGCATCTTTTGTGCTTTCATAATAGCCTAAATTATCTTGCCATTTGTATGCAGATATCACATTAATTGGTTCCACTCCAGAGGCTCTCATATCTTTCATGTGCATGAATTCCATGGTTCTATTAGAGTGTAATTCAATCCGAACCGTAATGATATCACCAACTTTTAATGTAGTGTTTTGGTTGATTTCTTGCAACTCTTTACCGGCATCAGAATTTACTTTTAAGAACAATTTTTTTTGCAATTTTAAGGGAGTTTCTGCGGATGTTATTTTGTCTAAATCTTCAAAATATTGCCAATATAAAGCTCCCCAAGCAATTCCGCTTCCTTTTTTGTTGATGGTAATTACTGCCATTTTTGGTGTTATTTCTTGAGCATTCCAAGAAGTTTTAAAATAACCTGTGCCAGTTTCAACTTTTACATCTTTCATTGCTGAAGGATTTATTTTTTGATCACCAACTTTAATATCGACCATTTCTGTCACAGAAATCCATTCGCTCCCATTTAATAGCAAGGCATATACAGCCTCTGTAGTTGCTTTTGTCGTTTTCCATTGATTCGTCTGCTTGTTTTTTAATAACCAAACTTTAAGATTGTCAATAGTTTTTTGCTTGTCTTGATGAATATTTGCATCTAAAACTTCAGAAAAAGTTTCAATCATTAAGGCTTGCGTTTCCACAGGCGCCTGATAATAGTAGTAACCAGCGGTGTTGTTTTTCCAATACATTCCTAATTCATCGGAAGTAATTGAGTTTTCTTTTAATGATTTTAAAACTTTATTGGCACTTATTTTTTTATCATTTCTAAAAAGTGATAAAGTAATTTGTCCTTTTGCATATAAATTATAGTCATTCCAATAGTTTATAGTTTGATTTTGATAATAATCAATAGCAGTTTTCATTTTTTCATCCAAAGAAATATCGGTGTAAAAACTGCGCATATATAAATACTGAATAATAAAATAGCTCAAGTTGTTTTTTGATAGAAACTCTTGATACGCTTTTTCTCCTTTCTTTTTCGTTTTAGACTTTTGTCGAATTTTGGATGCTCTTTTTAATAATTTTTCATAGTTTTCTAAGAGTTCAATATCCAAAAATCGCACTGCTTTTTCAATCATTTTTTTTGTTGATGAATCAAAATCAGCAACGCCTAATTTAGCTAAATGTCCAAAACCTGTTACCATATGTTGCGTGATAAAATTATTAGGATATCTGTCTCCTTTAAACCAAGGAAATCCGCCAGAACTCATTTGAATATTTTCCAATTTATGGAGGGCTTTTTCTTGTTCATTGCTCATTCTTGTCAAATCGAATAATAAGGCAATTCTCTTTTTTTGATCGGTTTCTGATTGCGCATCTCTTAACCAAGGAGTTTCTTGAATAATTAATGATTTTAACGCTTCATTCTTTTCTAAATTAGACAATAAAGCATCAGAAGATTTCCAAGCACCAAAAACTTCTTTAATTTTTGGATTTGAATTCACCACAAAACTCGCCAATGTGTTTGCATAATATTTAGAGAACGTTTGCTCTGCGCATTCATATGGATATTCCATTAAATAGGGCAAAGATTGAATCGCAAGCCAAACAGGGTTTGACGTCATTTCTAAAGTTAACTTGTGATTTTTTAAGGTCGAAGAAGAATTATTCTTTAATTTATTTAGCGTAAAAGTCTTTGTTTGATTCGAGCGAATCCATATCGGTAATGTTTCTGTAACCAACATTCTGTTTGTCAAAACAGGCAACACATTTTGCTCGCCATCAGAAAAATCACCAGCTTTTGCCACTATTTTATACTGCACGGCTTGCATATTTTTTGGAATTGATAACTTCCAAGAAACGTTTGTATTTCCGTCTTTGTCAACAGAAAAGTTCTTGTTGGGCTTGGTGTTTTGTAATTCAGTATTTATTTCTTTTCCTGAAATAGCATCTGTTAAAATTAATTTTGCAACACCATTTAATTGATTATTTGTTAGGTTGGTGATTTTTGCACTCAACGTAATGGTGTCTTTTTCGCGTAAAAATCTTGGCGCATTTGGCACAACCATTAATTCCTTTTGAGTAACAGTTGTTAACGTTTTTGTTGCTGATTTTAAATCTTTAGAATGTGCTAACAATTGTAACTTCCATCTTGTTAAAGCTTCTGGAATTGTAAAATTGAAACTTATTTTTCCGTTTTTATCAGTTTTTAATTGCGGAAAAAAGAACGCAGTTTCATTAAAATTTTCACGCGCTTTTATTTGTGATAATTCCTTGTCTAATTTTATTTGACCAGCTTTTGTTGTGATGATGATAACTCCGTTTGCACCGCTTATGCCATAAATAGCAGTGGCTTTAGCATTTTTTAGCACAGACATTTCTGCAATTTCATTTTCACTTAAATCGAATGTATCAACAGGAACACCATCAACGATATATAAAGGTTGATTTTCTCCAGAAAGTGACGAAGTTCCTCTAATTTTAATATCGTTTGCAGAACCCGGACTTCCTTCATCCATTACGAGTCCAGCAACTTTTCCTCTTAACATACTTGCAGCTCCAGTTAAAGATTCCTTTTTTTGAGTTCCATAACCAATAACCACAACTTCATCTAAATGAGATGCATCTTCTTCTAATTGAATATCAATA
>JBNMNV010000127.1:0-8726 GCA_051278125.1 Polaribacter sp. | reverse complement strand
TGAATTCTCATTCTTGGAATATGCCTAGAGTTTTTTAAACCCATATGTTTCCATGTTTTTCCTGCATTTTCAGATTTCCAAATTCCATCACCAGAAGAAACATTTCCACGAACAGTTTTTTCTCCCATTCCAACATAGATTACATTGTTATCAGATTCAGAAACTGCAACAGCACCTACAGAACCTCCAAAAAATCCGTCAGAAATATTTTGCCAAGTATTACCAGCATCCGAAGTTTTCCAGACACCACCGCCAGTAGAACCCATATAAAAAAGGTTTGCTTTGTCAGAAACCCCAGTAACTGCGGCGCTTCTTCCTCCTCTAAAAGGGCCAATATTTCGCCATTTTACGGCACTAAAATATTCGTCAGAAACTTGGGTAGCTTTTTTTTGTGCATTAACTTTGACGTTTGTAGATAAAAAAATACAAATCGCCAGAAAAAGAATTTTTTTCATGTTGGTTATTAATTGAGTTTGGGTGTTAAAAATAAGAATTAAAATTAGTTTTTAGAATGGACATATTGTTAAATGTTTTAGAGGATAAAAAAATAAAAGAAGAAATTACAATTTCTGGTTCTAAAAGTGAATCGAATAGATTATTAATTTTACAAAAATTATTTCCGGAAATTTCGATTGAAAACTTATCAGATTCTGATGATTCCATTCATATGCAGCACGCACTTTCTACAAATAATGAAACTGTAGACATTGGTCATGCAGGAACTGCGATGCGCTTTTTAACCTCCTATTTTGCTGCGAATGATGGTAGAGAAACTGTTTTAACGGGTTCTGAAAGAATGCAAAATCGGCCAATTGAAATTTTAGTGAATGCATTGAATACTTTAGGCGCAGAAATATCCTACGAGGAGAAAATTGGATATCCGCCGATAAGAATTAAAGGAAAAAAAATAACAAAAGATAAAGTTCAGGTGCAAGGGAATGTAAGTAGTCAATATATTTCTTCGTTACTATTAATGGCATCAAAGTTAGAAAACGGATTGGAAATTGAACTTTTAGGTGCTATTACTTCGATACCTTATATTAAGATGACATTAAGTTTGTTAACCCAACTCGGTATCGAAAATAAATTTGAAGGAAATTTCATTCAAGTACATCCGAAGAAAGAAATCGAAAAACAAACTGTCGTGGTAGAATCTGATTGGAGTTCTGCAAGTTATTTTTATTCGATTATAGCATTATCAGAAATTGGTTCTGAAATCCAATTATCAGCTTACAAAAAAGAAAGTTTGCAAGGCGATTCTTGTTTGATTGAAATTTATAGACATTTTGGCGTGGAAACTACTTTTGGTGAGTATTTTATCACCTTAAAAAAGAAAAAAAATAGTAGTAAAGAGGTTTTAGCAATCGATTTAAAAAACGCTCCAGATATCGCACAAACTATTGCAGTTACTTGTTTTGCAGATGGAATTGAGTGTAATTTGTCGGGTTTACATACTTTAAAAATAAAAGAAACAGATCGATTACTGGCTTTGCATGATGAATTATCGAAATTAGGGGCTAATATTTCTGTGACTGATAAAAGTTTACATTTAGAAAAATCATCAAAAATAAAAGAGAATATTGCCATCAAAACCTATAACGATCATAGAATGGCAATGGCTTTTGCACCTTTGGCTTTAAAGGTTCCTATTCAAATTTTAAATGCCGAGGTGGTGACCAAATCGTATCAGAAATTTTGGACTGACATGCAACAAATCGGAATTAATATTACTGATTATCAAAGATAAACAGTCAAACACTTGACAACGCCTATTTGCATATCGTATCTTTGCAACTTTTATAGCAAATATATATATGAAATTATCACAATTTGATTTTGAATTGCCAAAAGAACTGTTAGCAATATATCCTGCAGAACATAGAGATGAGTCTCGTTTAATGGTGTTGAACAGAAAAGAGCAAACTATAGAACACAAAACATTTAAAGACCTTATTCATTATTTTGAAGAGGGCGATGTAATAATGTTGAATAACACCAAGGTTTTTCCTGCTAGAATGTATGGGAATAAAGAGAAAACTGGTGCAAGAATCGAGGTTTTTTTATTGAGAGAACTAAATGCAGAAAATAGATTGTGGGATGTTTTAGTAGATCCTGCAAGAAAAATTAGAATAGGAAATAAATTATTTTTTGGAGATGACGACAGTTTAGTTGCAGAAGTAATTGATAATACGACTTCTAGAGGAAGAACTTTACGTTTTTTATACGATGGAAGTTACGAAGCTTTTAGAGAAAAATTATTGGAATTAGGAGAAACTCCTTTACCAAAAGCCATCAATAGAGAAGTAGAAGCTTTAGATGAAGAACGCTACCAAACTATTTATGCAAAACACGAAGGAGCGGTTGCGGCCCCGGCTGCTGGTCTCCATTTTTCTAAGCATTTATTAAAGCGTTTAGAAATTAAAGGAATCGATTTTGCAGAGATGACTTTGCATGTTGGTTTAGGAACTTTTAGTGCTGTTGAAGTTGAAGATTTGTCTAAACATAAAATGGATTCTGAACAAATTGTAATTCCTGAAGCTACAGCAGAAAAAATAAACAAAGCTAAAAAAGAAAAAAGAAGAATTTGTGCTGTAGGAACTACAGTCATGAGAACTATAGAATCTTCAGTTTCTTCAAAACAAGAGTTAAATGCTTTTGAGGGTTGGACAAATAAATTTATTTTTCCTCCTTTTGAGTTTAGTATTGCAAACGCTATGATTACAAATTTTCATGAACCAAAATCTACCTTAATGATGCAGGGAGCTGCTTTTGCAGGATATGATTTTTTAATGGAAGCTTATAAACAGGCAATTAAAGAAGGTTATAAATTCTCTACCTATGGGGATGCCATGTTAATTATATAATTACAAACTATTTATACAATCATGAACCTCACTAGTATGTACTGAACTAAATTCAGTATTACGGTGAGGTTTTGTATTTTTGCAAACAATGGAAGTAAAAAAGAAAGATATTAGAGCCTTAACCAAAGAGCAATTACGCGATTTTTTTATAGAAAATGGTGATAAAGCTTTTCGTGGAAACCAAGTGTATGAATGGTTATGGAGTAAAGCTTTACACACTTTTGAGGCCATGACCAACATTTCTAAACAAACCCGAGAAATGTTAGAAGAAAACTTTGTGATTAATCACATAAAAGTAGATTCTATGCAAAAAAGTGAGGATGGTACGATTAAAAACGGAATTAAATTATATGATGGTTTAATTGTAGAATCTGTATTAATACCTACTAAAAATAGAACAACAGCGTGTGTTTCTAGTCAAGTGGGATGCAGTTTAGATTGTAAATTCTGTGCAACTTCTCGCTTAAAAAGAATGCGTAATTTAAATCCTGATGAAATTTATGATCAAGTTGTAATTATTGATCAACAAAGTAGGTTGTATTATAATCATAAACTCTCAAATATTGTTTTTATGGGCATGGGAGAACCCCTTATGAACTACAAAAATGTAATGAAATCTATTGAAATGATTACTTCCCCAGAAGGTTTAGGAATGTCATCAAAAAGAATTACCGTATCAACTTCTGGTGTGCCAAAAATGATTAAAATGATGGCAGACGAAGATGTGAAATTTAATTTAGCGGTTTCTTTACATTCTGCGGTAGATGAAGTTAGAACATCGATTATGCCCTTTAATACGACGTTTCCGTTAAAAGATTTACGTGAGTCTTTAGAGTATTGGTATGAAAAAACCAAACGTGAAATTACATACGAATATATTGTTTGGGAAGGAATCAATGATAAAAAGGAAGATGTAAAAGCACTAGTCGATTTTTGTAAAGCTGTGCCTTGTAAAGTTAATTTAATCGAGTATAATCCTATTGATGACGGTGAGTTTCAACAAGCAAGTTCGTCTGCAATTAATAATTATATTTCTAATTTAGAAATGAACGATATTACTATCAATGTAAGAAGAAGTAGAGGTAAAGATATCGATGCTGCATGCGGGCAATTGGCCAATAAATCATAATTTAAATGCAACGAAAATAAATAATAAAAAGCTTTTATAAATGCAAAAATATGTAATCTTACTCTTACTTATTATTACGACAATAAGTATCAATTCGCAAGAGAAAAAAAAATCTTTTTGGAAAATTTTAAAAGGGAAGCCATTAGAAACATCCATAAGTTTTCTTCCTATAGGAAATCATGTAAACCCTATAGATTTTTTAGATACTTGGCTCACTGCATTTATTTATAAAAGTGTAGAGGTCTCAGCATTTAAAAATTCAGTAGATGATTTAACCGTGGCTACCATGTATAAGAGAGAAATTGTGATGTCAGAAAAATGGTCATTTATCTATGGTTTAGGTATTATGTATGGTTATGATGGTATTTTGGTCGATGTTCCAGGAATTCCTTTCAGAAAAACCTTTTTATTTCAAGGTCCTATTAACCCAATTACCAGTTTTACTTTTGATTATAGAGTTGCTAAAAAATTTAGTTTACAAGCCAGCATTTCTCCAGCAGTTTTTGTTTATGGAGTAAGATTTATTTTATAAGATTAAAATATTTAGTGAACTATGAAGCCTGTAGAACAGATAAAAATTCCTATTAAAAGTGAGATGGAACTTTTTGAAAAAAAGTTCAAAGACGCGATGCTTTCTAAAGCACCACTTTTAAATAGAATTACGTATTATATTGTTCGTAGAAAAGGAAAACAAATGCGACCAATGTTTGTTTTCTTAGTTGCTAAAATGGTTTCTGATGGCGGTTTTGATGAACGAACCTATAGAGGAGCTTCTGTGGTAGAATTAATCCATACCGCTACATTAGTGCATGATGATGTGGTAGATGACAGTAATAGAAGACGTGGTTTTTTCTCAGTAAATGCTTTATGGAAAAATAAAATTGCTGTTTTAGTGGGCGACTATTTGTTGTCAAAAGGATTGCTTTTATCCATCGATAATGAAGATTTTGATTTGTTAAAATTAATTTCAATTGCGGTTCGAGAAATGAGTGAAGGTGAACTGCTACAAATAGAAAAAGCGCGAAAACTAGACATTACAGAAGATATTTATTTTGATATTATTCGTCAGAAAACGGCTACGCTAATTGCGGCTTGTTGCGGAATTGGAGCGGCTTCTGTGGGTGCAAATCAAGATACAGTACAACAAATGCGAAAATTTGGCGAATATATAGGAATCGCTTTTCAAATTAAAGACGATTTGTTTGATTATTCTGATGAAAAAATAGGGAAACCTACCGGAATTGATATCAAAGAACAAAAAATGACATTGCCTTTAATTTATACGCTGAATAACTGCTCTAAAAAAGATAAATCTTGGATCATTAATTCTATTAAAAAATATAACAAAGATAAAGTTAGGGTAAAAGAAGTGATTACTTTTGTTAAAGAAAATGGTGGGATAGAATATACCATTTCTAAAATGAACGATTACAAAAACAAAGCGTTGGTTATTTTAGAAAACTACCCAGAATCTCCCTATAAGAAATCTCTTTTACAGATGATTGATTATGTTGTAGAGCGCAAGGTTTAATTTAAATAGTTGCTTTTAAAGAAATCACAAAGTTTCTTCCTGGAGAAACAATTCCAGAACTATAAGGTCGGTAACGTTTGTCTTCTAAATTTTCTACACCCGTAGAAATTAAAAAATTTTCTGTAAATCGATAAGACGTTTTTACATTTAAAGTAATCCAAGAAGGAGAATATGGATTTCCATTTTCATCAATTGCATATATAAACTCTTTAGATTTTTCGGTAATTGGTAAATCATCAAAGGCTACAGAACCGCTATAATCTGCATAAAATTGCGCTTTTAATTTGCCTGCGTTATAGGTTAGGCGAGTGGTGCCAAACCAAGGAGCTGCATGTCTAGAAGCACTTGTATCTCCATTGTCTAATTCTTCTTCTCCTTTTTGGTAATTAAAGTCTGATGAAATGCCTAATCCTTTTCCTAATTCAGCCTCAAAACTTGTCTGAAATCCATATACATTTGCAACCGCTGCGTTTTGTAAAGCTTGTACATTGCTTAATTCGCCATCATACATAATTTCGGTTAGACCGTTTAAAGTATAATCTCTTCGCACCAAGGCATTTTGTAAATTGGTGTAAAATCCTGTTAGTTCAATTTTTAAGTAATCACCAAAAGTTTTTGCAATAGAAATATCTGTATTATAGGCGTATTCTGCTTTTAAATTGGGATTAGGTACTACTACAGAACCTGGTTCTGAATCAAAAACTTTACCAACATCATCTACATTTGGAGAGCGAAAAGCTGTTGAGAAATTTGTACTTAGTAACCAATCTTTTGCAGGTTTAAAGACCAAACCCACACTACCTGTTAAAGCACCGTCGTTTATTGTTGTTTGTGTAAAAGGAAGCGGATAAAAAGTAGTATTAAAGGTGGCATTTAAACTGTACAAATTATAGCGTAAACCAGATTGTAATACCCATTTTTTAGAAAAATCATATTGATTAGATGCATAAAAACCTAAAGAAGACCAGTTGGCATCGGGGTATCTGCTAGGGCCTCTCTGAGAAACATTTGTATCAATATTTGTTTGAACTCCGGTAGAATTTACATCGTTAAAAACATATTCTGTTCCGAAAAACAACTTACTTTTTCTATTAAAATTTTTAACGAAATCTAAATTTGTAGAATAGGCATCTATTTTTTCTGTTCTTGTTTCTCTTTTATCATCATTAAAATTTCTACTAATTCTGCTTTCTTCAAATTTTTGATAGGTTAACCTTAAAGTTACATGATCATAAAAAGGACTGTTTCCTTTTTTGTTGAACTCAAAATTATTCATCATCCATTTTTGTGGACCGTATTTCCACTCACCATATCTTGGATTGCCATTTCTTGTTCTTAAATGGCGATCGTATCGAGCGTAACTAGAGGTTTCTGATAAATGAAAGCCATACTCAAAATTCCATTTTTCATTTGGTTTATACCTTACTTTTTGCATTAAATTGGTTTGGGTATAACCAGAAGGATTTTGAATTTTATTGTCTTTATTAGAGATGACAATATCTTCATTATTTTGTCTTTCTACATAAAAATTTCTTAAATATTCGTCGGGTCCGTTGTTTCCCATTCGTAAATCGCCATAATCGTTGTAGCTTAAACTTGTAACAAATGCCCATTTTTTATATCCTAAATTAAAATCTGTATGATATGTTTTTTCTTCGTTAGCAGATGAAAATCTACTAAAAGCATTTCCAGTAATTAAGGTTTCGTCGTCTAAAGATAGGCTAGGAGATAGGGTTTTAAAACTCATCACAGCGCCTATAGCATCACTTCCATAAATTACAGAACCTGGGCCAAAAATTATTTCTGTTTCTTCGAGGGCAAACGGGTCTAAAGAAATTACATTCTGAATATTTCCTGCTCTAAAAATTGCGTTATTCATTCTAACACCATCAATTGTGTAGAGTAATCTGTTGGTTGCAAAGCCTCTAATCATTGGGCTTCCGCCACCTTGCTGGCTTTTTTGAATAAATACTTTGCCTGAAACCGTTAGTAAGTCTGCTGCAGTTTGTGGGTTTATTAATGCTACTTCTTGAGGGGAAATTGAATTGATTTTTGAAGCTAAGTCTGATGTTTTCTGTTGCCACTTTGTTGCAGAAATTACGATTTCATCAGTTCTTAAAACGGTAGGAATCAATTGAATTAGAAAGTTGTTTTTCTTTAAAATTTCATAGCTAATATATTTTGTTTTAAAACCAAGAAATCGAATCTCTAGTGTTTTTATAGTTATAAAATCGCTAATATTTGCCTGACCTTTTCCGTTAGTGGTTATATAGTTATTAGTTGCCTTGTTAAAAATAGTTACTTGTTCTAAGTTTTCTTTAGTTTCTTTGTTAATGATAGTTACTATTTGAGAGTGGGATGCCAAGCTAAATGATAGGAATACTATCATTAAAATAACTTTTTTAATCATTAGGAAGGTCGTTTTGTTTTTGATTAATCATAATATTATTTATCAAAAATCATGCCTATTTAAAAAGCATAAAAAATAACAGTAAGAATTTTATCAGAATTAGAGGTTTAATAATTCATCAACAAAAGCTCTAGAATTACTCAATCTTGGCACTTTATGCTGTCCGCCTAATTTATCCTTTTTCTTTAACCAATCATAAAACAAACCTTTTTTGCCAACATGAATTTTGGGCATTGCCAATGCCATAGAATTATATCTTTTAGCTTCATAATCAGAATTAATGGATTTTAAAGCATTGTCTAATAGTTCCGTAAAATAACTCATGCTTTCTGGTTTTTTGTTAAACTCAATAATCCATTCATGACCACCACTGTTTTTATCTTTCATAAAAATAGGACCCACTGTATAATCGGTAATCGTTGCTGTTGTTTTTTTACAAGCTAATTTTAAAGCGTCTTCTACATTTTCAATATTTAGTTCTTCGCCAAAAACATTAATGTAGTGTTTTGTTCTTCCGGTAATTTTAATTCTATAAGGCTCTAAAGATGTAAACCGAACCGTATCACCAATTAAATAACGCCACAAACCACTATTGGTTGTTATCACTAAAGCATAATTAATGGCCGTTTTTACTTCGGATAATGGGATTGTGGTAGAATTTTCTCCCTTGTAATTTTTCATAGGGATAAACTCGTAGAAAATTCCATAATCTAGCATCAACAATAATTCTTTCGAACCATTTCTATCTTGTATAGCAAAAAATCCTTCGGAAGCATTGTAGGTTTCATAATA
>JBNMNV010000126.1:0-8749 GCA_051278125.1 Polaribacter sp. | reverse complement strand
CTAACGTTTCTGAAGAAGCTACTAAAGATTTAGATGAAAATGGAATGATTAGAATTGGGGCAGAAGTAAACCCTGGTGATATCTTAATTGGTAAAATTACGCCAAAAGGAGAGTCTGATCCAACTCCAGAAGAAAAATTACTACGTGCTATTTTTGGGGATAAAGCAGGGGATGTAAAAGATGCATCATTAAAAGCTTCTCCATCATTAAGAGGTGTAGTAATTGATAAAAAATTATTTAGAAGAGCGGTTAAAGATAAAAACAAAAGACTAAGAGATAAAGAAGCAGTAGCTACTTTAGAATCTTCTTTTGTGATTAAATTTGAGGCCCTTAAAGATGAATTGATCGATAAGCTTTTTACTTTAATTAGTGGAAAAACTTCTCAAGGGGTATTTAATGATTTGGGTGAAGAAGTTTTACCAAAAGGTAAAAAGTACACACTTAAAATGTTAAATTCGGTTGATGACTATATTCATTTAACAGGTTCTTGGACAACGGACAAAGATTTAAATGATTTGGTAGGTGAATTAGTTCACAACTACAAAATCAAAGTAAATGATTTACAAGGTTCATTACGTCGTCAAAAATTTACAATCTCTGTGGGTGATGAATTGCCAGCAGGAATTTTAAAATTAGCTAAAATTTACATCGCTAAAAAACGTAAATTAAAAGTGGGTGATAAAATGGCGGGACGTCATGGAAATAAAGGTATTGTGGCTCGTATTGTAAGAGCAGAAGATATGCCATTCTTAGAAGACGGAACCCCAGTTGACATCGTATTAAACCCATTAGGGGTACCTTCTCGTATGAACATTGGTCAAATTTATGAAACAGTTCTAGGTTGGGCAGGTCAAAAATTAGGAACTAAATATGCTACACCAATTTTTGATGGAGCTTCTTTAGACCAAATTAATGAAATTACTGATGAAGCAGGTGTGCCTAGATTTGGACATACATATTTGTATGATGGTGGAACAGGAAAACGTTTTGATCAACCAGCAACAGTAGGTATTATTTATATGATTAAGTTAGGACACATGATTGAAGATAAAATGCACGCGCGTTCTATTGGTCCGTACTCATTAATTACGCAACAACCTTTAGGAGGTAAAGCGCAGTTTGGTGGTCAACGTTTTGGAGAGATGGAAGTTTGGGCACTTGAAGCTTATGGAGCATCAAGTATCTTAAGAGAAATCTTAACTGTAAAGTCTGATGATGTGATGGGTAGAGCTAAAACTTATGAAAGTATTGTAAAAGGTGAGGCAATGCCAGAGCCAGGTTTACCAGAATCATTTAATGTATTAATGCATGAACTGAAAGGTTTAGGCTTAGACGTTAGATTAGAAGAATAAATTTTTTCAGTAACCAGTTTTCAGTAGCATTGTGTTACTGAAAACTGTATACTGCCAACTGAATACTTATTAAAAGACATGGCAAGAAAACAAGAAAAGTACACTGTAAAAAAGTTTAATAAAATATCGATTGGTTTATCATCACCAGAAGCAATTCTAGAGATTTCTAAAGGTGAGGTTTTAAAACCAGAGACTATAAATTACCGTACGCACAAACCAGAAAGAGATGGTTTATTTTGTGAGCGTATTTTTGGTCCTGTAAAGGATTACGAATGTGCTTGTGGAAAGTATAAAAGAATTCGCTACAAAGGGATCGTTTGTGATCGATGTGGTGTAGAAGTTACCGAAAAGAAAGTACGTAGAGATCGAGTAGGGCACATTAATTTAGTGGTTCCTGTGGCGCATATTTGGTACTTTAGATCATTGCCTAACAAAATGGGATACCTTTTAGGTTTGCCATCTAAAAAGTTAGATATGATTATTTACTACGAGAGATACGTAGTAATTCAACCTGGTATTGCAAAGAATGTAGAAGGAGAACCATTGCAAAAAATGGATTTCTTAACAGAAGAAGAATATTTAGATATTGTTGATGAAATTCCACAAGAAAATCAATATTTAGAAGATACGGACCCAAACAAGTTTATCGCTAAAATGGGAGCAGAGTGTTTAATCGATTTATTAGCACGCATCGATTTAGATTCCTTATCTTTTGAATTAAGACATAAAGCAAATACAGAAACTTCTAAACAACGTAAAACAGAAGCTTTAAAGCGTTTAAATGTTGTTGAAGCGTTTAGAGATTCTCAAAAAAATAGAGAGAATAAGCCAGAGTGGATGATTATGAAGGCTGTTCCCGTAATTCCACCAGAATTACGTCCTTTAGTTCCTTTAGATGGTGGTCGTTTTGCAACTTCAGATTTAAATGATTTATATAGAAGAGTTATTATCAGAAACAATCGTTTAAAAAGATTGGTTGAGATAAAAGCTCCTGAAGTTATTTTGCGTAATGAGAAACGTATGTTACAAGAATCCGTAGATTCTTTATTTGATAACACACGTAAATCATCCGCAGTAAAAACTGAATCAAACAGACCTTTAAAATCTTTATCGGATTCGTTAAAAGGTAAACAAGGACGTTTCCGTCAAAATTTATTAGGAAAACGTGTTGATTATTCTGCACGTTCTGTAATTGTTGTTGGGCCAGAATTAAAATTATCAGAATGTGGTATCCCAAAAGATATGGCAGCAGAACTTTATAAGCCTTTTGTAATTAGAAAACTAATTGAAAGAGGAATTGTAAAGACCGTTAAATCTGCAAAGAAAATAATTGATAGAAAAGAACCAGTTGTTTGGGATATTTTAGAAAACGTAATTAAAGGACATCCAGTTTTATTAAACAGGGCTCCTACATTGCACAGACTTGGTATTCAAGCATTTCAACCAAAATTAATTGAAGGGAAAGCAATACAATTACACCCATTGGTGTGTACTGCCTTTAATGCCGATTTTGATGGAGATCAAATGGCGGTTCACTTACCATTAGGACCAGAAGCTATTTTAGAAGCACAAATATTAATGTTAGCTTCTCATAGTATTTTAAATCCTGCAAATGGTGCGCCCGTAACGGTTCCTTCTCAAGATATGGTACTGGGTTTATATTACATGACCAAAGAAAGAATTTCTACTCCTGAAGTTCCAATCAAAGGAGAAGGTTTAACTTTCTATTCACCAGAAGAAGTAACCATTGCTTTTAACGAAGAAATGGTAGACTTAAATGCTGGTATAAGAGTAAGAACTCAAGATTTAAATGAAGAAGGAGAAATCGTAACCAAAATTATAAAAACTACTGTTGGTAGAGTTTTATTTAATGAAGTTGTTCCTCCTGCTGCAGGTTATATTAATGAAGTTTTAACTAAAAAGAACTTGCGTGGAATTATCGGTGGAATTTTAAAAGCTACAGATATTCCTACAACAGGAGATTTCTTAGATGAGATAAAAAATATGGGATATAAATTTGCCTTTCAAGGTGGTTTATCTTTCTCATTAGGAGATATTATTATTCCGAAAGAAAAACAATCAATGATTGATACTGCGAATGCAGAAGTAGATATCATTGTAGGAAACTATAATATGGGTATGTTAACGCAAAAAGAGCGTTACAATCAGGTAATTGATGTTTGGGGTTCTACCAACAACAGATTAACTGAATTATCTATGAAGAATTTGCGTGAAGACCAACAAGGTTTTAACTCGGTTTATATGATGTTAGATTCTGGAGCAAGGGGGTCTAAAGAGCAAATTCGTCAGTTAACAGGGATGCGTGGATTAATGGCAAAGCCTAAAAAATCTACTGCTGGTGGTGGAGAAATTATTGAGAACCCTATTCTTTCTAACTTTAAGGAAGGATTGTCAATTCTTGAATACTTTATCTCTACACACGGTGCGCGTAAAGGATTAGCCGATACCGCTTTAAAAACGGCAGATGCAGGTTACTTAACACGTAGATTGGTGGATGTTTCTCAAGACGTTATCGTTAACGAAGAAGATTGTGGTACTTTAAGAGGTTTAGACGTTGGGCCATTGAAGAAAAATGATGAGATTGTAGAATCTTTATCAGATAGAATTGAAGGTAGAATTTCTTTACAAAATGTATATCACCCATTAACAGATGAACTTCTTTTAGAAGCAAATGAATCTATTACTTCTAAATTAGCGGATACTGTTCAAAAATCAGGAATTGATAGCGTTGAAGTAAGATCTGCTTTGACATGTGAATCTACCAAAGGTATTTGTGCAAAATGTTACGGTTTAAGTTTATCAACGCGTAATAAAGTTCAAATTGGTGAAGCAGTTGGTGTAATTGCAGCACAATCTATTGGAGAGCCAGGAACGCAGTTAACATTGCGTACATTCCACGTTGGTGGGGTTGCCGGTAACATTTCTGAAGAAAATAAGTTAAGTGCAAAATTTGATGGAAACGTTGTAATCGAAGATCTACGAACAGTAGAAGGCAAAGATAACGATGGTAACATAACAGATATTGTAATTTCTAGAACTGCAGAAATTAAAATTATAGATAAGAAAACAGGCATAACTCAAAGTACAAACATTATTCCTTACGGTTCTATTATTTTTGATAAAGAAAGAAAGACCATTAAAAAAGGCGACGTTATTGTTCAATGGGATCCATTTAACGGTGTAATTGTTTCTGAATTTGGAGGAAAAGTGAAGTTTGATAATTTACAGCAAGGTATTAATTACTCTGTAGAAGTAGATGAGCAAACAGGTTTCCAAGAGAAAGTAATGACCGATTCTAAAAATAAGAAAATTATTGCTTCTTTAATTATTGAAGATAAAGATGGTAATGCTTTACGTTCTTATAGTTTACCTGTAGGTGCACATTTAATGATTGATGATGGACAGATGGTTGAATCTGGTCATACATTGGTTAAAATACCAAGAAAATCTGGGAAAGCAGGAGATATTACTGGAGGTTTACCTAGGGTAACCGAATTGTTTGAAGCACGTAATCCTTCGAATCCATCTGTGGTTTCAGAAATTGATGGTGTGGTTTCTTTCGGTAAAATTAAGCGTGGTAATAGAGAAATTATCGTAGAATCTAAAACAGGAGATATTAGCAAGTATTTAGTAAAACTTTCTAATCAGATTTTAGTGCAAGAAAATGACTTTATCAAAGCAGGGATGCCTTTATCAGATGGGGCAACAACTCCTTCCGATATTTTAAGAATTAAAGGACCATCAGCAGTGCAACAATACTTGGTAAATGAAATACAAGAAGTATATCGTTTACAAGGTGTAAAAATTAATGACAAGCATTTTGAAGTTGTAGTTCGTCAAATGATGCGTAAAGTTAAAATTATTGACTCTGGAGATACCTTATTTTTAGAGAATCAATTAATTCATAAAGCTGACTTTATCGTAGATAATGATGCTATTTACGGAATGAAAGTGGTCGAAAATGCTGGAGATTCTGAAAACTTAAAAGAAGGTCAAATTATTTCTGCTCGTCAATTAAGAGATGAAAATTCTTTATTGAGAAGAAATGATAACAACTTAGTGGAGGCTAGAGATGCAAAACCAGCAACCGCAGAACAAGTTTTACAGGGTATTACCAGAGCATCATTGCAAACTAAATCGTTTATTTCTGCAGCTTCTTTCCAAGAAACTACAAAAGTTTTAAACGAGGCGGCAGTAAGTGGTAAAATTGATACTTTAGAAGGCTTAAAAGAAAATGTAATTGTTGGTAAGAGAATTCCGGCAGGTACAGGTATGAGATCTTACGAAAATATCATTGTTGGGTCTAAAGAAGAAATGGAACAAGGTTTCTAAATAACGTAAAAACGTTTATATATTTAAAAAGTTGAATTGTTTACTGAAGTTATTTTCAGGATTCAATTCAACTTTTTTTTTAATACCTTTAAACCATTGTAGGAGTAAACAAATAAAAAATTTTAATTATGGAAGAAAATCAAAACAAAGACGGTCAGTTAAATATAGAACTAGATCAGGAAATTGCGGAAGGAACCTATTCTAATTTAGCAATTATTAATCATTCTGTATCAGAATTTATTGTTGATTTTATTAATATTATGCCGGGTGTACCCAAAGCAAAAGTAAAGTCGAGAATTATTTTAACCCCGCAACATGCTAAAAGATTATCAAAAGCATTAGCAGATAACGTTCGAAAGTTTGAACAACAAAACGGAGAAATAAAAGATTACGAGCAACCACCAATTCCTATGAATTTTGGGCCTACAGGAAAAGCTTAAAAATAGAAAGTGAAATGAAAGTTTCGCTTTTTTTATTTCCTAAAATAGTATCATTAATATTGTTTATGTAAATCATAAAAAACATAAATAAAAAAGTATGATTAATTTTTTTAATATTTGTACCATCAAAAAAACAATAAGATGGATACCACTCAAATAAAACAAAAAGAAGTAAGTACAATTAAAAATAATATTACTAAAGTTGCAGTAGCCTATGGCGATGGGATTGGTCCAGAAATTATGACGGCTACTTTACGAATTTTAGAAGCTGCCGGAGCAAATATCCAAGCTGAAAAAATTGAAATTGGCGAAAAAGTATATTTGTCTGGCAATTCTGCCGGAATAGAAAAAAGTGCGTGGGAAACCATCAATAGAAATAAAATCATTTTAAAAGCACCCATTACAACACCACAAGGAAAAGGGTATAAGAGTTTAAATGTAACCTTGCGTAAATCTTTAGGTTTGTTTGCAAATGTGCGTCCTGTAACGGCATATGCGCCTTATGTGCAAACGAATTTTGCAGGAATGGACGTTGTGATTGTAAGAGAAAACGAAGAAGATTTATATGCAGGTATAGAGCATCAACAAACGCAAGATGTTGTACAATGTTTAAAATTAATTACGAGACCAGGTTGCGAAAAGATAGTAAGATATGCTTTTGAGTATGCACAAGCTTACGGAAGAAAGAAGGTGACTTGTATGGTAAAAGACAACATTATGAAATTAACCGATGGTTTATTTCATACTGTTTTCAAAGAAATTGCAGCAGAATATCCAAATATTGAAAGTAATGCTCAAATAATTGATATAGGATCCGCTCGTTTGGCTGCGAATCCTAATAATTATGATGTGATTGTAACTTCTAATTTATATGGAGATATTATTTCTGATATCGCTGCTGAAATTGCAGGTTCTGTGGGTATGGCAGGTTCTGCAAACATCGGAACAAATGTAGCTATGTTTGAAGCAATTCATGGTTCTGCACCAGATATTGCCGGTAAAAAAACAGCAAATCCTTCTGGATTGTTAAATGCAGCAGTGATGATGTTGTCTCATGTTGGGAAAACTAAAATTGCAGACACCATCAAAAATGCTTGGTTAACTACTTTAGAGAAAGGGTATCATACAGCAGATGTGTTTAAAGAAGCAATTTCAAAAGAATTGGTTTCTACAAGTGAATTTGCCTCTAAGGTTATCGAAAATTTAGGAAACCAACCAACAACATTACCTATCAGTAATTTAGCCGCAGGAAATGGTGAAATTGTAATACCAACTTATAAAAGAAAAAATCAAAAGCAAGTTTTAGTTGGTGTGGATATATTTATCAATTGGAAAGGAACTGACGCCAATATTATTGGTGATGCTTTATGTAATATTGAGGCTTTTAATTTGAAGTTAAAAATGATTACTAATAGAGGTGTAAAAGTATATCCAGAAGGCATGAAAGAAACCTATTGTACAGATCATTGGAGATGCAGATTTGTAGATATCAATTCTAAAATTGATGCAGAAAAAGTGTATAATCAAGTAGATTTCGAAAAAATAATTGCCTTACAATCTTCGTTACATAATGAAGGTTTCCAGATAATAAAAACCGAAAATTTATATGAGTTTGATGGAAAAAGAGGCTTCTCTTTAGGTCAAGGTGAGTAATATTTTATTTTAGAATTGGTATAAGCAGTTGTATTTTTTTACAACTGCTTTTTTGTTGTTCATAAATTTTTAAAATAGTATAATACTTTAAAAGTTTACAGAGCATCACTTTTGTTCCTACGTTTATCGATAAAAACTCTTAAATTTTTATATAAATAGGCATTCGTTTTTACATAGTAAAATGAAATAAAACAAACACAAGTAATAAATAGAAGGGCCCCAAAAGTTGCTTGCCAAGGTGTAAGTGTTTTGCCAATTACTTTTAAACCAATACCAGTAAAACTGCCATAGATAAGGATGAAGTGAATTACATAAATAGACAATGTTTTTTGTCCAATTTTTAAAATCAAAGGATACTTAAGGTAGTTTTCAAACGCATAAAAGAAAGCAAAGTAGAGCATAACATTGCCTAATCTTATAAAGAGGTAGTTGTAACTAGCGGCATCTAAAAATAATTTGATGTTGGTTGCTTCGGATATTTCACATAAAATATAGGAAGAATGGAAAATTAAAATACTTCCTACAAGTATAAAAGAACCTATGGCAATAGGTTTAAAATATTTTTGATGTATGTGGTTAAAAAATATTGTGGCTAAAAAAGCGCCGAAAGAAACATAACCAAACCATGGAATAATCGTGAAAATGGATCCACTGCTTTTAGAAATATAATTGCCAAAAATAAGTGGAATATTTTCAAAATTTATACCCCGATATAAGGGTTCTGTAACAAAGATAAAAGTTCCTAAAATTAGGGTAATGAATGAAAAAAGTAGTATTTTTTTTGCCGATAAAAAGTAAAGTAAAATAATACAGATTAAACTTAAACCAATACATTGCAGCACGTCTACCACTAAAAAATACGTATCAAAAGTTCCAAAAAGCCATTCTAAAAATGGAATTCGTATTAAATATCCTACAAAAATTAAAAAGAATCCTCTAATGATTCCTTTT
>JBNMNV010000125.1:0-8770 GCA_051278125.1 Polaribacter sp. | reverse complement strand
CAGCAAACAAAAAAGGAGAAACTACCACTTTAGGAAGAAATGGCAGTAATTATACAGCTTCTTTATTAGCTAATTTTTTAGATGCTGATGAGTTGCAAAATTATACTCATGTTAACGGAATTTTTACAGCAAATCCTGATTTGGTTGCAGATGCTAAAAAGATTGCCCAATTATCGTATTCGGAAGCCAATGAATTGGCCAATTTTGGAACAACTATTTTACATGCAAAAACCATCATTCCATTATTAGAAAAAAATATTGATCTTCGTATTTTAAATACCTTTAATAAAGAAGACCAAGGAACTTTAATTACATCAGAATCGTCTACAAAAGGAATTAAATCTATTTCTACAATTGATAATGTGGCGTTGCTAAACTTTGAAGGTAGAGGTTTGTTAGGAAAAGTAGGTGTAGATGCACGAATTTTTAAAGTTTTAAGCGATAAAAATATTAGTATCAGTATTATTTCTCAAGGTTCTTCAGAAAGAGGAATTGGCTTAATTATTGAGGCGGATAGGGCGCAAGAAGCTGTTTACTCATTAGAAAAAGAATTTGAAAATGACTTTTATTCGCAAGATGTAAATTGTATTTCTATAGTCGATAATGTTGCCGTAATTTCAATTATTGGTCAAGATTTAAGTGAATTTCATCATCCTTATAATGCCTTGATTAGAAACCAAATTGTACCACTTTTATTCAATAACACCGTTACCGGTAAAAATGTAAGTTTGGTGGTTAAGAAGAATGAATTGCACAAAGCAGTTAACGTAATTCATGGACAGGTTTTTGGAGTGACAAAAAAAATAAACATAGCTATTTTTGGAAAAGGTTTGGTTGGCGGAACCTTAATCGATCAAATTATAGAAAATACACAATCTATTTTAGAGAGAAGAAAAATTCAGTTTAATGTTTTTGCAGTGGCAAACTCTAAAAAAGTATTGTTAAACAAGCATGGAGTTTCTAAAAACTGGAAAAAAAATCTATCAGAAAGTGGCGTTGAGAATGTTTCAGTCAAAGATATTATTGCATTTGCAGAAACACATCATTTTGAAAATTTGATAGCTGTTGACAACACCGCAAGCGCAAATTTTGTGAGTAATTACATTCCTTTTATTGAGGCTGGTTTTGATTTGGTTTCTTGTAATAAAATTGCAAATACCTTATCTTATGATTTTTACAAAGAAGTAAGGGTGAAATTAAAAGAACATAAAAAGCAATATTTATATGAAACCAATGTGGGGGCAGGTTTACCTTTAATTGACACCATTCGTTTATTGCATGAGTCCGGAGAAAACATCACCAAAATTAGAGGTGTTTTTTCAGGTTCATTAAGCTATTTGTTTAATAACTTTTCTGCTGAAAATGTTCCTTTTTCTAAAGTACTAAAAGAAGCAATTGAGAAAGGATTTACAGAACCAGATCCAAGAGAGGATTTAGGCGGAAATGACGTTGCTAGGAAATTACTAATTTTAGCAAGAGAACTCGATTTGGAAAATGAATTGGATGAAGTGGTCGTTAAAAACTTAATTCCAGAAAATTTAAGAGAAGGTTCTGCCGATAATTTTTTAAGAAATTTGGAGTTGTTAAATGAGGATTACAAGACTTTAAAAGACAATCAAAAACCAAATCACGTTTTACGTTATATCGGTGAATTGAGTGGTGATTTATCAAAAAACAAAGGGAATTTAGAGGTGAAATTGGTTTCTATCCCAAAAACTACACCTTTAGGTGCTTTAAAAGGTTCGGATGCAATTTTTGAAATTTATACAGAATCCTATGGAGCGCAACCAATCGTAATTCAAGGAGCAGGAGCAGGAGCAAATGTAACTGCAAGAGGTGTTTTTGGAGATATTCTACGATTAGCAAAACATAATAACTAAATTAGTTTTTAGTGTAAAGTTGTGGTTTATTTGTAAAAACCATCAACCAAAAACTAATACCCATTAACCAAAGTATGAGTAAACATTTCGAAACACAAGCCATAAGAAATCAAACAGAAAGATCTCAATTTTCTGAGCATTCTACACCTTTATATTTAACCTCTAGTTTTGTTTTTGACGATGCTGAAGAAATGAGAGCATCCTTCGCAGAAGAAAAAGAACGGAATTTATACAGCCGATTTACAAATCCGAATACAACTGAATTTGTAGATAAAATTGTTGCGATGGAAGGTGCAGAAGCCGGGTATGCTTTTGCCACCGGCATGTCTGCTATTTTTACAACATTTGCAGCGTTGCTAAATGCAGGAGATCATGTGCTTTCTTGCAGATCTGTTTTTGGTTCTACACATAATATGTTTACCAAATATTTACCAAAATGGCATATCGAAACGTCTTATTTTAAAGTAAATGAGGTTGATTTGATAGAAAGTTTGATTACAAAAAACACAAAGATTTTATATATCGAAACGCCCACAAATCCGGCAGTAGATATTTTAGATTTAAAATTGCTTGGTAAAATTGCTAAAAAACATCAATTAATTTTTATCGTTGATAATTGTTTTGCAACACCTTATGTGCAACAACCTATTAATTTTGGAGCAGATTTAGTTATTCATTCTGCAACAAAATTAATTGATGGGCAAGGAAGAGTTTTAGGCGGAGTAACTGTTGGGAATAAAGATTTGATGCGAGAAATTTACTTGTTCGCAAGAAATACAGGGCCAGCAATGTCGCCATTTAATGCCTGGGTATTATCAAAAAGTTTAGAAACTCTTACTGTTAGAGTTAAAAAACATTGCAAGAATGCCTTAAAAGTTGCCAAGTTTCTAGAGGGTAATACCCATGTGGAATTTGTGAAATATCCTTTCTTAAAATCACATCCGCAGCACAAAGTAGCCAAAAAGCAAATGAAATTAGGAGGCAATATCGTTGCTTTCGAAATTAAAGGAGGTATCGAAGCTGGGAGAAAATTTTTAAACAATATTAAAATGTGTTCTTTATCAGCAAATTTAGGAGATACGAGATCTATTGTTACGCATCCATCATCTACCACACATGGGCGTTTGTCAGAAAGCGATCGGTTAGAAGTTGGTATTACAGATGGATTGGTAAGAATTTCAGTAGGTCTAGAAAATATTGAAGATATTATTGAAGATATTTCGCAAGCTTTAGATTTTTAGCAAAGTTTTAGAATACTTATATTTGAGGAAATTCGACAAACTTTTGATAAAAAAACACCTCTTAATCGTGCTATTGTTTTTTACAATGCATGGTTTTTCTCAAGAAAAGGAAAACCCAAAAACCAAGTTTACTAATTTTTTAGCCAACTCTTATTATAGTTTAAATTTTGGTGGTATTTTTTATCCTTTTTCGAATGCTAATTTAATTGATGGATATCAAACAGAAACTTTTAGTAGAAACTGGTTTTCAGGAAGATTGTTATTAGGTCATAAGGTAACAGATGATTTGTCTCTTCAATTCGGAACGATGAGACCCGCATCTTGGTTTAAATATGATAATGTAAATAATATTGGTTACGAGAGAAGTGTTTGGATCAACGCTTGGTCTTTATCTTTAAAAAAAGATTTTAAAATCTATGATAAAACTTCTTTTTATGCGGAGGCAGGAATCGCTAATCTAACTAGATTTGGTTTTTCTATAGAAGATCAAGTAATTTATGAAGATGCTCATTTTGCGAGTTTAATTTATGGATTTGGCTTGCAACACCGCTTAAATGATAAATGGCGTTTGTCTTTAAGCGGAACATTTTTACCAAAAGCGATAAAACACAATCAGCCTTCTATTTCGCAAGCAACCTTGGGTTTTGAATATCATTTGCAACAACTTGATGACAAAACTGCCGAAGCATTCGCAAATAATGGCTACTTTTTTCCAAAGAATATTTTTCAGGTGAGTTATGGCACAGGAGCCCTTGGATTTGGAGTGAATCAATTTTTTGCAATGAGTCTGTCCGTCGGTAATTTTGAGAGTTTTGGTGTTCCTGTTTTTTGGGTAGGAGCCGTAAGGGCGCAACATGCTTTTTCTTTAACATATCAAAGATTAATATTTAGATCAGAAAAGATTTTTTCTTTAGATTGGGGTGCAAGCATCACTTATTTTCAATCAGAACTTGGGCAATCAAATGTATTTGCATTTTCTGTTTTTCCAGTCTTAAGGTTTTACTTATTAAGAAAAAAAGCGTTTGATTTTTATACGAATTACTCCATCATTGGTCCGGCATTTATCACCAAAAGTGATATTGATGGTTTTAAAAGTGGTCCTAAAGTAACCTATCATGATACCATGGGCTTTGGTTTGTTCTTCGGAAAAGACAGAAAATATAATTTCGAATTGCGCCTGATGCATTATTCAAATGGTAATATTTTTACTAGAAACGATGGTGTTGCCATTCCGCTTCAATTTACTTTTGGCAAAACGTTTTAACGTCAATAGTAATGCTGTTTTAGAGATGTAATGCCGCAATAAAACTCCTTTTTTCCTTTCTATTTCAACATAAAAAGAAACCGTAACGAATGCTATGCTTTATTTTTCTATTTTCTATAAAGAAAAAAATCATCATTTTCTTTTACAGTAATTTCAAAACAGAATGGGTATAAAAAGTATGTCATATCAGGAATTGAAGAATGATAAATGGTATCCTATCATATTCTTGTTAGGTTTCTTTAACTTTGCAAATAATTTTATCAAAAAGAAAATAGATGCAAGACATCAACATAAAAATAACAGATAGAAATGGTGTAGCTCATGAGGTTGTTGCGCCAACGGATATGGCAATGAATTTGATGGAGGTTGTTCGCTCTTACGAATTGGCAGAAGAAGGCACAATTGGTATCTGTGGAGGAATGGCTATGTGTGCTTCGTGCCAATGTTATGTGCTATCTGACCATAAATTACCAGAAATTTCAGCGGATGAAGATGCGATGTTAGCAGAAGCTTTTCATATAGAAGATAATAGTAGGCTAGGTTGTCAAATACAAATGACACCAGAAATGGAAGGGTTAGAAGTTGAATTAGCACCAGAAAGTTAGGGCTATCATGGAACAAACAGAACAAATAAAACAAACAGAACAATTAGTTGGTTTTAAAAATTACAGCATGTGTTTAAGAGATGCTGTTGGGGTTTTTACAAAACAATTAATCAATAATTTATTTGATGTAAATCACTTATCAGAAAGTGGCTCAGAAACAAGATTAAAATTTTTAAAAATCTTGGAAAGATTGTCTGTTGAAAATGGAGAAAGTGTATGGGATGCTTTTGAAAGTTATTTTGTTACTATTAGAAGAAAGTTAGATTTAGATGCAAAAGCGGCAGAAAAAAACGACCCAGCTGCAAAAAGTTTAGAAGAGATTTATTTAGCATATCCAGGTTTTTACGCGATTGCCGTGCATCGTTTAAGTCATCAATTATTAAAGTTGAATATTCCTGTTTTACCAAGAATGATGAGTGAATTTGCACACAGCACAACAGGCACAGATATTCATCCAGGAGCAGAAATAGGAGCCTCCTTTTTTATAGATCACGCAACAGGAATTGTAATTGGAGAAACTACCATTATTCGAGATGATGTGCAGATTTTTCAAGGAGTTACTTTAGGCGGAATTCAAGTGAAAAAGAGTTTAGCCTATACAAAAAGACATCCAACCATAGAAAATGGAGTTGTTATTTATGCAAATGCTACTATTTTAGGAGGTGATGTGGTTATTGGAGCAAACTCAATTATTGGAGCAAATGTTTGTATCACAGAATCAATACCAGAAAAATCAGTGGTAACTGTAGAATCAAATAATTTTATTACAAAAAGAAAGTAAAAATGATTACAAAAAGTATCATAGATTTTGTGGGGAATACACCTTTAGTGGAAGCGCAACATATTTTCAAAAAAGAGGGTGTAACCTTACTTTTAAAATTGGAGGGTAATAACCCAGGAGGAAGCGTAAAAGACAGAGCTGCTTATTATATGATTTCTGAAGCACTCAAAAGAAAAAGTATAAAAAAAGGCGATACTTTAGTAGAAGCCACAAGTGGAAATACTGGTATTGCCTTAGCTTTAATGGCAAAAGTTCTAGGTGTAAATATGGTGCTTACAATGCCAGAAAACTCAACCATAGAAAGAGTTAAAACAATGCGTGCTTATGGAGCAAAAGTAATTTTAACTTCTGCTGATAAAGGAATTGAAGGGTCTCGCGATTTAGCATTTAAGCTTAGAGACGAAAAAGGTTATGTGCTTTTAAATCAGTTTGATAATTTAGACAATCCAAAAGCACATTATAACACCACTGGTCCAGAAATTTGGAGAGATACAGAAGGTCAAGTTACGCATTTTGTTGCGGCTATGGGCACAACGGGAACAGTTACAGGAGTTTCCGATTTCTTAAAAGAAAAAAATAAAAACATCAAAATAATTGGAGCACAACCTAAAGATGGTGCAAGAATTCCTGGAATCAGAAAATGGAAAGAAGAATATTTACCAGCCATTTTTAAGGCCAACAAAATTGATCAAATTTTAGAAGTAAGTGAAGAAGAAGCCAAAGAAATGACAATTAGATTGGCAAAAGAAGAAGGCATTTTTGCGGGGATGAGTAGTGGAGGTTCTGTAGCCACAGCCTTAAAAATTGCAAATTCAATTGATAAAGGTGTTGTTGTTGCTATTATTTGTGATAGAGGAGACAGGTACTTATCATCAGATATCTTTGAATAAGTTTATCTAAAATTATGAAGGTATTATTAGGAGTTGTTAGTTCGAGTAATTCCGCTTTTTTGGGGAATTATATCGAGAATTAATTTTTCTAACTGATAATTTTAAAGAAAAACAATATTCATTATTAAATCATAAAAAAAGTTCGTTACTTTGTATCGAATTAAGTTCATAAACTTATTAATATGTTATCACGAAAGGTAGAGGGATTAGACCCGTTGAAACCTTAGCAACCCTTGTATTGATGAAAATCAAGATCTTTAATTTTAAAGACCAAAGAAGGTGCCACATTCTACGGAATTTTATTCTGACAGATAGCAGCGAAAATAGTATACTTTTCCTGATGACATATTGATATTAATTATCAAACAAGAATGTCAAATATTTATAAAGCTTTACAAGAACGAATTTTAGTGTTAGATGGTGCCATGGGCACTATGCTTCAAGCCTATAAATTCACTGAAGAAGATTTTAGAGGAGATCGCTTTAAAGAGTATCCAACCCCACTTCAAGGGAATAATGATTTGTTGTCAATTACACAGCCAGAAGCTATCAAAACGATTCACGGAAAATATTTTGAAGCAGGAGCAGATATTATAGAAACCAATACGTTTTCTGGAACTACAATTGCCATGGCAGATTATCAAATGGAAAATTTGGTGTACGAACTCAATTATCAATCTGCAAAAATTGCCAAAGAAGTTGCTATTAAATTTACCGCAAAAGAACCACATAAACCACGTTTTGTAGCAGGTTCTATGGGGCCAACAAATAGAACAGCAAGTATGTCTCCAGATGTAAATGATCCTGGATATAGAGCTGTAACTTTTGAGGATTTAAGAATTGCTTATAAACAACAAGCAGAAGCGTTGTTAGATGGTGGCGTAGATGTATTATTGGTAGAAACTGTTTTTGATACTTTAAACGCAAAAGCTGCCTTGTTTGCTATTGAACAAGTAAAAGAAGAAAGAAATATAGAGATTCCAGTAATGTTAAGTGGTACCATTACAGATGCATCAGGTAGAACATTATCAGGGCAAACTGCAGAAGCGTTTTTAATTTCTGTTTCTCATATTCCGTTATTATCTGTTGGGTTTAATTGTGCGCTAGGTGCCAATTTATTACAACCACATTTAGAAGCCATTGCAAATAAAACTGATTTTGCCATTTCTGCACACCCAAATGCAGGATTGCCAAATGCATTTGGAGAATATGACGAAACTCCAGAAGAAATGGGCGAGCAAATTGAAGAATATTTAAAGAAAAATCTTATCAATATTATTGGAGGTTGCTGTGGGACAAGTCCAGAGCATATTCGCGTAATTGCTAATATTGCTTCAAAATACAAACCAAGACTTCATCCTGAAATTGTTTAAGAATAGTATTAAATTATGATTTTAGAAGTAGCCATATTACATATAAAAGAAGGATTTTCAGGAGCTTTTGAAATTAATTTTCAAAAAGCTGAAAGTATTATTTCTTCTGTCAAAGGATATATTTCTTATCAACTTAAAAAATGTGTTGAGCAAGAAGATAAATATATTTTATTAGTGAATTGGCAAACTATAGAAGATCACGAAATTGGATCTAGAAAATCTGATAAATATCAAGAATGGAAAAAATTATTACATCATTTTTATGAACCTTTTCCAACAGTAGAACATTATAAGTAATGAAAGTAAAACAAACTAAATATATGCATTTGTCTGGTTTAGAACCTTTAATTCTAAACGAAAACAGCAATTTTATAAATGTTGGAGAACGAACAAATGTTGCAGGATCTAAAAAATTCTTACGCTTAATAAAAGAAGAAAAATTTGATGAAGCTTTAGATGTTGCAAGGCATCAAGTTGATGGAGGTGCACAAATTATCGATATTAATTTTGATGATGGTTTGATTGATGGAAAAGAAGCAATGGTTCGCTTTTTGAATTTAATTGCTGCTGAGCCAGATATTTGCAGAGTTCCAATTATGATTGATAGCTCTAAATGGGAAATCATTGAGGCTGGTTTACAAGTTGTGCAAGGAAAATGCATTGTAAACTCCATTTCGTTAAAAGAAGGTGAAGAAAAATTTATTTGGGAAGCAACACAAATAAAACGTTATGGAGC
>JBNMNV010000124.1:0-8771 GCA_051278125.1 Polaribacter sp. | reverse complement strand
CCTTATCTGCAGGAACTGATACTGTAAAAGTAGGGGCTACCTTAACTTTAGACAACGATGAAACTGCAGGAGAATATGTTGGTTCTTTTGAAGTAACTGTTGCTTATAACTAAGTTCTTAAAAAAAATCAAGCTTCTTTGATATATCAAAGATGCTTGATTTTTTATTTGTAAAACTCAAAATGAAATCGTTATGAATTTACTTTTAAAAAAAACCTTATTAACACAAACTATTTTTAAATTTTCGTTACTGGTTATTTTTTTAACCAAAACGATTACACCATTATTTGCACAAGGTAATTTATTAGTGTATCCTACACGTATTGTTTTTGACACCAAAGAAAATATTGAAAAAGTGGTATTAACAAATACAGGAGAAGATACTGCTATCTACAATATTTCTTTTGTTGAATATAAAATGACAAAATATGGCCAGATGAAAGTAATTTCATTGCCAGAAGAAGGTTTAAATTTTGCCTCAACTAACTTGCGGTATTTTCCTCGTAGAGTAATTTTAGGGCCATATCAATCACAAACCCTAAAAGTACAGCTTAGAAACGCTAAAAGTCTAGCAGATGGCGAGTATCGATCTCACTTGTACTTTAGAGGAGCTGAAGACAAAGGTAAATTAGAAGATATTAATAAGAAAAAAGATACTTCAAGTATTTCTGTACAATTAAAACCAATTTTTGGGATCTCAATTCCTTGTATTGTAAGAAAGGGTGAAAACAACACTACTGTTACAATTACAGATCCAGAATTGACACCATTAAACACTAACGAAAGTACCTTGAAGTTTCACTTAAATAGAATAGGTAACATGTCTGTGTATGGAGATTTAAGTATTCATTATATAGATAAAAAAAATAAAGTTACCAAAATTAGTCAAGTAAATGGAGTTGGTATTTATACGCCAGGTAATTTAAGAATTATTAATATAAAGCTTAACCCTCCAAAAAACATAAATTTTGATGGGGGTACATTACATATAGTTTTCACTAAAAACAAAAGAGAAGAAATATTATCTGAAACTAATTTAGCATTATAAATTACATTTTTAAATGTAGCAATCAAGAATACTAATTAGTCTTTAACATAACTTAAAATGAACAGACTAACTAATATATTAAACTTACTAAAGTGGTTGCAATTTTCTGTGTTTTTACTTTTTATATCATACATAGTTGCACAACCAGGATTACCCAGTAGGAATATTACTGTATTACCAACTCAACCAATAGATTTTGGAGTTTTTTATGTAGCTAGTGCAGGTACCATTGAGGTTGATTATCAGGGAAATGTAAATGTTACTGGTGGTGTAGTTTCTTTAAATACAGCTACTGTAACACCTGCTATTTTCGAAATTAAACTTTGCCAAGGCAGAAAAGTTGCCATTACTTACGATTACTCTGTAATGATAAATGGTAGTAATGGAGGTGATATAGAATTGGTTGTTGGCCCAACAGATCATGGAATATCTGGTTCTGAATTTCCAACAGATAATAATTGTAATTTTATAACAGCGTTAAGAGTTGGCGGAAAATTAATAGTTTCCGCAAATGCTATTCCTGGATTATATATAGGTGGTTTTTCAATGATTTTTGCTCAAGAATAAATGGATGGCTACGAAACAATCATATCGTCCTTCTCAATATCAAAAAACTTATAAAAAGTGGAAAATCATTTTCTTTGGGTTTTTCTTTGTTCTACTTAATCTTCAGGCAAAAACAATACCACCTTATGATAAAGAAATCAAACTAGACCCTATTGTCTCTTATGATCAGGTGCCAATTGATATCATTGTAAAAGGCTATCTTCGATTTGAGGTTGATGCCATTATTACCGATAAACGTTTAGCTTATGTAAATATAGAAGAGTTGTTTAAAAAATTAGGAATTTCTTGCAATTCAGAAAAAAATGGCTCAGCTATAACAGGTTTTATCGAAAATGAAAATAATAGATATGTGATAGACTTTAATTCCAAGCGAATTATAGTAGGAGATAAAACGGTAAAATCAACCAATGGCATTGCATATAAATTAGGTGCTATTTATATTGAAACAAGTGTTTTAAGTGAAGCTTTTAATATGCAATTAATATTCAATTTTAGGTCTTTATCTGCAAAATTAGAAGCTAATTTTGAATTGCCGATTGTAAAATTAGCAAGGCTTGACAAAATGCGTAAAAATATCAAAAGATTACAATCTAATGAAGAAGATACTTTTGACACAATTTTAGGGAGAGATTATCATCTTTTTAGAGGTGGTACAATGGATTGGGCTGTATCATCATTTCAAGCAGAAGGTTTTAAACCAAATAAAAGATTTTTTCTTGGTCTTGGAAGTGAATTACTCTATGGTGAAGCCAGGGTTTCAATCAATTATTTAAGTCAAAGAACTTTTGATAGAAGACAGCTTTATTATAACTGGCGTTGGATAAATAATGATAATAGCATTGCAAAACAAATACAACTTGGTAAAATAGTAACGCAAGCAATTTCTTTTTTAGGAGCTCCAGTTATAGGTGCAAGAATTAACAACTCACCAAATACTATAAGAAAAGCAAAAGGAACCTATACTATAAGCGATTATAGTGAACCTAATTGGACAATTGAATTATACATCAATGATGCTTTGGTAGATTATACCTCAACAGATGCGTCAGGTTTTTATTTGTTTAATGTTCCTGTAGTTTATGGTTACACTACATTAACATTAAAATTCTACGGTCCGTTAGGAGAAGAACGTATTGAAGAAAAAATAATAAATACACCTTATACCTTTATGCCATCAGGTGTTTTAGAATATAATATAGCTGGGGGTGTGTTAGAAGATAACAATGATAGTTCATTTGCAAGAAGTGAAGTGAATTATGGCGTAAATAGATCTGTTACTATTGGCGGTGGTGTAGAATATTTATCTAGTATACCAGAACATACCTTTATACCTTTTGCAAATCTTGCATATCAACCATTTTCTAAAATGATTTTAAACTTTAAATATGCACATAATGTAAGTTTTAAAAGTACATTTAACTATTACTTTGGTAGAAGTGCATTTTTAGAATTTGATTACAATACCTATGTTGAAGGTCAGCAAGCTACAATTGACCAAATGAATGAAGAAAGGATGGTACAACTATCCCTGCCTTATAGGTTTAAAAAGTTTGGAGGTAATACAAAATTGACGTTTAATCAATTTATTTACAATACGTTTAATTTTAACCAACTTAATGCACTAGTTTCTGCTCGTTATAAAAACAATTCATTAAACATTTCTGTAGCATCTAACTGGATTAATAATCAAAATTCTTTTATCACATCTACTTTAGTTTTCTCGAGAAAATTTAGCAATGGTTTTATAATTCGCCCTACCATTCAGTATAACATATCTGAAAATAATTTGATACGAATACGTGCTGAAATTGAAAAAAGAGCTGCAAGAATCACTTATTCTGCTTCAATAGAAAAAAATATACAATTTGGAACTAACAATATTAATTTGAGTATACGATATGATTTAGCTTATGCAAGAACTGGTGTTAGTTCATTTTACAATAACAATCAGCTTGCAATTCAACAAAGTGCACAAGGTAGTTTAGCTTTTGGAGTTGGAAATGGTTCTATAAATCCTGATTATAATTCTGCAATGGGTAAAGGGGGTATTATCTGTTATCCTTTTCTTGATTTAAACCAAAATGGCACAAAAGAGGCAGATGAACCAAGAGTGTTAGTTAAAAATGTAAGAATATCAGGAGGAAAAATTAAAAGCATTGAAAAAGATTCTATAATTAGAATTTCTGATTTAAATTCTTTTATAAAATACAAACTTACTTTCGACGATGGTGATTTAGAGAATATTGGTTGGAAGTTTAAACATAAAACCTATCAAGTTTTGGTAGATCCGCACCAATTCAAAAAAATTGAAATACCCATTCTTGTTTATGGTGAAGTTACTGGAATGATCTACGAAGACAAAGAAGATAAAAATCTTGGTTTAGGACGCATAACCATACATATTTATGATACACTTGGACGTAAAATAGCTGAAACCCAAAGCGAATCTGATGGTTATTATAGTTATTTAGGTTTAAACCCAGGAGAATATCTATTGCGAATTGACGAAGATCAACTAAAAAAAATAGGGTACAAAGCGAAACCAATACAACAAAAAATAACCATAAAACCGTCTATAACAGGTGATTTTGTGGAAAATTTAAATTTTGTATTGTATTAATGCGCAGCATTATATACAAAGAAAAAAGTATATACATAGACATTTTTTTTGGAAAAAACTGATTTACAGTGTTTTTATAAATGAGACTATGATATGTATCATCGCGCACTACTTTGTTATCAAGTAAATTTATATTATTAATCACAGATAAGATTTTAAAACAATGAAACCTCTATATTTTCTTCTATTTTTCGTATTAATATTTTGTAAATCAACTGTTTACTCTCAAATAGTTAATGAGGGTATATTTAAAATTTCTGTATCTACAGCTGTAATATTTAAAGGGGAATATACTAATAAAGCTACTGCCTCTTTTATTATTAATGGAGATCTCAACTTAGAAGGTAATTTTATTAATAATGGTGCAATTACTTCTATTTCTGGTACCACATTTTTCAATAATTCTAATTCAGAAGTTCAATTTATTTCTGGAAATTCAGAACAAATAAATTTTTATAATCTTACTATAGATAACCTTTCTGGTATTACACAGAACTTAGACGTAATTGTAAGTAACAATTTACTCATCAATTTAGGAGATTCACTCACTGTAGCTCCCTCAATAAACCTAACAGTAAATGGAGTAATTTCTAATTTGGCAGGTAATGATGGACTTGTTTTACAATCAGACGCTACTGGAACTGCCTCTATTATACATAATTCTGATAATGTTTCTGCCACTATTGAAAGATATATTAGTGGTGCAGCTGAAGACTGGCATTTTTTGTCATCACCAGTGTCAAATCAAACGATTGCTAATTCAAATTGGGTACCTTCAGGAACTTATGGTAATGGAACAGGGTATGATTTATATGTTTGGGACGAAGGAACACCTTGCTGGGTATATCAATTAAATTCGAGTGCAGTACCTAATTGGCCAACTGCTCATCCGCAAACCTCTTTTATTCCTGGACGAGGTTATTTATATTCAGTACAAGAATTAAATCCAACGTTTAATTTTAAAGGAATGTTAAATAATGGGACTCTAAATTATGCAACAACTGCAAATAGTACTGTTGATGAAAATTTAATAGGTTTTAATCTTATTGGCAATCCCTATGCCTCAGCAATTGATTGGAAAGCAAGCTCAGGCTGGACACGTTCTAATCTCTTAAATTCTGGAGGAGGTTATGATATGTGGATTTGGAATCCTACAGCGAATAATTATGGTGTTTTTAATTCGATTGGAACTACAGGAACCAATAATGCAACACAATACATTCCTTCTATGCAAGGTTTTTTTGTAAGAGCAGAAACGAATGCTAATATTACAATGACCAATGATATACGATTAAATTCAAGCACAACTTATTGGATGAAAACGGATACTAATAATACAATAAGTAATTTAAAAGTTAAAATACAATCAGAATTTGGCTTGGGTTTTGACGAAGTTTTATTTCAATTTGGGCATTTAAAGAACAATGCAGGTGCAACTAAACTTTTTAGTTCAGTGAAGTCTGCACCATCCGTTTTTACTAAATCGGGTTTGGATAAATTATCTGTAAAATATTTAACAGACACAAATCAAAATCCTTTTGTTCCATTAAGTTTTTTGCCCGGTACTAATGGAAATTACAAGTTGAATATTAACTTAAAAGAAACCAATTTTGAGTATTTAATTCTAGAAGATAAAATCGAAAAAACCTTACATAATTTATTAGAAGTGCCTGAATATTCTTTTTATAGCTCTGTAAATGATAATTCAGATAGATTTATTCTACATTTTACGCCAAAGAAATTAGTTATAGAAAATGATAGCTTAGATGCTCCTATTTATTATGATGGTACATATATTGTGATTGACCTTAGTTCAGTTACAGATAAAACAGAAGTAGAGGTTTATAATATTCTTGGCATACGAATAGTATTTAAAAGTTTAGAAGGTAAAAGCTTACATCAATTATCAATAAGTTCAAAGAAACAGTTCTATATAGTAACTTTAAAAAATGTAAATAAAACGAAAAGAAAAAAAATAGTCGTTTACTAATACGTTCTATACATTGCTTAAAAAACATTTATATAAGTTCGAATAATTTTAAGATTTACATGAGGGTGTTTGTATTGAGGATAAAACTCGTATTTTAAGATTTCTAATCCTCAATACTTTTTTAAAAAGACTTCAAAATTATTTTAAATCTTTCAGTAATTTTTAAAGTAAGAATTTAATAAAGTAACTAATGTTTATGAATAAGGCTATTAATATGCCTATAAATACTAGAATAATCTCACCAATGGCATATTTAAAATACGTTGTCATTTTTGTGCATAATGTTTAAAATTATCTAGCCTTTATTCAGTACTGTTCATTATAAGGAATAGCGAAATGCAATTTTATAATTTTACATATTCTATGGGTATTTGTTAACATTATGTTGATTTATAGTAGATTGGAAATAATAATGGTTACTTTTACTAGAACAAAACTTCGTGCTTATATTTATAAATCTCAATCGTATTTATACGAATTATACAAGTTGATTTCTTGAGTTTAAGTTTACATCACCTAATTAAATACGATTAGTCTATTTTTTCAAGTTGTAAGTAGTTTGTCAATCAATATGCTGATTCAATTTTAGTTGCAGGGACTATAAAAGCAACATTGTTTTTAAAAATATCAAATCTGGTGCTAACCCTAAAAATAAACTCATGAAAATTAATTTGAAATGTTTTCTAATTCTATTTATTGTATTGACTTCAAGTAATATAGGTGGTCAAGTTGGTATAGGTGTCTTAGAACCCGATCAATCTTCTATTTTGGATGTTTATTCCAACAGCAAAGGTTTCTTAATGCCAAGATTATCAACAGCACAAAGGGATGCAATCGTACTTCCGGCAACTGGCTTAATGATTTATAATTATACACTGAATGATGGGCAATTAAATATTGGAACACCATCTATCCCAAATTGGGTAGGTATCAAAGGACAATCGAATGCTATGATTGATACAGTTACCGAAGGTGCGGACACAAGTACAGCATCCTCAGCGAATACACTAGTGTCCGGAATGACCTTATCACCACCCGAAGGAACTTACATTGTTTTATTTAATGCTCAGATGTCAAACAGTAGTGCATTTAGTTCAGATCAAGGCGTTATTGATGCGGCAAATCTATACGACGAATTAATGGCATATCCTGGCGCTGTCCCTCATGCTTTAACTTTCGGTAGCGGAGAGATTTTGGCACCAGGCGTATATGATGTGGTTGGAGCACCCTCCATCGCTGGAGTACTTACTATGGATGGTGGTGGAGACCCAAACTCGGTGTTTATAATAAGAGGTTCTGGTGCATTTACTACTGGAGCGGGAACAACTGTAATATTGATAGGAAATGCTAAACCCGAAAACATATTCTGGGTATCTAATGCAGCCATGTCTACGGCCGCTAATACAATAATGAAAGGAACTATGCTTGGGGGTGGCACAGCGGCAGGGGCAATGTCTCTAGGTGCCGATTCAGATCTAGAAGGAAGGCTGCTTACAAAGTTAGGAGCAGTAACTTTAGGCGCAGGGGTAATTCTTACTATTCCAATTGAAAATTCTCCTGTAGATTTAGGACTTCTTTCCACATTTGCTATGTGGAGCTCTTCAGGTGGGGTTTCAGATGTAGCAACTGCTAACACTACAGGAGATGTAGGTACAGCATTAGGAATTTTAACAATGACTGGAACTCATATAGGTGAAGAATATCCAGCTGGTACAGAAAGTAGCCCAAGTACTACAACTTACAGTGTTTATCTAAACGGAGTTGAGGTATTATATTCTAGTAGAACTGTCAAATTACAGAGTGCAATATTATGTCTTCAAGCTAAGGTTAATGTAACAGCAGGTGGGGCTATTGAAATACGGTGGAAAGTAGATAAAGGTGAAGCAACGCTTAATCACAGAACACTATCGTTGATTCCTTCTCAATAGATAAGTAATGACCCAGCAATGGCTTTATTACATCATCTAACTCATTAAATTCAGATATTACTTAAAAATATCAAAAAAAGACTTCAAACGTAAGCCTTTTTTAATGTCTATACCTAATATACTGTTACACCCAAATTACTAAATACGGAATTATTTACGATGCTAAAAAACTATTACCGGATATTAAAAAAAGGTAGACGCCGAAAAATCAAAAACGAATTGGAAGTTAAAACAACTTGGAATTAAGAAATAAGCTTTATTATACTGATATAGGTTGACCTTTTTTTCGTCTAATTTATACCGTTCAAACTATTTTTTTAGCTGTTTAGAAGGTAAAAAATAATTTGAACGACACTTTACTATTATTTTAGCCCCCAATAAGTTCGGAGTATTATTTTAAATTTCAAAACTAATATATTTGAGATATGAAATACAAGAAATGGAGTTTATAACAGAAGTTAGAAATACTATCTGTTTCCGAAGAAATAGGTCTTGTTGAAGCCTGCCGAAAATACAGCGTAAGTACTGGTACATTTTATAGTTGGAGAAAGAAGTTTGAACATAAAGGAGAAGCCGGCTTAAAGGTTACTTATGACACTAAAAGCAAAGAGCTTAAAGC
>JBNMNV010000123.1:0-8792 GCA_051278125.1 Polaribacter sp. | reverse complement strand
TTTTTAAAAAAAAATCAAAAAAAAACGAGTTTTATATGTAATAATTTTTGACATAGACCACTAACCAAGAAAACAATAAAAATTATGACACTAAAAAACGCACTTAACTTTTTTGAAAGTTTAAAAAGGGAAACAACTAAAAAAACTGAAATTCAGATTTACGAGAAATTTATTTATACACTAACAAAATTGGAAAATAGAGAATTTTCAAAAGAAGAAATTCAATCCATAGAATCAGAATTGGATAGTTTACAATTAGAATCAAATCCAGAAAACAAAAAAAAAATCTTCAAAAAAGCACTAAGTAAATTTGAGAACTATTTAAAGGATACATTCACTTTAACGAACAAAGGCTATTACACTCAATTATATGGTGGTTTAGGATTGTCTTTCGGTATAATGTGTGGCGTTGCCATTTTATCCAATTTTGGTTCTTTAGGTATTTCTTTGGGTTTAATAGGAGGAATGGTCATTGGTTCAATTATTGGACGTAAAAAAGATGCTGAAGTTAAAGCTGCAGGGAACATGCTATAATTAATCTCATAGCAAAACATTTCCTTACCAAGATTAGTAACGCTATTTTTTATGAACTATGGATAATTAAAATTTGAAATGGAGGGTTACTAAAATACTTCAACAACCAAGGAAACACAAATAATAACATTAATTTTTTTATAATTTAAATGCCGAATAACTTTCGGTAAGATAAAAACAGCCAAAAATGAAAATAATAATAGTAGTGGCAATTGTATTTACAATGGCAATAGTAAGCGCATTTTCTCAAGATATTTCAGGAGATTGGAACGGAGAAGCCAAAAAAGGAGAGAAATTAATCACCTTCGTTTTTAAAATAGAACAAGAACAATCTAAGTATTCAACCACAATGAGTGTACCAACTTTTAGAGTTTCTGGTATAAAACCTTCAATGACAACTTTTACAGACGGAAAATTAATAATTGATGGTTCTAATGTTGGCATGCACTATGAAGGAGTTTATAATAAAGAAACGCAACAATTTGAAGGAACGTATAAAGAAGGTGGAATAGAATTGGTCTTAAATTTAAAAAGAGGAACTGTAAAAGTTGTAGATTCTAAGAGGCCTCAAGAACCTGTAAAGCCTTATCCATATTATGAAGAAGAAGTTATTTTTAAAAATACAGAAGCCAAAATTGAATTAGCAGGAACCTTAACATTACCAAGTAAAAACGGAAAATTTCCAGTGGTTATTTTAATTAGTGGAAGTGGCCCACAAGATAGAGATGAAAGCTTTATGGGACATAAACCTTTTTTAGTGTTATCAGATTATTTAACAAAACAAGGCATTGGTGTATTGCGTTTTGATGATCGTGGTCATGGAAAATCTACAGGTGATTTTGGAAATGCAACAACAGAAGATTTTTCTAAAGATGTATTGAGTGCAATTACTTATTTAAAAACTAGAAACGATGTAGACATCAAAAATATTGGTTTGATTGGTCATAGTGAAGGTGGTATTATTGCTCCTTTAGTTGCAAATAACTCAAAAGATGTTGCTTTTATGGTGTTGCTAGCATCTACAGGAATTTCTGGAACTGAATTGTCTGTTATGCAATCTAAAACATTAAGGCAGTTTCCTGTTAAAGATGAAGTGGCTTTTGAAAAAAACACAAGAAAAGCAATAGCAATTGTAACTTCTAATAAGAGTGATTTAGAAATTAAAAATGAATTAACGGCACATTATAATGCATTTATAAGACCAATTCTATTGTCTTTAAATGTGCCAGCAGATAAAATCGATTTATTTATAGCAAGTCAGATAAAAACAAGTTTAAAGCCTTGGTCACGCTATTTTTTACAATACAATTCTGCTGACGAAATTGAAAAATTACAAATTCCAGTATTGTCATTAAATGGAAGTAAAGATATTCAAGTAAATGCAAAAATAAATCAAGAAGGCATAAGAAACGCATTAATCAAAGGAAGGAATAAAGATTATAAAATAATAGAATTAGAAAATTTAAATCACTTTTTTCAAGAGTGTGAAACAGGAAACATGGATGAATATAGAAAAATAGCCCAAACATTTTCTCCAACAGCTTTAAAAGAAATTTCTAATTGGATTTTAAAAAGAATTTAAAATAAGCATAAAGGATAGGAGAGAAATGGAATGTGTGAAATGACTTTTATAGTTATACACTAATTAAGCAAACAAAATCAATTCATCCATAATATATTACAGTTCGGTAATTCACAATTTATTATTATTCTAATGAGAAATATATTTGTACCATAAATTAATAATAATAATAATAGAAAGTTTATCTTATAAAGTAATGAAGAATACCGAACCAAAGACTAATAAAAGGAAACAAGTTTTTAGAATAGTATTACTTGTTGGTACTTTAATTTCTTTTTGGTTTGTGCCTTGGATATTAGTAAAGGCATGGGTAATGCCATTACCAAATACTGTTCAGGAGCAAGTCGACCAATCATTAAGTTATGGTTTTGATGGAGTTATTGTATATGTAGATGAAGCTGGGAAACCACCAGCGTTTTATTCAGCAGGATATAATAACCGAGAACTTAAAACCCCTGCTAATCCAAATGCGTTGTTCAAAATTGCAAGTATAAGTAAACTATATGTTGCAGTTGCTATCACTAAATTGGCTCATGATAATCGTTTGTCTTTAGATAACACACTCGATCATTATTTTCCAGAACTTGTAGGGAAAATTGAAAATGCAGATAAGATAACTTTAAGAATGATGGTACAACACAGAAGTGGTATCCCTAATTACACGGATACTCCTGATTTTTGGAAAAATCAACCAAACACCAATATAGACGTACTTCAATATGCACTTAATTTACCATCAGACTTTGAGCCAAACCAAGATTATGGTTATTCAAATACAAATTATTTATTGCTTTCCAGAATCATTGAGAATGTTACAGGAGATAGTCGTCAAGAATATTTCAAGAAGGAAATTTTAATACCACTTGGACTGGACAATACTTTCGGTTCGCTTAATGAAGTAAATCTCGACGATGTTATGAGTGGTTACTATGTTGGTATTAACGACGATTTTAAAATAGAAAATCAAGGAATGTTAGCTACCGCGGAAGATGTTGGGAAATTCTTAAGAGCTTTGAATGATGGTTCATTACTTAATAAAAAAGAAATGGAAATCTATGCATCTATTTATGAGTTTAATCATGGAGGATTGGTTCCAGGCTACCAAAGTATGGCAGAATACCATAAAGATATTGATGCTGTTGTTATTCAATTTATGAACACCACCGATTTTGAAGGGTACCAATGGAATTTGTTAGAAATAACTCATACACGTGTTGTTAAAATCTTACGGAAAGCAAAAGAGTAATAAAAAAATGTAACAGTTGTAGTACTTCATCGTCTTTAAGGTAATTAATATATATAATGAGAATGAAAAAAATAATGACACTATTAGTAGTTTTACTATTATTAAGTAATTGTGAAAAGAATAATGATGTAATTGATGTTTCTAAATCATTGATCAATACCACTTGGATTGGTGTTGAAACTTATAATTGTACTAAACCGGAAGGATGTGTTGAACAACAGATTATAAAGTTTACTACAGAAAATGAATTCATTTTTCAGCTTATTGATGGTGAAGATGGTACTTATGATACAATTCTAAACGGAACATATACATATTCTCATCCTGAATTAATTCTTCAAACACAAGAAGGAACTTTTACTGGAATGGTGATTAATGAAAATAACATTTGTCTTTATTACGGAATTGACTGTGAAGAAACTAGTTCTGAATTTTTAGTAAAACAATAACAACAATTTTCTTTGATCTATTTTACTTCTGTTAATTGGTTTTTAAGCGAAGTAACTTACTAAAAATATCAAATATTAATATTCAAAAAAGTGTACTAATTTCATTATTGCATAGTCTTATATATATATCAAAGTCTAATAAAATTTAAAAAGAAAATGACAATTTTAGTAGTAGGTGCAAGTGGTGCAACGGGTAGTGAATTAGTTGAGCAACTTCTAATTCAAAAGCATAAAGTAAAAATAATTGTTAGGTCTGCCGAGAAATTAACTGAGGCATGGAAAACAAATAGTAATCTTAAAATTATTTCTGCCAGTATATTAGAATTAAGTACTACAGAAATGAGTGAAATTGTTAGAGACTGTGATGCTGTTGCATCTTGTCTGGGCCATAATTTAACTTGGAAAGGCGTTTACGGACAACCTAGAAGACTTGTTACAGATGCTACTGAACGATTATGTATTGCTATTGCATCAAACAAACCATCAAAAAAAATAAAGTTTGTACTCATGAATACTACAGGAAACAGTAATCGCGATTTAAAAGAACCAATTTCTTTTGCTCAAAAATGCGTGATTGCCCTTCTTCGTTTCGTATTACCTCCACATGTCGATAATGAGAAAGCTGCAGATTATTTGCGAACTCAAATTGGTCAAAACAATCATGCTATTGAGTGGGTTGCAGTTAGGCCCGATGGATTAATTGACGAAGAGAAAGTAACCGATTATGAAATTCATCCTTCACCTACAAGAAGTGCCATTTTTAATGCTGGTAAAGTAAGCCGTATTAATGTTGGTCACTTTATGGCTAATTTAATCAACGATACTACTTTATGGGATACATGGAAAGGACAAATGCCAGTAATTTATAGCAAATCACATCAAAATTAAAATTAAAAATAAATGAAAATTATCAATCAAAAATTAAAATTACTATCTCTAAGTGTTCTTATTGCATTATTGTCTTCTTGTAATTCAGAGGATGATCCCTATATGGGGAAAACAAGAATCCCTTTATTCCCTGAATCTGCAATAGAAACAATTCATGGTGGCAGTCAAAAATCTTGGAAAATTACTGAATATATAAATATTTTTCACAACCCTAACTATTCGTTAGAAGTAGAAACGCCATGTCTATCAGATGATATATATACGTTTTCAAAAGACAGTGAAGAGGTGCAAATTATTTTGGGAGAATCTAAATGTTTTGGTAAAAATTCTGATGGTATTTTTACAGCAGACATAGAGTTATTCTCTTCTAAAATCAGCTACTTCAAAATAGCAGATTCTGACAATGATAAAACAATATTCTTACAATTAAATCGTGGCTATATGAATACAGATCAAACCGCAATGGGATCATCTTCTAGATGGTATAAATTAGCTGAATTGACTGAAGATAGAATGGTTTTTTATAGAGAAAACGGTAATTTTATTGGAGAATACAGGGAAGCACTTGTTTTTGAAAGATTTAATTAAAACTAAAAAAGCAACCTTAAATTTCATAGAAATCATAATCCTTTAACTTAAAAAATAGCGTGAAGAACATAAAAATCACAACAATAATCATACTAATCACCTCTTTTTTTGTGCTCTCTTGCAGTAATGATCCGAGTGAAGATATAGATGACATTTATATACATATTGCAGATAGCCATTTTGAAACCATTTTAATAGAACAAGGCATAGATTCAGATGGTATTGTTAATCAACAAATGTTAAAATCAGATGCAGAAGAAGTTACCCTATTAAACTTAAATCTTTCTGCTAATTTTGGACAAATTGTTGACTTAACAGGAATTGAAGGGTTTACAAACATAACGTCATTGTCTGCTGCTGGACAGAAAATTAAAAATATAGATTTAGGCTATAACACAAAGTTAGATACGCTTTACCTTAATGGAAATCAACTTACTACTATTGATGTTAGTAATAATGCAAATCTAATTTTATTAGATATGCAGTCTAATGAACTTCATACAATTAACGGGTTATCAAAGTCAGAAAAATTAAAGTATGTAAATCTATCCTTTAATAACTTTGAAGAAATTAGAATTAATAATGAATCTATTGAAGTGTTACTTATCAGTCATAATTTATTGAAATCTATAGACACAAATGAAGCTGTGCATCTAAAAAATATCTTAATAATATTGAATCAACTTACAACAGTAGACTTCAGTTCTAATATATTGCTAGAGACCTTGGTTATTTCTGGTAACAAGCTTCAGAACATAAATCTTGAAAACAATACGAGTTTAACCCACCTATATAGTTCAAGTAATTTACTTACAACGCTCGATGTAAGCAACAATCATGAATTAATTGATATGAGGGTAGATAGAAATCCTGATTTATCATGTATTAAGATTGAGAGTGGGCAAAAGATACCAACAATCTCTTTATCGGATTATCAAGAATTAAATGCTGTATGCAACTAGACTTTAAATAGCTAAAATGGAATCACTTTACAAATCTGAACAGGGAAAAAATGATATTTTAAGCCTTTATGATCAAAAATTAAAAGGGTTAGATATTGATTATCAATATAAAAAAGTTGAAACTTCATTTGGAAAAACCAATGTAATTATTACTGGAGATGCATCAAAACCATCAATAGTGCTTGTTCATGGTTCAAATGGTTGTGCACCAATTGCGCTAGAAACCTATTTGGGATTAGAAACTCATTACCAAGTTTTTGCTGTTGATGTGTTGGCGCAACCCAATAAAAGTGCAGAAACACGTTTATCAATGAAAAATGATGATTACGGAAAGTGGTTGCACGAAGTCATTGATACTTTAGAGTTAAAAAATGTAATTCTAGCAGGATTTTCGTTTGGAGGATTGGTTATTATAAAAGCTCTAGAGTTCAAAGATGCCAACATCAAAGAAGTGTTTTTAACAGCACCTGCTTACATTGTAAATGGTAATCCATTAAAAGCATTATTTAAAGTGTTCATACCAATGAAACGCTATATGAAAACAAAGAAATTAAAATATGTAGATCGTTTTTTAAAGGAGATTTTTACGGAAAAAGATCCCTTTGCAATACATTTTCTCTCTAAAGTGTTTTTGAACTTTAAAATGGATTTTACGCCAGTTCCAGTAATAAATAAGAGGGAAGCGAATTCAATAAAAACACCAATAACTTTAATTGCTGCCAAAAATGATATTATATTTCCTGGAGTAAAAATGATTAAAAGGGCCAAAAAAATATTGCCTTCATTAAAAGAAGTAGTTTTGCTAGAAAAATCTAAACACGTTCAAGATAGTGCAGATAATAAACAAATTGTAAACATTATTAATGGAGTTTTTGAATAAAATTATAGAAAGAAACATATCAGGAAAGAGAGTTTTAGGGCTTTTCATGCTAACAAATCTAGTGTATGCTTTCATGCTAATATTTACTATTCCTAAAACAATGAGATTCGCAAATGGAATGAAGTTATTAGATATGATGCCAACAGGGTATGATTTCAATTATGTAAACACATTGTTCGGTGCTCTTGGAAACAATGGCCGTGAAACTTATCTAACCTACCAAATACCAGTGGATATGATTTATCCATTATTATTCGCAGTCTCCTATTGCGCAGTAATGGCGTATTTTTTAAAGAAAATAAATAAACTTAATATACCGTTGATGTATTTAAGCCTTTTGCCTATTATTGCAGGAATTGCAGATTATCTCGAAAACATCGGAATTATCTCAATGCTTAACAGTTATCCAAATTTAACAAAAACTACAGTTAATACAACCAGTATCTTTTCAATTATAAAAAGCATTTCTACTAGTGTATTCTTTATTGCTTTGGTAGTAATCTTAATACTAGTTGTTATTAAGTTTTTCAAGAAATCAATTAATACCACTTAAGAAGAAAATTATAAAAATTACTGATATTGATTTTATGATTTTTATTAAATTCTAAAAACCAGAAAATGTTATACAAATGCAGTAATAGAATAAGTGCATAGAATTTTATTTTTACTCACTTTTTTAATTAATTTTTAAGGTTTTAAAGGAGTTTGTGAATCTCGTAAAAACTCGATCTTATGAGGATATTGCCACAAAATTTGATGAAGCCTTAGAAACCTTGTTAAAAATAACACCAACGTATAAAAATATAGATGATTTAGTAGGAGAGGAGCAAGAACTTTCTTTTGTACAAGCGTTTAGAAAATTGTTAAGAGCAAAAAATGTGTTGGAATCTTATGTAGATTTTAATTGGTCTGATTTAGGTATTGATTAACAAACCTTTAATGATTATCAAGGTAAATATTGGGATTTGCATGATAAAGTTAAAAGGAACAATCAAGTTCAAAAAACATCTATTTTAAATGATATCGATTTTGAATTGGAATTAATTCATAGAGATCATATCGATGTTGTTTACATTTTACAATTGTTAGCAAAATTAAAAACATCCAATAAAACAGCAGCTCAAAAGCAGAAAAAGGCTATTATTGACTTATTAGGTGGAGAAATTAAATTAAGAAGTAAACGTGAATTAATAGAAAAGTTCATAGAAGAAAATTTACCTCACATTAATGATGTTGATTCAATTCCAGATGAATTTGAAAAATATTGGCAGCAACAAAAAGTTTTGGCTTCATCAAAAATTTGTGAAGAAAAAAATTTAGACAAGCAGCAATTCAATTCTTTAATAGAAAGCTATTCGTATAATGGTCAAGAGCCAATTAGACAAGACGTTTTTAAATGTTTAGATAATAGACCTAGTATTTTAAAAGCTCGTGAAATTGGAGAACGAATTATCTTAAAAATGAAAAAAATTATTGAGGTGTTTGTTTACAGGTATGACTGGGTAAAAAATTTAACTTATTTCTGATTGAGCCTTTTTAGCTCACTTTTTACTTTGTGCCTGTTTCACTTTATTTTAAAGATTATTTTTTTCGAAATCGTAGTGATTACAAAAGTTTTCTTATATTTTTTCTTCTAAATTCTCTATTTTAAGTCAATTACGAT
>JBNMNV010000122.1:0-8847 GCA_051278125.1 Polaribacter sp. | reverse complement strand
TTTAGAAAATTTATTTTAATTCCGTAAATTAGTCGACATGACAGAACAAAAAGAAAAATTAAAGTTTAGAAAATTTATTTTAAAGTGGTATCCAATTATTTTAGCATTCATTTGTTTATTATACTCTGTTACTTACGGATTATTAGGCATGACCGAAGAAGCACAATACTCTGCACATTGGCCTGGTACAATATTATTATTCGCAATAGCAATTAGACAAAGAAGAACAACATGAGTATAGGATTTTTCATAGTAGGTGGTATAATATTCGCAATATACATGGGATTAACCCTATGGAATATAATATACTCGAACAAAAAACAAAGAGAGGAAAATTATCCTGATTGAATTTTCATGTATTAACAATTAAGTTTAATAATACGTTAAATTCTCTTTTAATAATTTCGAAATTGAAACAAATGCATCAGTTTTCTTTAACTGTAACAGCATTATATTCAAATTTCGAGAAGGAGAAAACACAATTCAATTAGCTTTTAATTTTATTATAAACGCAAAAAAAAAACCTTTTAAAATTAGTGTTCTAAAAGGTTTTACAAGTTTATAATTGATTAATTATTTCATCATTTAAATATTGTTGACTTCTAAATTTGTGAGCCCTCTCCATCTTCCTCTTGGTAAATTTTTATTGGTCAACTCAGCAAAAATAACTCTATCTAATTTATTTACTTTGTAACCCCCATGTTCAAATATTTTAAGAACAATTCTGCTTCTACCAGACTTATGTAAACCAATGATATCCGCTATGTATTCTTGGGTATTACCTAAGTTATGAAGCGAAGCAATTTCATATCTTTGTTCAAGGGTTGTTTGAGCCATATTGCAATTTTTAGACGGTGAACAATATCGTCAAATATCCATTCAGGGATAGAAGTAGAAACAATTCCTACTTTCTTCTGAAAAAATTACTATGTCATCTTTCGCTAAAAGTTGCGTTTATATGTTGAATTCAAGAATTTAAAAAATTCGGCTCGTGTATAATCCGAAAGGTTATTGTCTAATTATACGCTACGTTTCATATACCAAGCGTTGTAAAACATTCCCCATATCAGAATCTGATTGTTTTCTAAAACTTAAGAGTGTAAAAATGATCTTTAGAAATCTAGATTCAATAAACATAAATTACTTTTGATATGACTTTTATCATATTTAATTATAGTCTATATATGTAACTTCGATGTTATTATATATGAAATTAAAACAATCACAAATGAAAACGAATATTAAAAACACACAGTGGCTTAGAGTAATTTTAGGGTTATTTCTTATTGTTTACGCCTTGAATAAATTTTTTCATTTTATTCCTTCAAGTTATGGTCAGATGCCGGAGAATGCAAAAGATTTTTTAGATTCAACTCTTATATTTTTACCATATCTCTACATCTTTGAAATAATTATAGGTTTACTTTTGATACTAAATAAATGGTCAGCCTTACTTTATATCGTATTGTTTCCATTAACAGTTTCTTTTCTTATTTTTTCGTTTACCAATAAAGATTTTAGTGATATGTGGCCAGCATTATTTGTTGCTATTTTTAATATTATATTGTTGATTAGCGCAAAAGAAAAGTACAAACCTTTGATTACATAAATGGCTAGCTATTTAAAAACTTCTAGATGTAAACTAACTGAAAGAGATGCCGAGAAAATGTTCGTTTGGATATTAGATATCTAAATTAATAAACGTTTTACAATAACTAAGCATATGGCGTGCCGATAGGCCAACGCTATATGCCTTGTTGAATGATCCATTGCTAAGGTTAGGGGGTAAAACAACCGTTTGGGTTTGGGGTTTAAAATTAGTGTGACTGGGGAAATGAGAGAGTTTTCAATATTTCTATTGCATACGAGCTATTAGTGAACTCCTATAATTTCTATTCTTTAAAAAGAAAAGGCTTAGTGGAAACTCAAAACCCATTAGATATTGTTTTAAAACAGATAAATAAACCTGATAATAATAACTAAAAACTTGTTTTATCCGGAAATATTTAACCAAAATACAATATATTTAATGGCATATATTCAATTCTGTGCAACCTAAAGAAAAAATGAGGAAAGGTACTAAAGTCGGAAAATGTAAACTGTGTCTTGAAACAAAAGAATTGAATTTTGAGCATATTCCACCACGTTCAGCATTTAACAAAGAAACTAAGTATTTTAATGTTAATCAAACTGAATATTATAAAAAAGCAAAGGAATATGCTTTTGAAAATCTGAAACCCAAATCAAGGAAAGAACAAGGAGGAATAGGTAGTTATAGTTTTTGTATAGAGTGTAATAATTATTTAGGTTTAAAATATGTAAGAACATATAAAGAATTTGCACATATAGCAATGAGCATTATTCAATCGAATGATATAAAAACTAAAGCCTTTCAGTTTGATATTTCTGACATAAATCTTCTTAATTTTCTGAAACAAATAACTGCAATTTTCATTGCGTCAAATAATTTTATTTTTACAGAATGTTATCCAGAACTTTTGGAATTTGTTAAAGATGAGAATTCAATGAAATTACCTGAAAAATATAGGTTTTATATGTATCTAAATAATGAAGGAAAAAATAGAAAAGGAAATATTCATTATACAAATTTGTACGGTGCAATTTGCGAATTTACTTTTATTCCTTTTGGTTTTGTCTTGAGTATTAATAATAAAAATCAATTAATGAAATTGACCGAAATAACTAGTTTTAAAAATTATGACAAAAATAGAAAAATGTTGAATTCAAACATAATATTGAATAAATATCCAACATTTTATCCTTTTCCAATGGATTACAGAAGTGAGAAAGAGTTAAAAGGAAGCACATAACACCTTATAAAATTAATTATAAATTTGCCTAACCTTTTGGGTGCACTTCATTTTCTTTGTCAGGAATTATTTATTAACTTTATTGCTTAAAAACAGAAACTAACCCTGAACAATGTTGCCCGCAATTCCCCTTTTTTCGGGAAAGAAAATAATTACTTTAGGCTAACGTTTAGTTTGAGAATAAAAGACAAAAAGATAACTGAAAATCACAATCGCTAATATTTGATTTTCATAACATTATAAAAACGTTAGTCAGAATCCGAAAAAACATAGAATACCTATGAAACAATGTATGGCGTCCGGAGTTGAAAACCTAAAAGTTCTGTGTTATTCCTTTTATGGCCTCATAATTTCTTAATAACTTCTTTAAATAAAGCAATCATTTTCGGTTCGGCTTCACCAGCAATTGCTATAATTTCCGCAATATTTACAGGTTGTAAATTTTTAGGATCACATTCATCCGTTAAAACAGAAATAGCAGCACAAGGCAAGTTCAGTTGTTTGGCTACAATGACTTCCGGTACGGTGCTCATGCCTACGGCGTCAGCTTCTAAAATTTGCAACATTCTGTATTCTGCTCTCGTTTCTAATTGCGGACCTAAAACACTAGCATACACTCCTTGATATAGTAAAATTGAATGTTCTTGGGCTATTTTTTGAAGTTTTTCATTGATTTTTGTTGAATAAGGTTCTAACATATCCACAAAAATATTCCCAAAAGCATTGTTACCTTGAAACGCTAAAGGTGAAGTTCCTTGTAAATTAATGTGGTCTTCAATAAGCATTAAATCGCCTTTTTTATAGGATAAATTAATGGCTCCTGCAGCATTCGAAATTAATAAGTTTTCAATGCCTAAGCCGTGCATGGTTCTAATTCCGTAGGTCACTTCCCAGGCGTTATATCCTTCATATAAATGAAAACGGCCTGCCATTACCAATACTTTTTTTCCTGATAATTCGCCGTAAACTAATTTACCTGAATGGAATTCTACGGTGGCTACTGGGAAATTGGGAATATCTGCATACGAAATTTCTTTTTCAATCGAAATTTCGTCTACTAATTTCCCTAAACCCGTTCCTAAAACAATGCCAATGCTTGGATTAGTAATTCCGTTAGATTTTAAAAAATCAATGGTTTCTTTTAATTGTTGATGTTTCATGTTTTTTATTGAACTACTAATTTTTGTGTTTTTGATTTCCCATCAATATTTATTTTAACGATGTAAATCCCCTTGCTAAAAGAAGAAATATCAATTGTTTTCTCTGTGATTTTTGGTTGATGATAAACTTGCTTTCCTAAGACATTAAAAATACGAATTTCAGCAGATAAATTATCACTATTAGAAAACTGAATTTTATCTTTTGCAGGATTTGGGTAAAAGGTTATTTTATCGATTGTAAAATTATAGGTATTTAAAACACTACAAGTACTATTATTAAATGAGTTGTATTTTCCTAAATCCCAAAAAGCATTAAACTGCAAACAATAAAAAAATACGGTATCGTATTTGGTGATGTCTTTATTGTTAGGGATTGTTTGGGTATAGCTTTGAGCTCCAGAAAAACCAATCAATCCAAAGGAAATATTGTCTAAATTATTAGGATTAATACTTTTTAATTCTGAGATAGATTTTCCTTCTGAATTTACAAGATACAATCGAACATCGGGGCCTGAAGCAGTGCTAAAATTGTTTTCAAAATTTACAGAAACTGAGTTGTCAGTGTTTAAATTTACAGAAATATCACCAGAAATATTATAAGATTGGGTAGAAGTGTTGTTGCCAAAACTGCCTACATTTTCTGTGCATTGAGCATTCAATTGTAAAAAAGTAAGGCTTAAAAAAGCAGAAAGTAAAAGTGTTTTCATAAAAAATTATTTAGAGTTGATAAACGAATCCATGATTTCTGGGATATTTACAATATCCTCATATACATCTATGTCGTTTTTTATCGCTAATAATTTCACTTTTTTATCAATTAAATCTGCTAAAGTATCTTTTCTAACAGTTTCTGTTCCCCATTCTTTATGTTTGAATACTTTTTCATGTAAAGAATTCATACCTAAAAGATAGTAACCGCCATCTTCAGCAGGGCCAAGAACTACGTCATTATGGTCTAAATGTTTAAAAGCTTCTTCTATGTTTTTAGATGATAAATCATACAAATCACTGCCAATAATCATCACTTTTTGATAGCCAGCGTTAAATCCATTTTTAAAAGCATTGCGCATTCTAATCCCTAAATCTTTTCCAACTTGTTGGTGTTTTTGATACATATTTTCGTCCCAAATATCATGTTTTCTAATTTTAACAGAGTAATAAACAGCTTTATCAACATTCACTTTAGAGGATATATCACGAGTTCTTTCTAATAAGAATTTATAAATTTCTAAAGCAGTTTCATCGCCCACCGTTTTTGCCAAACGTGTTTTTGCCTTGCCCAATTCAGGGTTTCTGGTAAAAATTAACAATAAGTTTTTACTCATAAATAACTAACTTTTAAACGGTTTGAAGGAGTTGTTTTTATTTTTTCCACAAACAACAAACCACAAACCATTAATACACTTTTTCTCCTTTTTTTAACCATTTACTCCAACTTTTATTAAAGGTATGTACTTTTTCTGTGGTATTTCCCAAGGTATCTTTTACTTGAAAATTAGCGTTTTTCCATTCAAAAATACCACCATATAAATTATAAATGTTGGTATATCCGGCTTGAATTAATTTATACGCTACCGTTTCTGAGCGAATCCCTAAAGAACAATACACTACAATTTTAGCATCCTTTTTTTTTGGTAATTTTTTTAAAGTTTCTTTAATTTTAAAATCATCATAACCCACGCGAATGGCGTTTTCCAAATGGCTTACATTATACTCTTTTTCTTGTCTTGCATCCAGTAAAATTGGGTTGTTTTTCGGCATCGCCAATGTTTCCACAGACATATAAGGAACGTTTCTTGTGTTCCATTTATCGAGCAATTTGTCTAATTTTTTTTGTGCCACCACTGTGGATGAAATCAGTAAAAAAAGCAGTAAAATTTTCTTCATTTAAATTGATTTTATAGTGGAATACCGAATCCTTGCAGACCACTCTCTATGGGCGGTAAAATTTCGGTGTTGTCCCAAATTCCCGTAATAATGGTTCTTGAATATTCTTCAGGAAGTAAGCCGTTTTGCATTAATTTACTCGTTAATTTATAATTATACGCTAAGGTTTTGTGTGTAAAGTTAAAACTATTATCGGAATCCTCTAGAATCATATACCAAACATCAGGGGTTCCGTCATTTGCAGGCATTCCGATTACTCCCGGATTTAGCCAAAGTTTTTCTTGATGTTGGTCATGAAAAGGCAAACCACAATGACCTGCGATGATTACATCACTACTGGTAGCTTTAAAATTAGGTACCTTCATTTTCCATGGTGTTGATTTAAAAATAAATTCTGATACTTGAAAGTATGATCCATGCACTACGGTCACCCGTTTATTGACATATTGAAATGTAAGATGGTGGGGCAATGTTTTTAAAAAATCTAAGGATTTTTCTGACAATTTACTTTGTGCATACGGATACCAAAGTTGAGAGAAATTATCGCAGCGAGAGCCTTCTTTAAAATCGCAACCGCAATCAGTTGCATGCTCTCGTAACTGAATTTCTACATTCCCAACAATACTTTTTGCTCCCCATAATTTAAATAATTGCACCGTTTTTTCGGGTTGTGCGCAATACCCAACGATATCTCCGGTACAAATACAATTTTCGGGAGCAATATTTTCTTTTTCAGCAATTTGTTTCAAGGCTTCTAAAGCTTGTAGATTGCTGTAAACTCCGCCAAAAAGCAGTGTTTTTCCTGATATTTGTCCTAAATCTGTTATTTTCTGATCCATTTCGGAATAAAATATAAAATGTTACAACTTAATATTCCCCATATATTGACCCACAATAAAGAGGCATACTTTCCTTTGGTAAAAATTATTATTTCTGGAACTGCATTTAAAACGAGTAAGAATCCAAAGAACAAGCCGCAACCCACGCTAAGGTAAAAGCTAATTTTTGGTACTGGAATCTTCCAAAAAATAAAAACGGGTGTTAAACCAATCACCATTGTGCCAGAAATAGTAGTGGCTGATAAAATTTCTGCTCCGAAAAACACGGGTAAAGTGCCTAAAACAGCAATTAAAACCATGACAATTCTCCCAAAAGAAACCGACTTTCCTAAATTTAAATCTACGGCTAGTAGTTTTGAAAAAGATGAAAAAGTGGAATCTAAGGTAGAGGCAGCCGAAGTAATCATAATAAAATTGATAATCAACAATAACGCAACTCCGAAAGCTTTACCTACTTCAACAGCCGCTTGCCCATGCATGCCTTTTGTTTTGGCATATACCCCAATCAAACTAAATAAAACAATACAAATGGCTCCCAAAACACTTGCCCATAAAAAACTTTTTCGTGTTACTTTGGGTGATGAAATAAAGCCTCTATCGGTTAAAACAGGATCGTGAAATGGATAGCTAAACGATTGAATGATAGCAGCGAAAAATAAATTTAAACCAAGCTCAAAACTCCAAGTTCCTGACGAAACAATTTGCTGGGTAGAAAAATCATCCACCGAAAAAATAGTTCCTAAAATGATGCTTAATAATACAGAAAATAAAACCATTTGAATGATATCTGTAAAAATAGAACTACTCAAACCACCTTTAATAGCATAAGCTAAAGTCAACAAAGTAAACACAATAATGGCCCAATAATAAGAGCTGCTTCCTTGTGCGCCAAAATAACTACCAATCACCATGGTATTGCTCCAAACTTCATTAAATAATCGAAAAGCAATCAGAATCGAGAAGATGGCCATTGCATTTTTTCCGAATTTTGAAATTAGAAACTCATGGATGCTTTTAAAATTTCCTTGGGTTCTTAATTGATAAATAATGATGCCTGCAACGGCAAAGGATAGATAATAACCCGCGTAAGCAACGCCACCGACTAAACCAAAATCTAGTCCTAAATTAGCGGCGTTTGTAATGCTTTTTGCAAAAATCCAAGAAATAATTAAGCTACCTGTTAACACCAAGGTATTAGGCGCTTTTTTCTTGTTGACAGCTTTAAAAAACTGATCTGTGGTTTTTGCTAAAGGAGACAAGAAAAATAATATCAAACTTGATACTAAAATTAATCCCCATTGATAATTTATTACTTCCATAAATTTATATAGAAGACCTCACAGGTTTTTAAAACCTGTGAGGTCTAATTTTATTTATTCCACCAAACTTTTACGTTTAGACTATTTCCATTGGTTACTGCTTCTGCAACTTTATAATTATCTAGATTTAAAGAGGCAGCTTCTGCAGGATAAGGCATTCTAACAGGAATTAATCCGTTATTTAAACTTGCTGAAACATTCTTCAAAGCAGGAAAACCGGTTCTTCTAAACTCAACCCAACCTTCATATCCATTGATAATGGAAGCAATCCATTTTTGTGTAATAATTTGTTCTAAAGGAGTTTTTCCAACAGCGTTAAAATTAGCATTTCCAGTTAAATAGGTTGCTGGTAAATTAGTGTTCCAATATTCAAAAGCTTGTGTAACTCCAGTTGTGTATAAGGTTTCAGAATTTGTATTGATAAACCCCTTTTCTGCAGCTTCTGCTAATAATAAACTGGTTTCCCAAGCTGTTATAAAATTAGCATCTAATGTAGAAGTATCTTCTCTAAAAACACTGCCTGCTAAAGAATAATCTGACAATGCAATGGATGTTGTTGAAGAATTAATCCCGTTTATCAAACCATTAAAACCTCCTGAAGTTGAATTTGCAAAAGGTCTAAAAAATCGTTTAATTCTGTCGTCATTGAGATGGATTAATATTTCTTCCATAGTTTCTGATAGTACAAAATTATTAAAATCTCCGACTCTTAATTGTGCCAATCTAAAACTATTTGGTTCTGAATTTGTGAAATCAAAAACAGCGTTTTCTGTATTGTTTTGTATGTAATTTCCTTCGTTAAATAAAGTTT
>JBNMNV010000121.1:0-8852 GCA_051278125.1 Polaribacter sp. | reverse complement strand
ATAGGAAATTTTGGAACAATTAATTTTGATAAAATTGTTGACGAAAATATTGCGTTAGGAACTAATGGTTCTGAATCTATTTTAAGAGCTTCTAGAAACGACCATAACTGGTACGGAGTTTTATCTACTTTAAAAACGGAATTAACTGACGAAATATCATTTTTAACTGGTCTTGATTATAGAGGTTACAAAGGTATTCACTTTACAGAATTAACCGACCTTTTAGGAGGACAGTATTTTGCAGACGATAGCGATATAAATAACCCAACCAAATTAGCGCAAGTTGGAGATAAAATTAGCTACGATAATGATGGTTTAGTAGGTTGGTTAGGTGGTTTTGCTCAAGTAGAATATTCTAAAAATGATCTATCTGGATTTATTTCTGCAAACTTATCAACTACATCCTATCAAAGAGTAGATCGTTTTAATTACTTAGATTCAGATCCAGGACAAACATCAGAAAAATTTAACTTTACTGGTTATGGTATTAAAGGGGGTGTTAACTATAACTTAGATGAAAAACATGGTGTATTCGCTAATATTGGATATTTCGAAAGAGCACCTTTCTTTAATGCGGTATTTGTAGATTTTAATAGTAATACAAATACAAATGAAAATGCACCAAACCAAAAAATAACAAGTTTTGAGTTAGGTTATACCTACAGAAGTGCTAAATTAACAGGTAACCTTAATGTTTACAGTACTAACTGGAATGACAGAACTGAGACTATTGGTTTTCAGCAACCAGATGGTACTAGAGCTACTGCAAATGTTTTAGGCGTAAACGCGATTCATCAAGGTATAGAATTAGATTTTACCTATAGAGCAACAGATAAATTAAGAATAACAGGTATGGCCTCTTTAGGAGACTGGAGATGGGGTAATAATGTAGAAGACGTACAAATTTTTGATGATGAAAATAATTTGGTAGATACAGTAGATTTATTTATCAAGGATGTTCACGTTGGTGATGCTGCACAAACTACATTTGCATTGGGTTTAAATTATGATTTATCACCAAATACAATTTTTACTTTAGATTATAATCATTTCGCAGACTTATATGCAGATTATGACCCAAGCGATAGAGGAACTCCAGGTCCAGACGCATGGAAAGTACCTTCTTATGATGTTTTTGATACAGCAATAAGACACCAATTTAATATTGGAAATTTCAATACCTCAATCATTGCAAGAGTAAATAATATTTTTGACACTACGTATATAGCTGATGCACAAGATGGTAGGGATTCTAACGCTGCTACTGCAAATGTTTATTATGGTTTTGGTAGAACCTTTAGTGTTGGAGCAAAAATTAACTTTTAAAAAATTAACAAAATGAAAAAAATATTTTATTTATTCGCAATTACGGCGTTTGTATTTACTTCGTGTAATCCTTTAGAGGATGTAAATACAGAAGTTGATGCCTTAACGTCAAGAGATGGTCTTATAGACGACGTTGTTTATACTTTAGTAGACGATGACTACACAGAAGTATTAGACTTAAATTTCCCAAATTTGTCTGGAACTGATGAAGCTAAAGAATTATTACCTGCTTTTTTATCTAGTAAATATCCAGCTTTAGGAGTAACTTACAAAACTGATGGTGAAATCGATAGATCTTCATCTGCCTTAGTTACTTACGGTATATTTTCGCCTAAAAGAACAGAAAGAAGTTTAACTCTTTATGAAGTAACATCTGCAGATTATGCGGCAGCTGGTCTTCGTTTTGGTAACTTTGATAATGTTTCTCAAATCAATGATTTTTTAGACATAAAATACCCTTCTGCAGCAAATAGAATGTTGGTAAATTTAACTTACAAATGGTACAATGGTGCTTCTACAGTTACCTTAGAAAATGGATTTATTATTGTCGATGGAAATTGGGAAATGAGTACTGGAATAACTGCAGATGAATATACTTCAATGGGTCAAAATAGAGCTCAATTTAATAGTGAAGATGAAGCATTAGCTAAAATACCTGTATTCCTTAAGAATAAATTTCAATATGAAAATAAAGTTGCTGGAGATATAGAAGGTATAATGTACAAATTATTTGTTACAGATACTCAAGATATTGATAATGATGGAAGAACAGATGATAGAACTGTATATAGTTTTTTAGCGTATTTTATTTATGATGGCTCTACTTGGTCTGAATACAATAATATACTTTCAGAGTCTTTACAATTTGGTCATGATGGTACAACTTGGGTTCCAGACAATACAATTAAATACACACTTACAAGTGCAGATATACAATATATTTCGAATGCTTTTATAACTATATATCCTGGACCAGCAGATAACGTAGGTTTCTTTGGTAGTTTTGATAGAAGAGAAAGTAGTAGTAATTATTGGAGTGGTGATATGCTATTAGAAGCGTTCAACTCTTTATTAAATAACATAAATCCTTCTGCTGAAGAAGGCCAAAAGTACGCTCTTACTTATGTTATTTATGATGGTGCTACTGGTAATAATACAATAAACCTTATTAAAGAAGGTGGTGTTTGGATAGTAAACTAGACTAAGAATTTTGTAATAACATTAAAACCACCTCAACAGAGGTGGTTTTTTTATACATTATATTGTAACTTTATACTATTAAAATTTTTTTAGAATACTTTTAAAAACCACCTCGACACAGGTGGTTTTTTTATGCATAAAAATTAGTAACTTTGTTTTTGTTAGAAAATCAACTATAATGATGAAAGATATACACTCATACTGGGCATATTTGGTGCTCTTAATTTTAATTGTTTCCGTGATAAACGCAATTATTGGTTTCACTCAAAAAAAACAATTTACAGACAAAGACTTACGTATTGGTTTGTTTGCTTTAATTGTATCACATATACAATTACTAATCGGTTTTGTGTGGTATTTTATGTCACCTTGGTTTGAATTGTTAACTACAGATGCAGCTATGGTAATGAAAACAAAAGAAGTTCGTTTATTAGCTGTAGAACACCCAATTACAATGATTTTGGCCCTTGTTTTTATTACGATAGGTTGGTCTAAACATAAAAAGAAAACTACAGATGTTGCAAAATTTAAAACTTTTGTTATTTTTTATGGAATAGGATTGGTATTAATCCTATCTAGAATCCCTTGGAGTAACTGGTTTTAAATTATGAAGTTTATAAGTTATATACTTTCCTCAATATTTGCGGTGGTGTTTTTTGCACTACTCATTATTTTTCATCCGTTTCAGTGGTTGTCATTTAATCTCTTCGGATCTAAAGGACACACAAAGGTAGTTGCTATTATTAATTATAGTTTGATGAAATCGCTACTTATTTTAGGCATTTCGGTGAAACTGGAGAATAATTTTGAATTACCCAAAAATACTTCTATTATTTTCGTCTCAAATCATCAATCTACCTTTGATATTCCGCCTTTAGGTTGGTTTTTTAGAAAACATCATCCAAAGTTTGTATCAAAGATAGAGTTAAGTAAAGGGATACCTAGTGTTTCTTATAACTTAAGAAAAGGTGGAGCAGCACTCATCAATAGAAAAGATGCAAAACAAGCAATAGGAGAATTAATTAAGTTTTCTAAAAATATCAACACAAATAAATGGGGAGCAGTAATTTTTCCAGAAGGAACCAGAAGTAGAAATGGTGAGCTTAAGAAATTTGCACCAAATGGATTGAAAATACTTGCTAAATATAATAAAGAAGGTTATATTGTACCTGTAACGATTAATAATTCATGGAAAGTATTCAAATACGGTAAATTTCCATTAGGAATCGGAAGTCCAATTACCATTACTACACACCAACCCATCAAAATAGATTCTTTGCCTTTTGATGCGTTATTGGAACGTACCGAAATAGCAATTAAAGAACACTTAAAATAAAAAAATATGTCTATAAAAAACATTAGAAAAGAAGTAATGCTAACTTTAGAAAAAAGTATGCAAAACTTTGTGGATACCTATTTAATTCCGGCTGAAAAAATTTGGCAACCCACAGATTTCCTACCCAACTCACAAAAAGATTCTTTTATCACAGAAGTAGAGGAAATTCGTGAGTTATCAAAGGAACTGCATGATGATTTCTGGGTTGTTTTAGTAGGAGATACCATTACAGAAGAAGCGTTACCGACCTATGAGTCTTGGTTATTAGATTTAGATGGTGTAAATCAAGATCCAGATAACGGATGGGCAAAATGGGTAAGAACCTGGACAGCAGAAGAAAACAGACATGGTGATGTTTTAAATAAGTACTTGTATTTATCAGGTCGTGTAAACATGCGTGAAGTAGAAATTTCTACACAGCATTTAATTGCAGATGGTTTTGATATTGGTACTTCTACAGATCCCTATAAAAACTTTATATATACCTCTTTTCAGGAGTTAGCAACCTATGTATCACATAATAATGTAGCAAAAATTGCACGACAAAAAGGACATAAAGCATTGGCAAAAATGTCTAAAATTATTGCAGGTGATGAAATGCGTCATCACCAGGCATACGCCCATTTTGTGAAGGAAATTTTTAAGATAGATCCTAGTGAAATGATGCTAGCATTCCAGCACATGATGAAATATAAAATAGTGATGCCAGCAATGCATTTAAGAGAATCTTTTGGAGAAAAAGGAAGTCTTTTTGACGATTTTTCTACGGTAGCTCAACGAGTTGGTGTCTATACCGGATTTGATTATGTAGATATTTTACAGAAATTAAATGAAACATGGGAAATAGATAAGATTACAAATCTTACGCCAGAAGCAGAAAAAGCAAGAGATTATTTAATGAAACTGCCAGCTAGAATGTATCGAATTACAGATAGAATTGTGGTTCCAGATACTAAATTTCAGTTTAAGTGGATGTTGCCAGCATAAAATAATTTCCTTTTAAACAATCAGTCGCTATTCCTCTTTGTAATTGATCTTGACCTAAATTGAAAGACCCTTCAGATGTTCAAAATCTGAAGGGTCTTTCAATACAAAGTATTTTATTTTGAAATAACAAAAGAGTCCATATCCTTTAAAAAACCCAATTTATCTCTTGTTTTTTGCTGATTTGGTTTGTTTACAATTGTTTGTATACATCCAATTTCATTTTTTTCTAAACTAGCAAGGGTAGTACCTAAATAATCGATGATTAAAGAATTTCCAGAATACTCAAATTCATTGGCATCTTTACCAGTTCTATTCACGCCAATCACATAGCTCATATTCTCAATAGCACGCGCTTTTAAAAGTGTCTCCCAAGCTTTAATTCTTGTTACAGGCCAATTGGCTATAAAAATCAAAAGGTCATAATTTTCAGTATTTCTTGCCCAAACAGGGAATCGTAAATCATAACAAATTAACGGACAAATTTTCCAACCTCTATAGTCAACTATTAATTTTTGACTTCCAGACGTATAAACCTTATCTTCGCCAGCCAAAGTAAAAGAATGTCTTTTATCGTAGGTCTCTATTTTTCCTGAAGGATGCCCAAAAACCAATCGATTATAATACCTGTTATTTTCTTCAATTACCAAACTAGCTACAATAGCCAATTGCTTTTCTGACGCTATTTTTTGTATCCAAGAAATAGTTTTTCCATCCATTTCTTCTGCAACCTTTTCAGGACTCATGGTAAAACCTGTTGTGAACATTTCTGGAAGCACAACTAAATCGATGTTTTTTGGCAAACAGTTTATTTTTTCTTCAAAAAAGGAACGGTTTTTAGACGGATTTTCCCAAAACAAATCAGCTTGAATTCCGACTACGTGTAGTTCATTAGACATGAAAATAAATTTAAAGATTAGAGAAGTATAAAAGTAAGTTTTTGTAATTTACAAACTCAAAAAAAAATTAAAAATTCTATGCAATCTTTTATTTCTGAAACGATAGATGATATTTTAAAAACAACAAATTCTTTTGAAGATGCTGTTTTTATCTTGCCATCACAAAGAGCAAAAGTTTTTGTAAAACAAACCTTTAAAGATAAAATTTCTGTAGGTTTTTTACCAGAAATGATGAATGTAGAGCAATTTATCCAAAGAGTTTCTGGTATTCATAAGGCGGATACTATTCAATTATTATTTCATTTTTACACGATTTATAAGAGTGTTGAAAAAAATCCGGATTCATTTGATACTTTTTCTTCTTGGGCGTTAACGGTATTGCAAGATTTCAATGAAATTGATCAGCATTTAATTAACACAAAAGATATTTTTCTCTATTTAAGAGATATTGAGCGACTAAAAAAATGGTCTGTTCATGGCACTTTTAAAGAAACAGACCTTATAAAAGATCATTATTCTTTTTTAGAAAAATTGAACACGTATTATAATGCTTTTTATCAATTTTTGATTCATAAAAACATAGGTTATCAAGGTTTAATGTATAGAGAAGCTTGTCATAAAATTGATGATTTTTTAGAAAAAAACAAGAATAAGAAATTCTTTTTTATTGGTTTCAATGCTTTGAATAAGGCAGAAGAGCTATTGTTTCAAAGAGTTTTACAAATGGGAAATTCGGAAATTTACTGGGATATAGATGAAACTTTTTTTAATTCAAACCATCAAGCAGGAAAATTTATTAGAAAGTATAAGGCCAGCTGGAGGTATTATGAAAAAAACCCATTAAAATTTTTAGGAAATTCATTTTCAGCGCCAAAAAATATTGAAGTTATTGGAGCTGCAAAAAACAATACACAAATAAAATATATTGGTGAAATATTAGAAAATATTCCTAATTTTAAGAATACAGCCCTAGTTTTAGCTGATGAAACACTATTGCCTGTTACACTAAATTCTTTGCCAAAAAATATCAGTGCTATTAATATTACGATGGGATATCCTCTAAAAGATATACCTACAACTGGGTTATTGTTTTCAATATTTCAGTTATTTATTTCGCAAGAAAAATTACAAAAAAGTAGTGTAAACGAGTTTTATTATAAAGAGGTCATTCGTTTTTTTAAACATCAAGCTATTTACGGTTTATTTGATTCTATAGATGGTTTTGCGGCAGCAATCGCAAAAGACAATCAAACTTTTATTAAAGAAAGCCATATTGCTGGTTTTCTGCAAAATGAAACTGCAGAAGTTAAAAATGTTATTTTAAGGATTTTTAAAACATTTACTTCGGTAGAAGATTTTGTTGATAGAATTTTGGTGCTCATAAACCTTTTAAAAGAGGAAGCAAATCCTTTAGAAAAAGAATATCTTTTTCGTTTTTATACGGTTTTTACACAGTTACAAACCCTTCAAAATGAGTTTCACTATTTCACAGATTTAAAAACATTGTCGTCGTTTTTTAAACAATTAATCTCATCAGAAAGCTTGTCTTTTCAGGGAGAGCCTTTAAAAGGATTGCAATTAATGGGGATGCTAGAAACACGGGTTTTAGATTTTGAGAACATCATTTTGGCTTCTGCAAACGAAGGCGTTTTACCTGCAAGCAGTCAGCAAAATTCTTTTATTCCTTTTGATGTAAAAGTGGAGTATGGGTTGCCAACTTACAGAGAAAAAGATGCTATTTTTTCCTATCATTTTTTTAGATTGATGCAAAGGGCAAAAAATATTTTTATCGTATATAACACAGAACATGATATTTTTGGAAGCGGAGAAAAAAGTAGATTTATAACGCAATTAGAATCGATGAGAGCCGATGTTGTTCAGAAAATTGTCTCTCCAAAAGTAATGGCTCAAAATTCTGAATTAAAAGAAATTAAAAAAAACGAGTTGGTTTTTGAGCGATTAAAAGAAATTGCAAAATCCGGCTTCTCTCCATCATCTTTAACGAGTTACTTATACAGTCCTTTTGCTTTTTACAAACAAAAAGTTTTAAGAATTAAGGAGTTTGATGATGTTGAAGAAACCGTGGCATACAATACTTTAGGAACGGTTGTACATGAAACTTTAGATGAAATGTACAAACCTTTTATTGGGCAGTTTTTAAAGGTAAATCATATTTCAGATATGGAAAAAATTGCAAAAGGTTTGGTGGTAAAACATTTTAAAATTCATTTTAAAAATGGAGATCTATCCAGAGGAAAAAACCGCTTAATTTTTGAAGTAGCAAATCGATTTGTGGCTAACTTTTTATCTCAAGAAAAGGAATTATTGAAGGGCGAAAATAATCAACTAAAAATTATTGCTACAGAAGAGAATTTATCCGCAGAAATAGAAATTGAAGGCATTGATTTTCCGATAAAAATTCATGGAAATGTCGATCGAGTTGATGAGCTAAATGGTGAAGTTAGAATTATAGATTATAAATCTGGAATGGTAAAAGGTGCGGAATTAAAAGTTTTGGATTTTGAAAAATTGAGAGAGAAACAACAGTACAAAGCTATTCAAGTTTTATTGTATGCGTTTTTATATTCAAAAAGCAAAAATTTTGATTTTTCTAAAACTTTAAAAGCAGGAATATTTTCTTTTAAAAATCTGAAAAAAGGGTTTTTAGCTATTAATTTTTCATCTAATTATAGACAACCGGATACTATTATTACCCAAGAAAAATTAGAAGAGTTCATGACAGAATTAAAAGGCTATATCAAAGAAATTTACAACTCGGAAATTCCTTTTATTGAACCAGCAGATTTAAAGTATTAAAGTACAAACAAGCATTGATAATTTTTGAATACCCATTTAAAACGATATCGCTTCAATGAATCGTTTATTTTTTAAAAATTTGTAACAAGATTTTTAAATGGTTACCTAAAATCTTATTTATAAAAGTTTTCTAGATTCTTCTCACTAACGAATTCAACTTTTTATGCTTCAAAAATCACGAAAACAGAGAGCCTAAAGTCTTACTTGCCTTTCAAAATCAATAAAGGAAGATTTGTAAAAAATTCTTCTTTAAGGATTGTGTTTTTTTCCCAAAGTTTTTGAAAGAATCC
>JBNMNV010000120.1:0-8863 GCA_051278125.1 Polaribacter sp. | reverse complement strand
TTGCAACGTTAAAAGGAGTTGCTAATAAAACAGAAAGAAATGCCATTGTTAAAGAAGTTTTAGAAATCACTAATTTATATGAGGTAAGACGCAAATATGTTGCTGGGTATTCTGGCGGAATGAAACAACGTTTTGGTATTGCACAATTGCTTTTAAATAACCCAAAGTTAATTATTGTTGATGAACCCACTGCCGGTTTAGATCCTGCTGAAAGACATCGTTTTTTAAATGTTTTAAGAGAAGTGGGTACCAATTGTACCGTAATTTTCTCTACGCATATTGTAGAAGATGTAAAAGAATTGTGTAATGAAATGGCTATTTTAAATGGCGGTAAGATTTTGAAGCATACAACACCTCAAAACGCTACAAAAGAATTAGAAGGAAAAATTTGGACTAAAATTATTCAAAGAGAAGATTTGGAGCAAGAGGAAAAAATGCATGAAATTTTATCATCAAACTACAATCAAGACAATACTTTAAATATTAGAGTGCATGCTTCTGTTAAACCTTCAGAAGAATTTGTTGCTTCAACACCACAATTAGATGATGTTTATTTTATCGCTTTAAAACAAGATGAACCAGCATTGGTTTAAAATTAAAAGTTTAAAGTTCAGGGGTTGAAATATAAATTTCAGTTCTCCATAAATTTTCAGTTTCTACTATTTTATCGTTACTATTTAATACTATTTTATGTTTTCAACTATTTTTAAACAAGAATTAAAATACTGGTTTCACAAACCTGTTTTTTACATTTATATTGCCATATTTTTATTGATTTCATTTTTTTTAGCCGCAACATCTGCGGGCATTTGGGACGGAATTATTGGCACAACAGGTTCTTCTAGAATTGTAAATTCGCCTATTGGCGTTGTTGGTTTGTTTAATAGCTTAACTATTTTGGTGTTTTTCTTATTTCCATCAATTATTGGTGTCTCAATTTACAGAGATTTTAAAAGTGAAATGCACACCATTTTATATTCCTATCCTTTTACAAAAACAAATTATTTATTTGCTAAATTTTTTAGTGGTGTTGTTGTAGTTTCCATGGTGGTTTTAGTGATCGCTTTGGGTATGATCATCGGTTTTAGATTTCCGGGAACCAATTCAGAAATTGTAGGTGATTTTAATGTCGTGACTTATTTACAAACCTATATAGTTTATATTTTACCAAACGTCTTGTTTTTTGGAGCCGTTGTTTTTGCCGTAGTTACATTTTCTAGAAATATAGCTGCAGGTTTTATTACGGTGATTATTTTATTTTTTGCGCAAGGAGCTATTGCAACTATTTTTTCAGATCCGGAGCAGGCAAAGTTGTTAGCAATATTAGATCCTTTTGGTTCTTCGGCATCTTCATATTACACGAAATATTGGACGGTTTCTGAACAAAACGAATTGCAGATACCTCTTAAAGAGCTTATTATTTACAACAGATTGGTATGGCTGGCTATTTCCTCATTAATTTTTGGCTTGGTCTATAAATATTTTAAATTCGGTCAGAATGCGATTTCTATTTCTTTTAGAAAACAGAAAGGAGAAAGAGTTACGAAAAGAAATTTTAGCGGAATTACTAGAATTACCTTACCAAAAGTAACACATAATTACTCTTTTGGACAGAATTTAAAAACGATGTGGAAATTATCGAACATCGATTTTAAATTTATTTTTAAGAGTTTACCTTTTATCAGTATCCTAGTGGTCGGTATCTTACTTTTAGTAGGGTCCTTATTTACGGTTGGTGAAATTTCGGGAACTAAAACACTTCCTGTGACATGGTTAATGTTGCTTGGTGGAAATGTTTTTAGTAGTTTGATTATTAATTTATGTACTTTTTTATATGCAGGAATTTTAGTACAAAAGGCAAGCACTGCTAATATGAATTATTTGGTAGATAGTACACCGATACCAAATTGGACTTTAATGTTCTCTAAGCTAGTTGCTTTGTTAAAAATGCAAATTATTTTATTAACAGTTATTATGGTTGCTGGTATGTTGTTTCAGGCATATCAAGGATATTACGATTTTGAAATTGGTCATTATTTAAAAGAATTGTTTGGTTTAAAATTCTTGAACTATTTAATTTGGGCATTTTTGGCGATTTTTATTCAAACCTTGGTTAAAAATCAATATTTAGGATTTTTTATTTTATTATTAATAACAATCGTAACACCATTATTATCATTTATAGGTGTTGAATTAGCTGTTTTTAAATACAATCAAGGATCTGGTTATAGCTATACAGATATGAATGGCTATGGTTCTGCTTTGTCAAGGTATTTGTGGTATAAAATCTATTGGGTTTTAGGAGGAACAGTGTTGTTGATTTTAAGTATTTTAATGTGGGTTAGAGGTTTGCCAAATTCTTTTGCAGAGCGAATTTCTATAGCAAAACAGCGTTTTACAAAATCTAAGATAGCTAGTTTAGCTATTATTGTTGCGGCCTTTTTAACTTTAGGAGTTACTATTTATTTAGAAACAAAATCTGATAATGAGTTTTCGTCTTCTAAACAAGCTGAATTAAATGCTGTGAAATGGGAAAAAAGCTATAAAAAATACGAAACCTATAAACAACCAAGAATTGTTGCCGTAAATGCAGATGTGCATCTTTATCCGAAGAAAAAAAACTACAAAGCGAGCGCAATTTACACGCTGGTAAATAAAACAGACGAAGCTATTGACAGTATTTTCTTAAATCATAATTCACTAGAAAATACTTTTGAGTTTAATAAATCAAATACATTAGTTTTAGAAGACACCATACTTAATTTTGATATTTATAAGTTTGATAAAAAAATTCAGCCAGGAGATACTTTACAACTTACTATTCATGTAAAAAGTACTGAAAATACTACATTTCAGCGTAATTCTCCAATTATAGAAAATGGAACATTTATTAGAAATTCTTCTATGTTCCCTAATTTAGGATATGTAGCTAGAGGAGAATTAACAGATAATAAGACTCGTGAAAAATACGATTTACCTCCAAACAACTTACGTCCACATCCATCAGATTCTACTGCTTTAGGAAACACCTATATTTCTAAAGATTCAGATTGGATTGATTTTGAAGCTACCGTATCTACCTCTAAAGACCAAATTGCCATTGCACCTGGATATTTGCAAAAAGAATGGGTAGAGGGTGATCGTAAATATTTCCATTATAAAATGGATAGTAAAATTTTAAACTTTTACGCCTTTAATTCAGCAAGGTATGAGGTTAAAAAAGAACTATGGAATGGTATTAGTTTAGAAATTTACTACCATAAACCTCATAGCTATAATTTAGATAGAATGATGAAAGGTATGAAGGCTTCTTTGACTTATAGCGCAAAGAATTTTAGCCCTTATCAGCATCGACAATTAAGAATTGTAGAGTTTCCAAGTGGCAGTTTTGCTCAGGCTTTTGCCAATACAATTCCGTTTGCTGGAGATGCCGGTTTTATAGCAGATGTAGATGATGAAAATGATGATGGTGTAGATTACCCTTTTGCAATTACGGTACATGAAGTGGCACATCAATGGTGGGCGCATCAAGTAATTGGAGCAGATGTTTTGGGTGCAACCATGTTGTCTGAAAGTATGTCTGAATATGTTGCTTTAAAAGTGTTAGAGCATCAAAATGGAAAAGCAAAAATGCGTACTTTTCTAAAGAAAGCTTTAGATGGTTATTTGATGCAGCGAACGTTTGAATCTAAAAGAGAAAAACCCCTAATGTTTAATGATGGCCAAGGGTACATTCATTATCAAAAAGGATCTTTGGTGATGTATGCCATAAGCGATTATATTGGCGAAGAAAAATTAAATGGTGCTTTTAAAAAATATGTGGAAAAAGTACAGTTCCAAGAACCACCGTATACAACTTCCATAGAAATGGTGGATTATATAAAAGAAGTTACGCCAGATTCTTTGCAGTATGTGATTAAAGACATGTTTGAAACCATTACCTTGTATAAAAATAGAATTGTAGAGGCTAAAAGCACCGAATTAGAGAACGGAAAATACCAAGTAGATATTGAGTTTGAAGTTTCTAAATATAGAAATGACGAAAAAGGTAAGAAGTATTACGGTGAAAAAGTAGGTGATACCTTATCGTATAAAACAGATAAGATGAAAAACCCAATTTTATCTGTTCCTTTAGCCGACTATATTGATATTGGTATTTTTGGTAAAGAGGAAGTTGATGGTAAAAAAAAGGAAATAGAATTATTTTTGAAGAAATATAAAATAACTGAAATCCATAATAAAATCACCCTTATTGTTGATCAAAAACCAATAGAAGTAGGTGTAGATCCTTACAATAAATTAATTGACACACAATCTGCAGATAACAGAAGAAAGTTATAATCGGAATTAAAATAAGAGTAAAACAACTGCTTAAATTAAGGAGAAAATTTTAATTTCTGATGATAATTTTAGCGATACCAGAGGTGTTTAAATTAATTTATTTTAAAATAAATAGTAGCATTTTTATAGATGTTAAAGGCAATTAAAAATAGAAATTACTAGCTTGAAAAAATCTTTCATTAAAAAACGATTTCATAAATTACTGCTGGAACATGAGCAGAACAGGTTAGTCTCTAATGAAGAGGTGTACACGGTAGCAATACTTACATCTGCTGAGCTTTCTAAATTCATACATATTCAAGATGAAGCAGAAAGAATATTAGATATAGGTAATATGAGAACATATCGTTATCGATCTTTTAGTAAAAATCAGGTTCGCTCCTATAAATATTATACAGAAAAAGATTTTAATTGGAAAGGAGAACCCAAAAAAGGCCCTTTTAAAGATTTTTTGGAGGAGCCTTTTGATTTGTTAATCGGGTATTTTAATAAAAATAATTTGTATTTAGAAAATGCAGTTTTAAGGTCAAAGGCTAAATTTAAAGTGGGTTTTGCAAAAGTAAATCAGGGTTTATATGATTTAGAAATTGCAGAATCTCCGAATAAAGTAGAGAGTTTTCTTTCGGAATTAAAAAAATACTTACTGGTTTTACAAAAATTAAAAAATTAAACTTCATGTAAAAATTTGTGCATTCTTTATTAGAAGTCAATTTTTAATTAAGGATTCAATTTGATTATTGTAATTTTGACTTTCTAAAAAATTAAAAAAATAATGCAAAAATTTATTGGTACAGGCGTTGCTTTAATAACTCCGTTTACAGATGATTTAACGGTAGATGTTGATGCACTTATAAAATTGGTAAACTTCAATATAGAAAATGGTACTAATTATTTAGTAATTAACGGTACAACAGGGGAAAGTGGTACTATCTCTAAAGAAGAAAAACAACTAATTATCGATATTATTGTAAAAACAAATAACAAACGTTTGCCTTTAGTTTTGGGTATTGGAGGTAACAATACCTTAGAAGTTGTGAAAGAGTTACAAACGATAGATGTATCTGAAATAGATGGCGTTTTGTCAGTTGCTCCGTATTACTGTAAGCCTACCCAAGAAGGTTTTTATCAACATTACAAGGCAATCGCAGGGGCAACAACCTTACCCATAATTTTATACAATGTTCCTGGAAGAACTGCTAAAAATATGGAGCCAGCAACTACGTTACGATTAGCAAATGATTTTGGAAATATTGTGGCTATAAAAGAAGCAGGAAATAATCAGCAACAATATTATACTTTGTTAAAGGACAAACCTGCTGATTTTTTAATTATTTCTGGAGATGATGATTTGGCTTTAGGAGTTACTTTAGCGGGTGGGTCTGGAGTTATTTCGGTTATTGGGCAGGCTTTTCCAAAGGAGTTTTCTAAAATGATTCAATTAGGTTTAGAAGGTAAAAATAAAGAAGCTTATCAAATTCATTATAAAATGATGGATATTATTGATTATATTTTTGAAGAAAATAACCCTGCTGGAATCAAAACTGTTTTACAAGAATTGGGTATTTGTAAAAATGATGTGCGTTTGCCATTGGTAAAAGCAAGTGCTGAATTAGAGACAAAAATAAGTAAGTTCGTTTCAGATTTTTAAAAGAAGCATTAAAAACGATCAATCAGAGACAACAAACAAAATTGAATCTTAACAAACTTTTAGGTTCAATTTAGCATCTTTTTAAGTCTTTTTTGTTGAACATTGCAACACAATTTAGTGTTGTTTATCTCGTTTTAAGGATAATACCATTTTAACCAAATGATGTTGGAATAAATCGTTTCTTTTTCGCTTACTTTTTATTAAAAAAATTACCGTAACGAAGGCTATGTTAATTCTTTTTAATTTTAATGAATCAAAAAGTAATTTAATTTATTTAAAAGGTATTATAAACTTAAATTGGTATTAAGAGTTTTTTAAAATGCTCATTCTCTAAAAGGATTTAGAACAAATTGAAAAGATTTTTTTTGATAAAAACAAATTCTTTTATTATCCATAATTAATTACTAATTTTGCCTGATGCAAAAAATGAAAAATTTAGCGTTATTATTGTTGTTTAGTCTTTTATTATTTTCCTGTGGAGAATATCAAAAAGTGCTGAATAAAGGTACTGTTGAAGATCAATACAAGATGGCTGTAAAATTGTATGAAACAAAAAAATACGCCAAAGCTTTGCGCCTGTTTGAGAAAATTACACCTGCTTATAAGGGGAAACCTCAAATGGAGCGGATTCAATTTATGGTAGCGCAGTCTAATTTTAACGAAAAAAGTTACACAATAGCTGGGTATTATTTTGATCGTTTTATGAAAAATTATCCTAAAAGTTCAAAAAACGAGGAAGCTGCTTTTTTGTCGGCTTATAGTTACAAATTAGCATCACCTGTTTATAGTAAGGATCCAACGGATACAAAAAAAGCATTAGAAGCTTTTCAGAGTTTTATAAATATGTATCCTAATTCTGAAAAAATTGCAGAAGCAAATCAGCATTATAAAGAGTTAAGATATAAAATGCAGAAAAAGTATTTTGAAATTGCAAAAGTATATTACACGACTGCAGAGTATGATAGAAGAAATTATCAGGCGGCCATACAAGCTTTTGACAATTTGTTATCGGACTATTTAGGTTCTGAGTTTAAAGAAGAAGCTTTATACTATCGATTTAAAGCGGCTTATGATTTTGAATTAAAAAGTACTGATAGAAGAAAATCAGAAAGAATAAAGATTGCCATTGAAGCGTATGATAAATTAAAAAGAAACTATCCTGAATCTAAATTCATGGAAGAATGCAATGAAATGTTAGAAGTGCTTCAAAAAGAAGAAATAAGATTGAATGAAATTATTGCCAAAAATAAGGAATTATTAAAAGACGATTCTAAATAGAAATTATAAATTATGGATTATAAAGATACAGAAGCAGCAATCACTACAGTTACGTATAATAGGAATGAGATTGAAGCGCCAACTCAAAATATTTATGAGGCAATTTCAATTATTGCTAAAAGATCAGATCAAATAAATGCTGATTTAAAAAAAGAATTGGTTGATAAATTAGATGAATTTGCAACTTATAATGATAGTTTGGAAGAAGTTTTTGAAAATAAAGAACAAATAGAAGTATCTAAATTTTACGAACGTTTGCCAAAGCCAACTGCTATTGCTGTTAGCGAATGGTTAAATGGTAAAGTTTATTATAGAAAACCAGAGACGGAATAATGTCTGTTTTAAGTGGTAAAAAAATCCTTTTAGGCATTACTGCTGGAATTGCTGCATACAAAACGGCTAGTTTAGTTCGTTTATTTATAAAATTAGACGCGGAAGTCAAAGTAATTATGACTCCTGCGTCTAAAGATTTTATAACACCTTTAACACTTTCTACACTTTCTAAAAACCCGGTACATTCAACTTTTTACGATAAGGAAGAGGAGAATGAATTGTGGAACAATCATGTAGATTTAGGTTTATGGGCAGATTATTTTTTAATTGCTCCCGCTACAGCCAATACACTTTCTAAAATGGCAAATGGCACATGTAATAATTTGTTATTAGCCACTTACTTATCGGCAAAGTGTCCTGTTTATTTTGCTCCAGCAATGGATTTAGATATGTACAAACATCCATCAACTAAAGAAAGTTTAGCCAAATTACAATCTTTTAAAAATATTTTAATTCCTGCAACCTCAGGCGAATTGGCAAGTGGTTTGGTCGGGGAAGGAAGAATGGCAGAACCCCAAGATATTGTCTCCTTTATGGAAAGGGACATTGTATCAAAATTACCATTACGCGGTAAAAAAGTATTAATTACTGCGGGGCCAACCTATGAAGCTATTGATCCTGTTCGTTTTATTGGCAATCACTCTTCAGGAAAAATGGGTTTTGCAATTGCAAAGACAGCTGCTAATTTAGGAGCAGAGGTTTATTTAATTTCTGGGCCAAGTCAGCAACAAATAAAACATTCTTTTGTTCATAGAATTGATGTGGTTTCAGCAGACCAAATGTATACAGCGGCTCATAAATACTTTAAGGACATAGATATTGCCATTTTAGCTGCTGCCGTGGCAGATTATAAACCTAAAAATATTGCTGATCAGAAAATAAAAAAGAAAGATGCAACGTTAAGTATGGAGTTAGAACCCACAAAAGATATTTTGGCTTCTCTTGGACTCATAAAGAAACATCAGTTTTTAGTGGGTTTTGCATTAGAAACGAATAATGAAATAGAAAATGCAAAAAGTAAAATTAAACGCAAGAATTTAGATGCTATTGTTTTGAATTCTTTACAAGATAAAGGAGCTGGTTTTGCGACAAACACAAATAAAATTACTTTTATAGATAAAGGTTTTAATGAAAAACCATTTGAATTGAAATCTAAAATAGAGGTAGCGAAAGATATTCTCAACGAAATTATACTTAAAATGATTTAAATATTTCTTGTCTCCTTGAGCATCATTACTGAAATAAGAATATTTTTTGATGAAA
>JBNMNV010000119.1:0-8913 GCA_051278125.1 Polaribacter sp. | reverse complement strand
ACACTACAACTTCATTATCGGTAATAGATTGTACTCTAACTCCCCCAAAAAAAGCCAAGGGAAGCTTAAAAAAATTATAAAGATTGACTTTTACAGGTGTAAATTTCATGTTGTATCGTTTAGATATATGAATATTTTTCATTTTTTTCATTTTTGTAAATAGGTTTACAAGATAAGTGTTTTTTTTATGAAACTTATTAAAATCAATACCTTTGGGGATTTTATTGCATTCATTTACAAAAAAAAATGTTAATAAAATGTTAATTATAGTACTATGTATTGCATAATACTATCTTAAAGATATATATTTGCATACCATAGTATTATTCAAATCAATAATTATGAAACATAATAACGAAAAAACCAACGCATTTTTAATTCACATTTGTGCATTTGCAGGTTTTATATTTCCTTTTGGTAACATTATCACCCCATTAATTGCTTGGCAAACTTTAAAAGACAGAAGTTTATTTTTAGATGAACAAGGTAAAGAAGCTGTAAATTTTAACATCAGCTATACCCTGTATGTATTTCTTTTATCCCTCTTATTTATTCCGTTTGCGTTAGGCTCTATATTTAACAGAAATCATAATGGTATGCATTGGAACAATTTTAACCTCAACTTCGATTTAGATTTTGATAATCTTTATGGGTTTATAGGGCTTGGCTCTATTGCTGGTATTATCTACCTCATCGGTATTGCTCTTGTGATCGTTGCAGCAGTAAAAGCAAGAGAAGGAGAAAATTACAAATATCCATTCACTATAAAATTTATAAAGTAAACATCCTCGTAAAACCGATTTGAAGAAGGCATTTACATTGAAAACAAAAAAAATACAATGATTTTAATCAAAAAAATAACGCTCACACAACAGTTCCCTTCCGAGTTTACATCGAGCTCGACGAAATTGAAAGTTAGGATGGGCATAAAATATTCTCAATATGAAGATTGAAAACACAAAAGCACAAATGCGAAAAGGTGTTTTAGAATTCTGTATCTTATCCATCTTAAAAAATGGTGATGCCTATACTTCTGAAATTCTTAAAACACTAAAAAGTGCAGAAATGATTGTGGTAGAAGGAACCATTTATCCGCTATTAACCCGCTTAAAAAACGCAGGTTTATTAACGTATCGATGGGAAGAATCAACCTCTGGACCCCCAAGAAAATATTACGTTTTAACAGAAAACGGGGTCATGTTTTTAAAAGAATTAAATAAAACATGGGACAATTTAGTAATCGCAGTAAACCAAGTAACTACTATAAAATCAACTACAAATGAATAAGACAATTAACATAAATTTAGGCGGATTTTTCTTCCATATAGATGAAGTTGCCTATCAGAAATTAAATCGATATTTAGCATCTATTTCTAGGTCGTTAAGTGATGATCCGCAAGGTAAAAATGAAATCATTGCCGATATTGAAGCACGTATCAGTGAACTTTTATCCGAAAAAATTACGGATGCAAGACAAGTTGTTAATGAAGCTGATATCGAGGATATTATTAAAATCATGGGGCAACCAGAAGATTATGCAGGGGCTGAAGAAAGTTATAACGAGTCGGCATACTCTTACAAAAGAAACAACGCTTCTAGTAAAAAATTATTTAGAGATGGCGATGATAAATTTTTAGGAGGTGTTGCCTCAGGTGTTGCACATTATTTTAACATTGATACTATTTGGATTCGTTTAGGCTTATTAGCACTATTTATTTTTGGTGGCTTTGGAGTGTTACTTTACATTATTCTTTGGATTTTATTACCGGAAGCAACTACAACTGCAGAGAAACTGCAAATGGAAGGCGAACCCGTAAATATTGATAATATTGAGAAAAAAATTCGTGAAGAGTTTCATAATGTTTCAGAAAACGTCTCGGAATTTGCCAATCAAGCATCAGATAAATTTAAAGAAGGTGCCAATAAAATTAACAAATCTTTTTCAGCAAAGACAAAAAAAAATAATGGCATTAGTGATTTTGTAGATACTCTTGGTAAAATAATTCTTGCAATTTTTAAAGTAATAGGCAAGTTTATTGGTATCCTTATTATCTTTATTTCTGCAGCTGTTATTTTATCTCTAATTATTGGAGGGTTTTCTATAGGAAGTTTAGAATGGTTACATGTAGATGGTGAGTTTTTAAATTATCCACCCTTTTTCTATGATGCGACGTTACCGATATGGTTGCTTACATTATGCATGTTTTTGCTGATAGGAATTCCGTTTTTAATCTTATTTATTTTAGGATTACGAATCTTATCGAGCAATGTTCAAAAAATGAATAAACCTACAAGGCTAACACTTTCCGGAGTTTGGATTATTTCTTTATTGGTTCTTATTTTTACGACCATAGATTTTGGAAGCTCTCATGCTGTACGAGGACAATCTGCCGAAAAACAAGCACTAAATATTGTGGCAAATGATACGCTTACTTTAAAAATGGTGAATGATGATACTCTTTATTATCGTCAGAATATTAGAAGAAGCACCTACAGAGAGGAAGTGACAATCAATGATGAAAAAATGGTGTATGCAAGCAATATAAGAGTAGACGTTAGAAAAAGTAACTCGAACGAAAGTTCAATGGTGATTCAAAAAATATCCAGAGGAAGAAACAAAAACAAGGCTAATTTGAATACCACAAAAATAAAATACAAATATCAGTTGGAGGATCATACCATGATATTAGATGCTTACTTTTTATCGGATTACAACAGCCTTTGGAAAGAAGAGATGATCAACATCACCCTCTATATTCCTGAAAATGTTGTGATTTACTTTGATGATTCAACCAAAAACTTTTTATATCATATCGATAACACAACTGATATTTATGACCAAGACATGGCAAATCATCATTTTATCATGACCAAAAGCACGCTTAATTGTACAGATTGTCTTGATAATAATAATGATGATGATGATGATGAAAATAAAAAAGTAGAGGCTGGCAAGACAGAAAACACAACTTCTGCAACAGAGGTAACAATTTAAATACAATTCAGCTAAAAAAAACAACCGTTCAGTAACAAAATATTCTTTTAAACAGCCCATTAAAAGATCTTTGAACTGTAAAACAAAAACAATAATTATGAAAACAATAATTCCAAAATTACTTACTATTCTTTTTATAGCTGCTCTTTTTAGCGCTTGCAACGGAAATATGTTGAATAGCGTCAGCGGAAACAGAAATGTAAGAACAGAAAATCGCAGTGTAACAGAGAGTTTTACCCGAGTAAAGGTAAGTACAGGATTAGAACTTTACCTAACCAAAGGAGTAAAACCTAAAATTACCGTTGAAGCCGACGAGAATTTACAGGACATTATTATTACGGAAGTAAAAAATGGCGTTTTGTATATATATTCAGAAAAAAATATATGGAAAGCAGGAGCTAGAAAAGTATATGTAACTGCCAAAACCTTAGAAGGCATAACGGCAACTAGTGGTGCTGAGGTATATACGCAAGAGACCATTACTGCGGATATTATTGATATTAATGCCTCTAGTGGTGCACAGATGGAAATTTCTTTGGATGCCAATTCTGTGGAAACAAATGCAACAAGTGGTGCTCATATTTATGTTTTCGGACTTACAGAAAAACACACTTCTAGCGCAACAAGCGGCGCTTCTATCGAGGCTTATAAATTACGAAGTAAGCAAGTAACAGCAAGGGTTACTAGTGGCGCTGACATTAACATTTATGCATCAGAGTCAATGAGTGCGACCGCAACAAGTGGTGGAGATATTGACTTTAAAGGAAGTCCGAAAAAAATATCTAAAACAAAAAATTCTGGTGGTAGTATTTCTCCTAAATAAATTAAAAACAAAATATGAGCATAAAAAAATATTTTTTATCGGAATAATTTTTACAATGGTTTCCTGTCAAGAACAAGCGCCTGAAATTGATCTATTGAAAGTTGTTACAGATTTGAAAGAACAAGGTCAATTCGAAAAAGCAAATTTTACATTCATAGGCGATCCTGACAAAAGTGAAAACAGTTTTATAAAAGTTACTTTTAGTAATTCTCAGATCAAAAATTTTAATCAAAAAGAGTTTGGAGAAAAAGCTGCCAGAAAAGTTTATAATTTCAGTAAAATGACAAAAGAATACTCCTTAGTTTGGCTTTCTTTTGATTCTAAAATTTCAACACCAATGATACAACCCACCTCTTTGACATTAGATCTTACTAAAAATTTGATTTATAAATCTAGCGCATTGCAATAAAAAAAGAGCAATCAACCAAAACCAGATTTCTTGAGGCTGGAAACAGCCTTAAGATTTCAATAATTAAACGAATCATGAATTCATTTTTTACCTTTTTTAAAGAGTACTCCATTTTAAAAGTAATATTGGCAATGGTCATGTTTATTTTTAATTTGATGACGTCTATTCAAGTTGATAAAATTTCAGAAATATACAAAACACTGAAACCTGAAAACAATATTATTTTTAAAAACGCAGTTCTGACAAATAAAATCGAAAAACTAGCACCGATTATTGCTGAAAATTTTGATTTTTATCCTGATGTTTCAAAGCTTCAAAATAGAGAAGAATTTATAAATAATATTCATACAAGTCCAGGAACATTTTCAAGAAAATTGGCAAACAATTCTTTAGCCGTTTATGTACTTAAAAATGAAATTGATGAAACAGCGTTTTAAATTTTGATCATAAAGATTCCACAGCATAAAAGTTTATGAGAAAGCTAACTTCTCATATGAATACTAATACTTGGTTTTATTAGTTTACTTGGTAAGTCGTCGTTTTTGTAAAACGGCGCTTACTTTTTTTTATATATTCAGATATTTATCTTCCGGACAGCGAATTTCTCAAATGTGCTACAATGTGTTACTTGTAGGAAAAGTTGCGTGGTTTAAGCACTAAAGTTCGTAAATAATTACTGATTCACGATTTAGTTTAATGGTATTAATTTCACAAAGATTAGTACTTAAAAACGTGATAATTTGACTTTATCCGGATGATAGCCTTATATATATCTTCTTTTAATTCTATCTCTATAATATTGTTAGCGACAAATTTCTGATTCACTTCAATTTCAATTCCGATATAATTCTTAGGAAATTGTTTTCTCAAAAACGTGGTAAAACCGTCTGCTTTTCCTAAATAAGGGTAATTAAACCGGATATTTATGTTTGGGTTGTGTTTTAAAAGTAGTGCTTTTAAATTTTTACAGAATTCTTGTTCTTTATTTCGTTGAGAATCATATAATAAGCCAATATCGCAGTTACGAATTTTACCATTTAATTGTGGAGTAAAACTATGGATTGAAAGATGAAGTACTTCCTCACTGCGATTAACATAGTCATTAATTTTGTCTTCTACTCTAAGTCTATAAGGTAAATAATAGTCTTTTATAATGTTGTCTTTTTCAATTTTAGAAAGATGTTTAGTGAATTCTGAAAACAACATTTTGTGATGTAACGAGCGATTAAGTTCAACGAGTAAACGTGAGGTTGTGCTATAAAAAGAAACATCAGACAGAGGCTTTAAATATTGAAATAAATCTAAAGCACCCATATCGTAACCTCGATGCGTTTTTAAAACTTCATCATTTGGAAAATGTTTTTTGTATGTTTCAGGAATATCATTTCCGCCATGTTCACAGGTTAAAACAAGTCTCAAGGTTTATATAAAGTATTGGTCATTAAACAATCTTGAAGCTGACGATATACAGAAGTAATATGTTTTTCTGAAGTGTCTTTTCCAAAACCTTTTAACAACCTTGTCGCCAAAGTGCCTTCTTCTAAAATTAATTCAATAGAATGGTGGTGTGAACTATGTAACTTCGATTTAACGTGTTGGTATAAATGTTTCCATAGGTCTCCTAGCGTTTTAATTTTGTTTAAACCAAATAATATTAAATAGTCTAAATTTTCAATTCTAGAGTTTTCAGCATGTTTTATAGCATCATTTAAAATGAAATATAAATCTTGCTCTGTCCAGCTTTTTTGAGCTTCTAGTGTACAAAAATCCTTGTTTATGATAGCCTTTAAGACTTCTATTACCAAAGCGCAGATTGCGATATCTGCTTTTGGACATTCTTGGATATCCATTAAACGAATCTCTATAGCATTGCGATCAAAACGAGCAATAGCACCTCTCGAATTTAAAAAGTGTTGATCTAAAATCTTGTTTGTATCATAAGGTCTTATAGCACGTTTTATGGGCTCAAAAATTGTTGCATGATAATCTAATTTTGAAAATGTTCTTTCGGGAATTACAAGACCTGTCAGTTCTGGGATCTCCTTCTGGTTGGTTTTGTAAAACTCTAAGCGCGTGTCTTTAAAACCTGTAATTTCACCTTCTAGTATTGGAGAACTGGCACATAATCCTGGTAATAATGGTAATATGATTCTTATGGCTGCATGCAGTTTTTCAAATTCATGATCGTCATAAAACGGTAAATTAATGTGTGTACTTTGTACGTTACTCCAACCATGACCTTTGCAGTTAAAAATAGTATTGTAAAGCCCATATACTTCACTATAACTGTGTTTCCAGAGTTGAGTGTCTGTATTTGGATTCATTAATGGATGTGCTGCAGTACCTAGTAATTGTGTGTTAAGTGACTTTAAAATTCCATTAATTTCCAGAACATTGGCATGAAACTTTTCAGACAAATCATCAACACTGTTCGCTGGTCCATTGGTTTTAAGTTCTACAACATGTGCAACAAGTTCGTTACTCCATGCAATAGCTCCGTTATCAATATCTGCAGTTAGTTCTCCCGCTTTTTTTGTAAGCAATTCATCAACAATTGGAGCGACTTTAAACATATCATTTTCAACAAGCATATATTCGAGTTCTATGCCAAAAACTTCAAATAAGTGGTATTTCTTCGCCATGTTTAATTTAATCGTTGTTTTAAAGCGTTCAAAATTTCTGTATACACCTGGTCACCGTAATAAGCATCTTCTACTCCAAAGTCTATGTTAGGGTTGTCGTTAATTTCAATGACCATTAACTTATCGTCAACCACTTTAAGATCAACTCCGTAAAGTCCTAATCCCATCAGCTTTGCTGATTTTAGCGCCATATCAATAATATCTGCTGGCACATCTTCAATTGGTAAACAATCTGCATCACCATCTTGTTCTTTCTTATTTTTTGTATTCCAATTATAAATTTGCCAATGCCCTTTTGCCATATAATATTTACAAGCATAAAACGGTTTATTGTCTATAATACCAATGCGCCAATCGTAATCTGAAGGGCAAAACTCTTGAGCAATAATTAAATCGGACTCTTTTAACATTTCAGTAACCAGAGTATCATATTCCTGTTGTGTTTTCGCTTTTTTTACGCCAAACGAAAATGTAGAATCTGGCGCTTTTAACACACAAGGTAAACCAGTTTGTTTTAGCACAGAATTTCGGTTATTTGCATGTACAATTACTGTTTTTGGTGTGCTTATATTCGCATTATTTAAAGCTTCTGCCATATACACCTTATTACAACATTTTAAAATTGCATCCGGGTAATCAATAATCGCAATAGCTTCTTGTTGTGCTTTTCTGGCAAAAGTGTAGGCTTCATTATTAACTTCTGTACTTTGTCTTAAAAAGAGTGCGTCAAAAGAAGAAAGTCTTGATAAATCTTTAGGTTCAATAATTTCTGCGTAAATATTCATTTTTTCAGCGATTTCCACAAATTTTTTCAACGCTTTAGGGTTACTTGGTGGAGCTGGATCGTTAGGATTTACCAAGATAGCCAAATCGAAATCGTAGTTGGCTACCTTAGCTGTATCGTAACGTTTTTTAGAAAAATACTGATTTGCAAATTCATGAACACTTGTTTTGTGTTCTGCAGGAATTTCGGATTCCGAGATGGCCTTTATGCTTTGTATGTTCCATTTTGAAGTATGATTAAAATTAACACGTAAAAATGGAACTTGAAAGTGTTTGTAGAACAACGAACTTAAATTTTTATATTTCTGTGCTACGTTTTGCCCAAAGTAAATGCTCAAAGTAAAATTTTGAGACTTGATGTTTTTTAAGCTTTGCTGAATGACATCATCAAACTCATCAGAAACAATTCTAACGAGTTTTAATGCTTTTATATCCACAATATTTTTTGTGGTAGGAATTGGTGAATGGCCTCTGGCTTCTGCCAAAAGGGAAACGTAATAGCCTTTAGATTGGTAAGAGTAATCTTTACACAGATTAAAAATTCTTGCGTTTTTTAAAAGGGAATACTTCGGATTTGTAAGGTAATCTTGTGAAGATATTACTATAATATTATCAGTTGAAAAGTTCCAGTTTTCAGGCTGATTTACAACAATGTATTTGTTCATTTTGAGCGCGATACGCTATTAAAATTTTAAGCAAAATTATACTATTTTTTGATTGGTTTTACAAAGTGAATTAAATTCTTTTTGGGTAGCTTTTTTTTCGCTAATGTTCTTTTTGTGGTTTCATAAGTGTCTATAATTAAGTGTTGCCAACTGGCTTTATTTTATTATTTCAATCAGATAAACGATTCCAAAAATCCAACCAAAATATAGTAGAATATAAGTCAGCGAGTAAACTGCTGAAATTCGAATATCTCCTTTTGTATCGTTTGATTTATTAAAAACTAATTTTAATGATTTGAAAAAAATCCAATCCAGCATTGCTAAAATAATAAAAAGCGAAAACCAAAAAACAGCCTCCAAAATGATTAGCAATACAATTATCAAAATCGTCATTCCAATCCACAAAAGTATTGATAAAATCAATCCACCAATTCCGTCTCCAACATCAATTGAAGGCGTATCGAAAGTTGGTGAGGCATTTCTTATTATATCACCTCTATTTTAGCCCCCAATAAGTTCGGAGTATTATTTTAAATTTCAAAACTAATATATTTGAGATATGAAATACAAGAAATGGAGTTTATAACAGAAGTTAG
>JBNMNV010000118.1:0-8956 GCA_051278125.1 Polaribacter sp. | reverse complement strand
GCTTTAATTTGGTGGAAAGAGCAATTTAAAGATGATTTTTATATTGAGTTGATGCGCCATGATCAGCAAGATGAAAATATCGTCAATGAAACCTTATTACAATTTTCTAAAAAGCATGATGTTAAAATTATTGCTACTAACAACACCTTTTATTTAGAGAAAAAAGATGCCAATGCGCATGATATTTTATTGTGTGTAAAAGATGGCGAGAAGCAATCAACTCCCATTGGTAAAGGTCGTGGTTATCGATATGGTTTGCCCAATGATGAGTATTACTTCAAGTCTTCGGATGAAATGAAAACGCTTTTTGCTGATTTGCCTGAAGCCATTAGTAATATTCAAGAAATTGTCGATAAAATTGAGATTTTCACCTTGGCAAGAGACGTTTTGCTACCTGCTTTTGATATTCCAGATAAATTTAAAGATCCCAAAGACGAGGAGGACAAGGGCAAACGTGGTGAAAATAATTTTTTAAAACACCTAACGTTCGAGGGTGCTAAAAAACGTTATGGAGAAATTACCGAAAGTATTAAAGAGCGTCTAGATTTTGAGCTCTCTGTGATTGAAAAAACTGGGTATCCTGGTTATTTTTTAATTGTTGAAGACTTTATTCGAGAAGCTAGAAAAATGGATGTTGCCGTAGGTCCTGGGCGTGGTTCTGCAGCAGGTTCTGTGGTTGCTTACTGCTTATGGATTACCAATATAGACCCTATTAAATACGATTTACTTTTTGAGCGTTTCTTAAATCCAGAACGTGTTTCTATGCCCGATATCGATATTGATTTTGATGACGAAGGGAGAAGCCGTGTGATGGATTATGTAATCAATAAATATGGCGCCAATCAGGTTGCGCAAATTATTACCTATGGAACCATGGCTGCAAAATCTTCTATAAGAGATACAGCTAGAGTTTTAGATTTACCGCTGTTCGAAGCTGATAGAATTGCCAAATTAATTCCATTAATCAAACTAAAAAATATTTTTGGGGAGGATGCAAAAAGTAAAAGCAAAGTTGCTGGCTTAAGAGCAGAAGAAAAACAATTGGTCGAAGAGTTAAAAAATCTATCTTATGGAAACGATTTAACTTCAGAAACCATCAACAAAGCAACCATTTTAGAAGGTTCTGTTAGAAATACGGGAATTCACGCTTGTGGCGTCATCATTACTCCTGGAGATATCACCAATTATGTACCTGTTGCATTAGCAAAGGATTCTGACATGTACGTAACCCAATTTGACAATTCGGTCGTGGAATCCGCAGGTTTGTTAAAAATGGATTTCTTGGGATTAAAAACGCTGACTTTAATTAAAGACACTGTTAAAATTGTAAAGGCAAAACATGATATAGATTTAGACCCAGATAGTTTTCCTTTGGATGATGAAAAAACGTATGAACTATTCCAAAAAGGAGAAACAGTGGGTATTTTTCAATACGAATCTCCAGGAATGCAAAAACATATGCGCTCTTTAAAACCAACTGTTTTTGCGGATTTAATTGCGATGAATGCCTTGTATAGACCAGGGCCTATGGAATACATTCCGAGTTTTATCAACAGAAAACACGGTACTGAAGATATTGAATACGATTTACCTGCCATGGAAGAATATTTGGCAGAAACCTACGGAATTACAGTGTACCAAGAGCAAGTAATGTTGCTCTCGCAAAAGTTGGCAAATTTCACAAAAGGGGAAGCCGACGTTTTGCGAAAAGCAATGGGTAAAAAACAAATTGCGGTTTTAGATAAAATGAAACCAAAATTCATAGAACAAGCAGGTAAAAATGGCCATGATGAAAAAAAGTTAGAAAAAATATGGAAAGATTGGGAGGCTTTTGCAAGTTATGCTTTTAACAAATCTCACTCTACTTGTTATGCTTGGATTGCGTATCAAACAGCCTATTTAAAAGCACATTATCCTTCAGAATATATGGCTTCTGTGCTTTCTAATAATATGAATGATATTAAATCGGTTTCCTTTTTTATGGAAGAATGTAAACGAATGGGCTTACCAGTTTTAGGACCCGACTTAAATGAATCTTTCTTAAAATTCTCTGTAAATAATGATGATGCTGTTCGTTTTGGAATGGCAGCAGTGAAAGGTGTGGGTGCTGGTGCGGTAAGAGCTATTATTAAGGAACGAGAGGAAAATGGCAATTATACGTCCATTTTTGATTTGGCAAAAAGAGTAGATTTACGTGCTGCAAATAAAAAATCTTTTGACAGTTTGATAAAAGCAGGTGCTTTTGATTCTTTTACAGATACGCATAGAGCGCAATATTTTCATGCAGATGAAAAAGGATTGACTTTCTTAGAGCGTGCCATGAAATTCGGAAGTAAATATCAAGAAAACAAAAATTCTGCACAAGTTTCTATGTTTGGTGAAGCATCCACCGTGCAATTTCCTGAACCAGACATTCCCGAATGTGAAACTTGGGGAACCATGGAACTTTTATCACAAGAAAAAGAAGTCATCGGAATTTATATTTCTGCGCATCCTTTAGACGATTTTAAAAATGAAATGATTTTCTGCAACGCTTCCTTAAAACATTTTAAGGGTGATATTGGCAAATTTGTCAACATGAATTTATCTTTTGCAGGTATAATTTCTGATGTACAACATCGAGTTTCTAAAGCCGGAAAAGGTTGGGCAATGTTTACGATTGAAGATTATGGTGATAGTCATGAATTCAGAATTTTTGGCGAAGAATATTTAAGAATGAAACACTTTTTAGTTCCAAATTCTTTCTTATTTGTGCGCTGTACAATTCAGGCCGGATGGACAAATAAAGAAACAGGAGTTACTGGAGAACCAAGAATGAAATTTACAGAAATGAAGCTATTGCACGATATTATGGATGAACTCTGCAAAAAAATAACCATTAAAATAAAATTACAGGACATTCATGAAAATGCGATTTTAAATTTAGAAACAATTTTAAAAAATAACCCCGGAAAACAATCTCTAAACTTTACGGTTTGGGATGCCAAAGAAAAAATTGAAGTAAGCTTGCCTAGTAGAAATACTAAAATCAAAGTATCTAATGAATTATTGGCAACGTTAGAGAGTCAGCAAATAAATTTTAAACTGAACTAAAGATGAACTTTTACTACTGTGGTAAACATCTTCTTCGGGATATGACACCATAAGTGGATTTCTTCTTATTGTTGGTATTGGAGCGCTTATACTTATATTTTTACGTATCGCTTGCTTTGAATAGTCAGTTCAAAAATCTAATTCCATAAAATTATCTATTCATCTTTCATTTTCAGCGTTATCGAATTTAAATTATTTATGTTTCCATATGGCAACATAGATAATTTCTGAAAACTTCCTCTCAATTAAGAATCCACTTACTTTGAGAGTTGTTACGAAAACGTTTTCCTAGTTAATTATACGTTAAATTCACTTTAAAAAAGAAAATAAAACAAGATCTTGTAAAGATTAAACGAGATAAAGATTTACTTTTGTTTAACAATTTAAAGTTACCATGAAACAAAAAATAGAAAATACTTGGGTTAGTTGGAATGAAAATTTAAAATATAACTACGATAAGCTTTACAAGATTAAATCTGAAGAAGAACTTCGCGAAGTAGTAGCAACAAACGATAAAATTCGGTTTTTTGGAAGTAAACAGTCCTCATCTGATATTGCAGCGGGAACAGATGCTTTAATTGATATGACAGGATACAATAAAATTGTGTCTTATGATGATGATGAAAAAACGATTACTGTACAATCGGGATTGATATTAGGGGAATTATTAGAGGCAATCGAGGCTGTTGGCTGGTGTATTCCATGTTTACCAGACATCAATACAATAACAATTGGTGGAGCCCTAGCAACGGGAACTCATGGTACAAGCGGAAAGCTACTTTGTGAGTATATGACGGAATGTACTTTGGTTTTAGCGGATGGCAGCATTAAAAAAATTACAGATAAAGATGAATTAATGGATGCTGTTCGTGTTTCTTTGGGGATGTTAGGAGTAATGTCCACCATCACTTTTAAGTGTGAAACTGAATATACCCTACATGTAAAAGAAAGACCAGAATCGGATTCAGAATGGTTACCAAAAATTAAAGAGCGCCTGAAAACACATGATTTCTTAAGAATTTTATGGTTACCTCATACAGATAAAGGCTATGTAATTACAGGTGATAAAATTGATCCTAATAAGGAAGTTATCGAAAATATGGGGCCAAGTTATTTGAAACATCGAAGAACGGCATCAAAAATTTTATACAAATACACACATGTTTTTCCTTGGATTACCGCCATAGCCAATAAATTACTATATAGAGGATTTTTTAGTTCTAAAAAAGAGCATAAAGGATCTTTATACCAAGCAACGGTTACGAAATCTAGAGGTTCTACTTTGGAATTGGCAGAATGGACCATCGCCTTAGATAAATTTCCACAAGTTTTTGAGGAACTAAAAACAGAAATCAACAAATGGTCTAATAAATCTTTTATCCATATTCCTATGGATGTTCGTTTTGTACAAAAAGATAATTCTTGGTTAAGTTACGCTTACAAGCAAGACACGGTTACCATGGGTTGTGTTTCTAGAAATGCAGCCACTGCAGATACTTATGAAGCCTTTAAAAGTGTAGAAAAAGTTTTCTTAAAGCACGGCGGAAGACCACATTGGGGAAAACGATTTGATGCGAAAGATGCACAATTGTCTAAAATTTATCCAAAATGGGAAGCTTTTAAAGAATTGAGAAGAGAATTAGATCCAACAAATAAGTTTTTAAATCCGTATTTGGCCAAATTGGTTAACGAAAAAAGCAAAATGAATGCAAAAAAAGTTACTGCCTAAAGGAGTATTATTTGATTTTGACGGTGTGGTTGTAGACAGTGCAGAAAGCCATAATAGCGCTTGGTCATCAGCTTTTATGGAATTATTTAAGCAGCCAATCGCATCATTTCCTAAAAGTTTGTCAGGAAAATCACCTATGGTGATTGCCAATTATTTTTGTAGTGTTATTGGCAAAGGGAATCAAACCGAAGATTTATTTCTGCTAAAAGATAAACATTTGAATATTAATTTTAAAACTCCAAAACTATTGCCCGGTGTGCATGAAATTGTTGCTTTTTTAAATGAAAATAAAATACCCAACGGAATTGCAAGCAATGCCACGAAGCAATTTTTAAAAAATAGCATTCATCATTTAAAATTAGATTTTAACACGGTTTTTGGGCTTCAAGATTATGAAAAACCAAAACCTTCGCCAGAAGCGTACATCACTTTAGCAAAGGCTTTAAATTTTAAAGAACCTGATTTTAAAGATATTTGGGTTTTTGAAGACAGCTTAACAGGTACAACCGCTGCAAAATTAGCTGGTATGACTCCTATCGGAATTCTAACACAGTATGATGAACAAGAATTAAAAGAAGCTGGAAGTGCTTTGGTTTTTGAAACGTTGTTGGAAGCTTATAAGTATTTATCGAAATAATTTTCCCGAATTATTGAAAGAAAACCTCTACAATTTTAAATTATAGAGGTTTTTTATATTAAACAATACTCTAAACTCAGTTCAGGTTTTAAAAAGCTGTAAGATCTGTGAAAATATATTTAAGAGTTGAATTAGATTTTTAAAGAGTGTTTACCAATCTTAGCATTCAAATACACAAGAACTATTATGCCGTTAACTCCCGAAAAAGGGTCTCTAGATTTTTAGTCTGTGCTGTTAATCCTAAAATTTTTAAATTGTTTTCTTGTGCAAAATCAAAAATTGTAGAACGCATATCTTCATCAGAATTAAACGTCAAATACCAAGTATTTTCGATGCTATTTGTTGCTAAAACTAAATGCTTAAATTGATTGAATATCTTTTTATCAACCCTAGTATTAAAAGTAACTTGAATGATTTGTTGTTGCTTATTTTGGAGTTCAGATAGTTTTTTATCCACTAAAATTTCTCCTTTTTTAATGATGATAACACGATCGCAAACCGCTTCTACTTCTTGCATAATATGTGTAGAAAACAACACTGTTTTGTCTTTACCTAACTCTTTAATTAGTTCTCTAATTTCAACCAATTGATTAGGATCTAAGCCCGTTGTAGGCTCATCTAAAATTAATACTGATGGATTGTGCAAAATCGCCGCCGCCAAGCCCACTCTTTGCTGATATCCTTTAGATAATTGATGTATTCTTTTATGTGCTTCTGACGTTAAACCAACTTTTTCAATACAAATTTCTATTTGACTTTTATCAACTTTATAAATAGAGGCCTGAAATTGTAAATATTCGCGCACATACATCTCCTTATACAAAGGATTGTGTTCTGGCAAATACCCAATAATTATTTTTGCTTCAAGGGGATTTTGTAATACATCAATCTCATCCACAAAAACTTCACCTTCATTTGGTTGTATAAAACCTGTAAGAATTTTCATTATCGTAGATTTTCCAGCACCATTGGGACCTAGAAAACCAATTATTTGTCCTTTATCCGCAGAAAAAGAAACGTTCGATACTGCTTTTTGAGTGTTGTAAATTTTACTAAGAGATAAAACTTTGATAGACATTATAATTATTTATATTTTAGGTTTCGACAGCGTATATATGAAGCCTAGCCGAAAGGTTCAACCTGACATTTGGTTTTGTAATTAACATTTTTTATGCTGATTTAGTTTACAATTTTTAATGTTTGTAATCTCATATTCCGAATATTTTTCATTCTTAGCCATGCTATTTTATGACGTTTTTTATACAACCACAAAGTAACTAAATCAAAGCCAAAATAGCAAAAACTAATTCCGCTTGGTGGGTTTGCACTTGGTAAAAAAGGAATGTTATCCCAAGCTGTAGTTGGCCACCACCAACATTCAAAAGCGGTACCTACAATTTCTAAATATGATACAGCTATAAACATAGTTAAGTAAAACATTCTTTCTCTTGGTTTCTTTCTTAATATCAGTAAAGTAGCGATTGTTAAAACAAATCCAAAAACATCATTTTTAAAAATTAAAAAAGTAGTCGCAATTGTAATAATTAATAGTGTAAATACTTTTTCTAAGAACCTTTTATTGTTTTTAGCGTAGGGTGTTTTTGTGAAATAGATGACCGCAGCATACACCAAAGCATGTCCCATAGGGATATAATGAGGTACATTTTCTAATCGATAGGTATACATACCCATTCCTATAGAAAAAGTATATTCTACGATGACTGCAATAAGTACGATATAAATCATTTGCTCTTTAATTCTTGGACTTCCCTTAAAAAAGGTAATTGAAAAAACAACAACCATCAGCAAATTTGCAAACCATTGCAAATCTTGATAATTCTCTACCATAAAAACACTGTCTAAAAGAAGACCTAAAAATATGTAGAAAAATAAAACTCCTAGAGTTTTAAAGAATGCTGAAAAAAAAGTTTGTGAAGTAACTGCACTCATTTGGCTAAAATAAATAAAGTAAATAAAAAATGGCTCAAAAAGATTGAGCCATTTTTAATAAATATATGAAAGTACATATTACAATTGATAACGCACTCTAAAACTTATAAATCTTGGTAAAATAAAACGTTCATTTAAAGTAAAAGCAAAAACGTTTTGACTTACAGATGCTTCAGATCCTGTTGCTAATAAGTTGTTACCCACAACTTCATATTCCAATTTTGCATCTCTGTCTTTTCTATACGCTAATTTAGCATTCCATATACTAAAAGTATTTGTAGTTACTCCATTTTGTCTTTGTTCATTAAAAGAAAAATCAGAAGTTAAGGTTACAGAGTTCCAGATGTAGGCATCAAAATTTATAGAAGGTCTATGATTAACAGATTTAAAAACTTGCGATCTTGAGCTGTTTTCTTGGTTACTAAAGTTTACATTGTAACTTAAAGTAACATTTGGTGCTTTTGTAAAGTTGGTACCAATTCTGGTGTTAAAACCATAACCGCTATTAATGTTTGTGTTTTCTTCTAAATTGATAAATTGATAGCTCTTATTGTAATTATAACTACCCCCTAAACGGGTTTGTATTTTACCAATTCTTTTACCAGCAAATAAAGATGCAGAAAAACTTTCATTATCTAATGGAGAGTTAATAGACGTGCTGCTAGCAACTACAGAACCTGGCTCAAAATTTGTATTTCTATTTACTTGATCAATCGTTCTTCTGTAATTAATTCTAGAAAACACATTACTATTGTTAAACAAATTAAAGCTACTATATCTTAAACTTACATTATGAAAACTTGCATTTATTAATTCAGGATTTCCTGCAAAAAAAGAATCATAATTATTTGCCACAATACCTCTAGCTATTTGATTTACATCTGTAAAATTAACCTCTTGTCTATAGGTAAACGTTAAACTTTCACTTCTCTTAAATTGAGCGATCGTTTCAAATTCTGGAAGAAATTTAAAAAATTCATCAGTAAAAGTTTCTAAACCATATTGTGTGTTATTAGAATTGTAAGAATGAACTGTAAAACCAGGAGTAAATGTAAAAATACCTGCTTTTAAACGATATCTTAATCCTGCATAAATATCCGTAAAATTATATTGGGTATCGTTTGTAGTTGCCGGATTTTCGGTTCCCGTTATATTTGTTGGGTTTGGATCTAATTCAGTACCGTTATCCAAAATTTGGAAAAAACGTGAATTAAAATTTTGCGAACTTAAAATAGTACCTCCTACAAAGTTTAAATTACTTTTTTGATTTAAGATATAATAGTAGTCTAATTTTGCGTCTAATTGATTGGTTTTTACCTTACGATCTTGCTCTAATGTATAGAACATATTTGTCCTATCTAAACCTAAACTTTCTGCGGCATCATCAAAACCGTCATTATCGGCATCATCATTATTGTTGGGGTTATTTTCTAAAGAAGCTACATAAAAAGGATCTTCATCTTGTAGCAAGTGTTTTACTTCTAAGGCAAAAATACTTTTTTCACTTGCCGTATAGAAATAACTAAGGTCTTGATTAATGGTGTATG
>JBNMNV010000117.1:0-8970 GCA_051278125.1 Polaribacter sp. | reverse complement strand
TGTTTTGTAATTTTCCCATTTCAAAATTATAACCTTCTTTATAAAAAGTTAATAATTTAGACGGATAAATAAAGCCATCATCACCTTCTAAATCTCCATCGGAAATAGAAATTTCTTTTTCATCAGTATTAATAATATATAGTTTTTTACCATCAAAAATAAATTTATTACCCAAATAATTTAAACTGTATTTTTCTTCTTGCAAATTAATTTCACCTCTTATTGGTGGTTCATCGCCTTCTAGAATGCCTGCTTCTTCATTGCTTAAAGTTTGACTAAAACCTAAATACATGTTTTTATAGGCACTCATTTTTGTTGATACTTCATCAAGCAAAGATTTTGCCTCCTCTGAATTTTGAGAAAATGTAATACTCGTTAAAAATAAACTTAAAAATAAAAATGTTATTTTTTTCATGTTTTTTTTGATTGTCTTTCTGTGTTTCATAGAAAGTTATTGTTGTTTTTCGTTTTCTAATAATTGCTCTAAGGCGATAAAATCTACCACTAAAACTTGTCTTGCTTTACTACCTTCAAAGCCGCCAACAATACCTGCAGCTTCTAATTGGTCAATTAACCTTCCAGCTCTATTATACCCTAACTTTAATTTTCTTTGTAATAAAGAGGCAGAACCTTGTTGCGCTGTTACAATAATTTCTGCAGCTTCTTTAAATAATTTGTCTCTATCTGCAATATCAATATCAATACTTGTGCCATTTTCATCATCGATATATTCTGGCAATAAATAAGCGTCTGCATAGGCTTTTTGAGAACCGATAAAATCAGTAATTTTTTCAACTTCAGGGGTGTCTACAAAAGCACACTGAATTCGTTTAATCTCATTTCCGTTGGTGTATAATAAATCTCCACGACCAATTAATTGATCGGCACCACCTGCGTCTAAAATAGTTCTAGAGTCTATTTTAGAGGTAACTCTAAAGGCAATTCTGGCAGGGAAATTTGCCTTAATAATTCCCGTAATTACATTTACAGAAGGTCTTTGGGTTGCTACTATTAAATGAATTCCGATGGCTCTTGCTAACTGCGCTAAACGAGCAATGGGCGTTTCTACTTCTTTACCCGCAGTCATAATTAAGTCGGCAAATTCATCAATCACCAAAACAATATAAGGTAAAAATCGATGTCCGTCATTCGGATTCAATTTACGCTGCTTAAATTTTGCATTATATTCTTTGATATTACGAACCATTGCATTTTTTAACAAATCATACCGATTGTCCATTTCTATGCACAAAGAGTTTAAGGTATGCACAACTTTGGTTGTATCGGTAATAATAGCTTCTTCCTCGCCGGGTAACTTTGCTAGATAATGACGTTCAATTTTATTGAATAAAGTTAATTCTACTTTCTTCGGATCGACCAAAATAAACTTCACTTCTGCAGGATGCTTTTTATACAATAGTGATGTTAACACAGCATTTAAACCAACAGATTTTCCTTGACCAGTTGCACCCGCCATTAATAAGTGGGGCATTTTAGCCAAATCGACTACAAATGTTTCGTTAGAAATTGTCTTTCCTAGTGCAATTGGTAATTCCATTTGAGATTCTTGAAACTTCTTGGATGCAATCGCAGAATGCATAGAAACGACAGTAGATTTTTTATTAGGAACTTCAATACCAATGGTTCCTTTTCCGGGAATTGGCGCAATAATTCTAATTCCTAAAGCGGATAAAGACAACGCAATATCATCTTCTAGATTTTTTATTTTTGAAATTCTAATACCAGCTTCTGGCACAATTTCATATAAAGTAATTGTTGGGCCAACGGTTGCTTTTATTTCAGCAATACCAATTTTATAATTCTTTAACGTTTCTACAATTCTGTTTTTATTGGCTTCTAACTCTTCAGGATCTATAGAAATACTTTCGTTGTATTGTTTTAATAAGTTAAAAGTAGGAAAACGAAAGTTTGATAACTCTAAAGTAGGATCGAATTCCCCAAAATCTTTTAAGATTTTATCAGATAAATTTTCTTCAGAATGTTCTTCTTCTCTAGCAATAGCGATGTCAATGCCCACATCATTTATGTCTGATACCGTTTCTTCAACCTGTAATTCTGGAGTAGCTTTTCTTTCAACTTTTAAGGTAATTTCTTCTTTTTCTTTTGTGGTATCAGAATGCTTAGAAATTGTTGGTTTTAAATTTTCTACGGATAGTTCGAATTCAGATTTTTCTTTTATGTTTTTCGAAGTGTCTTTAGAAATAACTTCCTGCTGTTCCTTAATCGGTTTAATTTCTTGAGGTGTTTTTTCTTGAGGTGCATTCTTTATCTCGGCCAATTCTCTTGCTTCTCTAGCTTCGCGTTCTATTTTTTTCTGCTTCATTTTTTCAATAAAAGCATCTAAAGTAACTTTGTGACGAACGATTATATATGCAATAAATAAGAATACTAAAACAATGACAAGGCCTGTTTTACCGATAAAAGTTTGTACATAGTTATTGATTTCAAAACCGATGACACCAGATAAAAGTGCATATTTTTGATGTAAGAATCCTAAAGAAACAGAAATCCATAACATGGAGAGTAATCCCCAATTCCAAGAAATAATAATTTTAGAAAGCTTTCTTTTTAACAGAATATAAAATCCAGATATAAAAAACTGGAACGCAATGATAAAAGCTGCTAAACCAAAACCGTTGTAAATAAAAAAATGACTTAAACTCGCACCTATTTTACCTAATAAATTTTTACTTTTAATTGTTTTATCAGCTAATTTATTTAAATCACTTTGGTCTTCTTGCCAGCTAAAGAAAAATGAAATAAAAGCAATGCATAAGAAAAGTGAAAACAACATTAAGAAGAAACCGAAAATGGTTTGTGCTTGGCTTGTTTTCAAAAAAGAAAAATCAATGGATTTTTTTTCTTTAGGAGCGGTTGTTCTTTTTTGGGTTTCTTTCTTAGTAGCCATTAAAAGTTAAAGTCTATTTTGTTTAGTAAATATACATTTTTACTTAAAATAACAAAGCTATTTTAGGAATGTATATAATACCAGCAATGATTAAAGAAATAATTGCTGCAAAACTTGGCGCGCCTGCAGCAATATCTTTAATTAATCCTATTTTTTCATGATAATCTGGATGAATAAAATCGGCTACTTCTTCTACTGCAGAATTAGCGGCTTCGGCAACTAAAACGAGGCCAATTACCAAAAACTGAATGGACCATTCTGTGGAAGAAATATCAAAATAAAACCCCATGATGCTAGCAATAAGGGCAAAAAAAAGTTGTGCCTTAATACTATCTTCAGTAGTCATCAAAATCCACATACCCCTCAAGGCAAACTTTAGACTTCGAATTCTACCTCTAATAAAACCATCTTTAGGATTTTTCATGTTAAATTACCTTTAAAGCTGCCTCATAATTTGGTTCATCAGCAATTTCAGGAACTTGTTCAGTATACGTAACTTCACCATTTTCATTAAGCATAACAATAGCTCTTGAGTGCAAATGGGCTAGAGGTCCGTTTGTGATCTCCAGTTCATAATCTTTACCAAATTGTCCGGTAGCAAAATCTGATAACATAACCACATTATCTAATCCTTCTGCAGCGCAAAAACGAGCTTGTGCAAAAGGTAAATCTTTAGAAATACACAACACAACGGTGTTTTTTAATTCAGAAGCATTTTTATTAAATTCTCTCACAGACATGGCGCAAGTGCCAGTGTCTACACTCGGAAATATGTTTAAAATAATATTTTTACCAGAAAAATCAGACAATTTTTTGTGTGATAAATCTACTGCAGTTAATAAGAAATCTGGAGCTTTTGTGCCAACTTCTGGTAAGTTTCCAAGAGTGTTTATACTATTTCCTTTTAAAGTGATATTTGCCATTTTTATAAGTTTTTTAGGACATCAAAAGTAATATTTTTTATTGAATTTTATGGGTTTAAATTGGTAGATTTCAAACTAAACTTATTAGAATTATTAAAAAAAAACACCAATAGACTATGTAGAGGGGTTTCTCCTGAAATTGTATCTTCGCAGCCTTAAAAATCATTAAAAGTTGAATATTACTCAATACACTTCAGAATTTAAGTACAATTGGAAACTTGCAGCGCCTGTAATGTTAGGAATGTTAGGGCATACTTTTGTGAGTTTTGTTGATAATATTATGGTGGGGCAATTAGGAACCGCAGAATTAGCCGCAGTTTCTTTAGGAAACAGTTTTATGTTTATCGCCATGTCTATTGGTATCGGTTTTTCTACCGCAATTACGCCTTTAATTGCAGAAGCAGATTCCTCTGATAATTTACAACAAGCTAAATCGGCTTACAAACATGGTTTGTTTTTATGCACAACTTTGGGTATTTTATTATTCTTATTAATTTTTTTTTCAAAGCCATTGCTATATTTAATGCAACAACCTAAAGAAGTTGTAGAACTGGCAATTCCGTATTTAGATTTGGTGGCTTTTTCATTGATTCCGTTGGTCATTTTTCAGGCGATAAAACAGTTTAGTGATGGCATGTCCATGACCAAATACCCCATGTATGCAACGCTGCTTGCAAACATTGTTAATGTGGTTTTTAACTATGTTTTAATTTTCGGTAAATTCGGGTTTCCTGAATTGGGGATTGTCGGGGCCGCATATGGAACCGTGGCTTCGCGCATTATTATGGTAATTTATCTCTGGGTTTTATTGCGTTATAAAGAACGCTCGGCAAGAATTGTAAAAAACATAAAATTTTTTATATTAGATAGTTTGATGATGAAAAAAATGATCAATCTAGGTTCTTTAACTGCGATGCAAATGTTTTTTGAAGTTGCTATTTTTACCGCTGCAATCTGGTTGAGTGGTTTGCTAGGTAAAAATCCACAGGCAGCCAATCAAATTGCATTGAATTTATCTTCCATGACATTTATGGTGGCAATGGGTTTAAGTGTTGCTTCTATGATTAGAGTTGGGAATCAAAAGGGTTTACAGAATTATAGAGAATTGCGAAGAATTGCTTTCTCTATTTTTTTATTAGGAATTTTACTTGCCGTTTTCTTTGCGGTTATATTTTTTATCTTTCATAAAAGTTTACCCAATATTTATATGAATTTAAACGATGCTGAAAATTATGTTGATAATATGGAAGTAGTCTCTATCGCTTCTAAGCTATTATTAGCGGCAGCATTTTTCCAAATATCGGATAGTATTCAGGTTGTTGTTTTGGGCGCATTGCGTGGTTTGCAAGATGTCAAGATCCCTACAATACTTACTTTTATTTCCTATTGGGTCATCGGATTTCCTGTTTCTTATTTTTTAGGAAAGGAAGAAATGTATGGCAGTTTTGGTATTTGGTTGGGTTTATTGGCCGGTTTAACAACCGCTTCGATATTGCTGTTTATCAGGTTTAATAAATTAACGTTAAAATTGATAAATGAAGAGCAGAAGTAAGTTTTTGAGTATGATGGCATTTTAAACATTTATAATTACTTTCAGCTTTTAGTAAAGCGAATATTCCTTGCAAACTTTAGTTGCTTTGAAGCGTTTAGACAGCTTTAAAGTTTTTTGACCTTAAAAATAGTTCTGTTATATTTTGTATTTGTAGATTGTAATCTATAAATGTATATACTTAACTTTATAAAGTTTATTCAGAAAGAAATTCCAAAATAAAAAATACACAACCTAAAAATATACCTTTTTAATTCTTTTAAGAGATTAGTTTTTTAAGCTATAAATTCATTCTATAAATTTAAAAAAAAGAGGGAATTAATAAGGAATTTATAATAATGTAAATACAGATAAAAATTATTGGTAATAACAATAAAAGTTTTAGTTAAGTTCTTGAAATAGTGTAATTTTACGCCTTCATATTTTGTAAATAATTTAATACGTATCTATTGAAAGAAGATTATCATAAATGGTATTCACCAACACTAAGTAAAGATATTGAAATGTTGGTTTTTGGGCACGCAGGGTATCCTTTAATTTTATTCCCTACAACAAGCGGGCGTTTTTACGAGTGTAGAGATTTTAAACTTATAGAGTCTGCAAAATGGTTTTTAGAAGAAGGTTTGGTGCAAATTTACTGTCCAGATTCTATCAACGAAGCAAGTTGGTATGATAAGAATCTTCATCCTGCAGATCGTGTAAAAAACCATATTTGGTATGATAAATTTATTTTGGATGAAATCGTAAATCCTATTTGTCATGACAGAGGAATTCAGAAAGTAGCTATTGCAGGCGTTAGTTTTGGAGGGTATCACGCAGCAAATTTTGCCTTTAAACATCCAGAACGAGTAAGCCATATGTTTAGTTTAAGCGGTTCTTTTGATATCAAATCTTTTTTAGATGGGCATTATGATGACAATGTTTTCTATAACAATCCGGTAGATTTTTTACCAGGTAGTAATCATTCTGAACTTTGGAATATGAAAATTATTTTAGGGACTAGCGATTGGGATATTTGTTTAGAAGCAAATAAAACATTAGCAAAAATATTAACGGATAAAAACATTCCGTTTTGGTATGATGAAAGAAAATGGGCGGAACACGATTGGCCTATATGGAGACAAATGTTTCCGCATTATTTATCAACAATTTAAAAATAAATCAACTCACATTTTAAAAATATATAGATGAAAAAAATAGGTATTTTATTTGGACAAGAAAATACGTTTCCTCAAGCTTTTATAGACAGAGTAAATCAAAAAATAGAAGCGCAAGGTATTAAAGATATGATGGCAGAAGCTGTTTTAATTGATACAGTAGAGCAAGCAAAATCTGATGAATATGCGGTGATTATTGATAGAATTTCGCAAGATGTTCCTTTTTACAGAGCGTATTTAAAAAATGCTGCAATTTCAGGAACTGCTGTAATTAACAATCCTTTTTGGTGGAGTGCCGATGAAAAATTTTTCAACAATGCATTGGCTGAAAAAGTTGGTGTACCGGTTCCAAAAACATTTATTTTACCTTCTTCACAAAGACCTCCAGATACAGATGAGAATTCTTTTAGAAACATGAAATATCCTTTTAATTGGGATAAAATGTTTGAGACTGTTGGTTTTCCTGCCTATATGAAACCTCACGATGGTGGAGGTTGGAAAAGTGTTTATAAAGTTGAAAATCCGGAGGATTTATGGCAAAAACATGGTGAAACTGAACATTTAGTCATGATGTTACAAGAAGAAATAGACTTTAAAGAATACTTTAGATGTTATGTTTTAGGAACGGATAACGTGCACATTATGCAATATGAGCCGAGAAATCCGCATCATTTACGTTATGTTTTAGATGGTGATCCTGTAGATCAGAAAATATTAGATACGGTTCATGAGTATTGCATCCGTTTAAATAAAGCCCTGGGATATGACTTTAATACGGTAGAATTTGCTGTAAAAGATGGTGTTCCTTATGCTATTGATTTCTGTAATCCTGCTCCAGATGCAGATATTAACTCTGTAGGTGCAGATAATTTTGAGTGGATTGTAGAAAATGCTGCAAACATGGCAATTGAAAAAGCAAAACAATACAAAAAAGGACAAATGAACCTTACTTGGGGAAGTTTTGTAACCGATCAAATAGCGCCAAAAATGCCAGTTGAAAAGAAAGCGTCTGCAAAGAAAGTTGTTGCTAAAAAAGCACCTGCTAAAAAAGTTGCAACCAAAAGAAAATCAAGTAAAAAGTAGATTTATGCATTTTTAGAGTGCAATCAAGGGCTTATCAATAGTTTATAAGTATTTGGACTGCGCTCATAGAGACACATAGAACTTTAACATTTTTCATTATGAAATTTACAATAGGCATAGAAGAAGAGTATCAGGTAATAGACCCTGTAACGAGAGAATTAACTTCTCACGATCAGAAAATTGTCACGAATGCTGAAAAGTTTTTAAACGATCAAGTGAAGGCCGAAATGCATCAAGCGGTCGTAGAAGTTGGTACAAATATATGCGAAGATATTCAGGATGCCAGAAAACAAGTTTCACATCTTCGAAAATCAATTTCAAATATTGCAGGAGATTTAGGCTATAAAATTGGTGCGGCAGGTACACATCCGTTTTCTAAATGGGAAACGCAAATGATAACACCAAATCCACGCTATGATGAGATTGTAAATGAATTACAAGACATTGCAAGATCTAATTTAATTTTTGGTTTGCACGTTCATGTGGGTATGGCAGATAGAAATATGGCAATGCACTTGGTAAATTCTATGCGTTATTTTTTACCTCATTTATATGCGTTGTCTACAAATTCGCCTTTTTGGGAAGGCAGAAATACAGGGTTTAAATCTTTTAGATCTAAAGTTTTTGATAAGTTTCCAAGAACAGGAATTCCTGGTGCTTTTGAGAATTACGCCCAATATGAAAATTATATAAATCTTTTGGTGAAGACAAGATGTATCGATAATCCTAAGAAAATTTGGTGGGATATTCGTATTCATCCTGTTTTTCCAACGCTAGAAGTTCGTATTTGTGATGTTCCATTAACGGTTGATGAAACTATTTGTATTGCGGCATTAATTCAAGCTTTAGTGGCAAAACTATACAAGTTAAGAACTCAGAATTTAAATTTTATGAATTATCATAGAGCTTTAATTAATGAGAATAAATGGCGAGCAGGACGTTACGGAATTGAAGGAAAAATGATTGACTTTGGTCAGGAGAAAGAAGTTGAAACAAAGCTTTTAATGCATGAATTTGTAGATTTTGTAGATGATGTTCTAGATGATTTAGGTTCTAGAGAAGAGGTTGAATATATCTTTAAAATGTTAGAAAACGGAACAGGAGCAGACCGACAATTAAAGATTTTTGAAGAAACAAAAGATTTAACTAAAGTAGTAGATTATATAACAGAACAGACCATTTTAGGTGTTTAATGATTTATGTTGATGGATAAAAACAAAGTGAAAGTAGCAATTTTAGATATGAACAACAACCAACCAAACCAAGGTTTGCGTTGTATCAGAGAAATTGTTGAAACGTTTCACAAAGAAGTAGATTTTGTAATTTTTG
>JBNMNV010000116.1:0-8974 GCA_051278125.1 Polaribacter sp. | reverse complement strand
AGTGATTGGAATAATTACAAAGCAATTACCAAGCAAATGCTAGATGAATTGCGTTTAAAAAAGCTTCCCTTTCAAAGAAAATCTAAGGATTATAATGAAATTATTGCACAATGGTATGTGTATTTTTCTAAAAATAAACTTTAACGCTTCAACAACTTTACTAAAAAAGGTAAATTATTGTATTTAATCTGTTTATAGTTATGAGTTTGAGCGCCAAAACTTAAAAAATAATTAGCGATAGATTTCATAGAAGAGCCTCCAAAATTAAATACATTATAATTTTTCTGAAACTTAAAAATAGCACGATCAATTAAGAATGTATTTTCACCATTTTTTCTGTGATTAAAATCGGTAGATGAAACTAAAATAGTAACCACACTTTTATGTTTTAAAAAAAAACCAGAAGCCACCAATGCATCCTCTTTGTTGTATACTGAAAGGACCTCTCCTACTCGTTTTTCAATACAAATTTGCATCAAATTTCTTAAAACATCATAATCTTTATTGACAATATTTGGAGTTCTTAACCCAACATTCTTTCTAAATAAAGTGATTAATTTTTTAGTATTATCATTCCATTTCTCATTTAAATATGCTTTTTCAGCTTTTCGCAGGTCTTTTCTTCTATCTTTTCTAAATCCTTTAAAAACCGTTTCGTACCCTTCTTTCATTGATAAACTTTGCATTTGTTTAGCGACCAAAAAGTGATTTGACTCTTGTGCACTATTATCCGTATTTAATCTTGTTTCAGCAGCTTTAAAATTATCAAAAAGAACTTTGAAAAAAGCATCGATATCAACAGTTTCATCCGAAGAAAAAACCCCTAATTCTAGCAACCAAAAAGGAGGGTACACGTATTTTATTCCAAATTTTTTACGCCAAGGAATTGGCATAACGGCTTTATAATCCCCTAAAACCAAAACATCCCAATGATCTGCAACAATATCTAAATACCAAGAATACGCAAATATTCTGCTTTGTATGGCTTTATCTATGCAAGAATTATATTTTAGCTCCTCTAAATCGTTCCGTTTAATATATTGAATCATTTTAAGAAGTTGCAATTTTTAACATGGATTCATACAAACGTTTCCAACCTTTCCAACGCAAATAATCGCTTAAACTTTCATTATGAAACAACGTGATGAATGTTCCGTTTACAGCTTTTACCTCATTTTTTAAATCTCTTATTCTCCCTAAAGACTGTTTTGGGGTTAACTGCATATAATCATTTAAAGTAGTATCCATTAAGGCAAAAGGAAATATTTTTAAAGGCGTTTGAATTTCGAAATCTAAATCATAAAAATAAAAAGGGGTGCAGGTACTCGCCCTAAAACCAACATTGCTGGCATAGCCCATAGAGTAATCTTCCTCTATTTCTAAATCTATTAAATTTTGATAGGTATCGGGTAAACTAAACCTTAAGTAGTGCTGTCTAGATCGTTGCACAGGAGTATTTGTAATACTTTCTAAACGTTCTTTTTCTTTCTTTAAAAGCGGTGCATTTTTCATTGAAAAATAAGAAGGATGCAACCCAACTCTAGCATAATCTACCATTTCTTTAATAAGCAATCGATATTTACTTTTTGAAGCAGAAACATTGGTATCAAAACTAGTATAATCTCCTATTAAAAAGAAAAAAATCGTTTTAACATCGTGCTCTTTTTTTAGTCTTAAAATTTTCTGAAAAGTGTCAAAAGGATCTTTTTTAATATTAAAAGTAACCGCAAAACGATTCCACATTTCAATTATCTTAAAACGAACTAGATCATTAAAAAATCCACCAAGAGTTCTAATTAAACTTTTGTATTTATAAGCAAAAGCATTATCTATATCTATGGTAGAAATATAATTATAGGATCTTGTTTTATAATCGTAGTCTGGAAATTTCTGTTTTAACAGTTTTAAAAATTTATAAGCCCAAATATCTACAACCGGTTTTTCTAAAAACCCTTTTTTAAACGCCAAACTTTGTTCTGCTGTATATCTTCCGTGGATATCTTTTACATGTGGTAAATATTCTTCGTACCGAGTAATTAAGTAAAAACTAGCTGCAAAAATATCAAACGGAATTGCCGATTTTAAATTGGTTACAAAAAAGCAAGGAACATCTTCCCATTTATTAAGTGTAATTTCTAAATCATTTACGCCTTGCTCAAATAATAAATCGTGACTTTTAATAAAAAACTCACCTCCTAAAGCTGTTTTTGTATAAGACACTTTAGGGCCATTATGCGCAACAAACTCCTCTACTTTCGATGTGAAATTTACAGGAATCAACAATGTTCTAGTAAGTATATGTTTAAATATATACCGAACTCTTGGCGTAATTTTAGGAGTATAAACTAAGATCATTTTTCTATTGTAGAAGTTTTTCTATTCAGTTTTAAAGAGCAGCATTGAGTCCATTATATGTTAAGAACTGTAATTATAAATTAGCAATTAGATGATGCCTTCATCCGCAAAGCTAAAGTAAGACTTTTGAGTTACTATTAAATGATCTAACAATTTAATATCTAAAGTTACTCCTGCTTGTTTTATTTTTTGTGTAATTTGCTTATCTGCATTACTTGGTTCTAATTTTCCTGAAGGATGATTATGACAAACAATAACCCCAACAGAAGTCAACTCTAAAGCCCTTTTAAACAACAACCTAACATCAACAATTGTCGCTATTAAACCTCCTTTGCTAATTTGCGTTTTGGCTAATACTTTGTTAGAGTTATTTAAAAAAAGCACCCAAAATTCTTCATGTTCGATGTCGCCAATAATGGGTTGCATCAAATTAAAAACATTTTTACTACTGGTTATCTTTGGTTTCTCTAGCGCAATTTCTAATTGCCTTCTTTTCCCTAGTTCTAATGCCGTAATAATACCAATCGCCTTTGCTTCTCCGATGCCTTTAAATTCAATTAATTTTTCTATCGATAATTTTGCCAAACTATTAATATTACCCTCTACAGATTTTAAAATTCTTTTAGATAAACCAACGGCACTTTCTTCTCTATTACCAGAACCAATAAGAATGGCTATCAATTCTGCATCAGATAGTGCTTGTTTTCCTTTTGCTACGAGTTTTTCTCGAGGTCTATCATCTAAAGCCCAAGATTTAATAGTCAATTTTTCCATAAATCAATTTTTATAAAAGTACAAAAATCAGTCAAAAAGATTGAAAAAACAGTTTTATTTATTTTACTTCATCAAGTCTTTATATCTTTGTTACTTATTTCTATTTTTAAAATATGAAGATTATAATTGCAGGCGCAGGAGATGTCGGTTTTCATTTAGCAAAACTACTTTCTTACGAATCTCAAGACACTTATATTATTGACTTTGATGGTGAAAAATTAGAATACCTAAATAATCACCTAGATGTAATTACTAAAAAAGGTGATGCAACTTCGATAAAATTATTAAAAGAAATAGGCATTCATTCTGCAGACTTATTAATAGCAGTTACAGACAGCCAGAACACCAATTTTACAATTTCTGTGATTGGTAAGGCTTTAGGCGCAAAAAAAACCATAGCTAGAATAGACAATCCTGAATTTTTAAACGACTGCGAGGTCGATTTTAAAAAATTCGGGGTCGATTTCATGATTTCTCCTCAAGAATTAGCAGCCAATGAAATAAAAATGCTTTTAAATCAATCTTCATTTAACGATACCGTAGCATTTGAAAGTGGTTTGTTTAATGTGATGGGAACGACACTTACATTTAAATCACCTTTGGTAGATTTATCAGTAAAAGAAGCCAAAAAGAAATTTCCGAATATAGATTATACAGCGATTGCTATCAAAAGAGAAAATATTTCTCAAACAATTATTCCAAGGGGTAATACCACCTATAAATTAGGTGATCAAGTTTATTTTTCTGTACCCAAATATAGTATGAAAGACTTGTATCCGATTATCGGAAAAGAGCAATTCCATATTAAAAATGTGATGATTCTTGGCGGAAGTAGTGTTGGGCAAAAAACTGCAAGACACCTCTGCGAAGACAACTTTAAAGTAAAATTGATTGAAAAAGACAAAGAGAAAGCAGAGATGCTTGCTGAAACCCTCTGCGATACATTAGTAATCAATGGTGATGGAACAAATCTAGAACTTTTAGAAGAAGAAAATATTCGAGAAACCGATGCTTTTATTGCCGTAACGGGTAATTCTGAAACCAATATTATGTCTTGTTTAGTGGCAAAATCTAAGGGTGTTAAAAAGACTATTGCTTTGGTAGAGAATATGGATTATATTGATATTTCTCAAACAATCGGAATACAATCTTTAATTAACAAAAAACTAATTGCTGCCAGTAATATTTTTAAACATATTAGACAAGGTGAAATTTTAGAACTCGCCAACCTTCATAATATTGATGCGGAGGTTTTTGAATTTGAAGTACAACCTAGAGCAAAAGTTACGAAGAAGCCAATTAAAGATTTACGCTTTCCTAGAGAAGCCGTTTTTGGTGGTATAATTAGAGATGGTAAACCCTTAATGTCCTCTGGGAATATGCAAATTCAAAGCGGCGATAAAGTAATTGTATTCTGTTTACCAGAAGCTATCTCTGCGGTAGAGAGTTTATTTAAATAAAATGGGAGTTATAAATTTAAAAATAATTTATCGCTTTTTAGGCATCACAGCAATCTTAAACGGTTGCTTTATGTTTATTGCCTTTCCTTTTAGTTTTTTTAATGACGAACCAGAAGCTTCGGGTATTTTAAATGCGGGTGTCATTACTACTTTTATTGGTCTTTTACTCTTTTTCTTTAACAAACCTAACAATACGAGTATTCATAAAAAAGAAGGATATTTAATTGTTACTTTAGGCTGGTTAACACTATCTATTACAGGGATGTTACCTTATTTATTATCCGGTGCAATACCTAATATTACGAATGCTTTTTTCGAAACTATTTCTGGATATTCTACAACGGGTTCGTCTATTCTATCGGATATTGAATCGATGCCAAAAGGAATTCTTTTTTGGAGAAGTGCCACACATTGGATTGGTGGTATGGGAATTATCGTTTTAACCATCGCTATTTTGCCCTTATTAGGAATTGGTGGTATGCAACTTTTTATGGCTGAGGCTCCAGGACCGTCAGCAGATAAATTGCACCCTAGAATTACAGATACTGCGAAACGCCTCTATTTGATTTATGTTGCCTTAACATTAGCTCAATTTTTATTATTAAAAGTAGCAGGTATGACTTGGTTTGATGCTATAAATCATGCAATGGCAACAATGAGTACAGGTGGGTTTTCTACCAAAAACAACAGTGTTGCTTTTTATAATAATTTACCATTTGTACAATATATTATCATATTTTTTATGTTGGTTGCAGGTACAAATTTTGTGCTCACCTATTTTGCCTTAAAAGGAAAAGTTAAAAAAGTTTTTGAAAGTGAAGAGTTCAAGTATTATTTTTTCGGAATTATAGGTATTTCAGCCATCATCGCATTGATTATTTATTTCTTTCAAGATCCCAACTTACAAACCTCCATTGCACATCCAAAAGTTTTTGGTGAAGCAGAAAGTGCCTTAAGACATTCTTTGTTTATGGTAACATCCGTAGTTACTACCACAGGTTTTGTTACTGCAGATTTTACAATGTGGAGCTTTTTTGCTACTGGTATTTTCTTTGCGCTTTTTTTTACAGGTGGTTCCGCAGGTTCTACAAGTGGTGGCGTAAAAGTAGTGAGACATATTATTATGTTAAAAAACAGTTTTTTAGAATTTAAAAAAGCCTTGCACCCAAATGCTATAATTCCTGTTCGTTACGATGGTAAATCTGTAAACCATACCATTGTTTTTAACATCCTTTCTTTCTTTATTATTTATATGCTTATTTTTATCATAGGATCCGTTATGTTAACTTTATTTGGTTTAGATTTTTTATCTGCCCTAGGAGCCGCAGCATCTTCTTTAGGTAATATTGGTCCTGGAATTGGTTCTGTAAGTCCTGTCGCTAATTTTGCCCACCTTTCTTCTGCGGCAAAATGGTTTTGTTCTTTCTTAATGCTAATTGGTAGATTAGAGTTATTTACTGTTTTAATTCTTTTTACACCTTTCTTTTGGCGTAAAAATTAAAATATTCTCAAAAAAACCTCCATCTAACAAATTTTATTTTCTCATTTTAAAAAAATAAACACTATTATTTACGAAAAATAAAAAAATACCAACGTTAACTTACAAAAATGGTAAATTTTCGCTAAATGAGGATTCCCGTAATATTTTTATTTGTGCATACATTAATTTGTAGCACAAAATAAAAAAACATGAAACAGAAAAACTTTTTTAAAATTGCTATTATTTTATTTTTAGTAACAACGACAAACAATTCTTTTGGGCAAACAACTTTGTATTCGCAAGGTTTCGAAACGGATTTAGATGGCTATAGCCACATACCTAATCAAACTCCTGTAACCAATCCTGGAAATCAATATTTTTACAGAGCAGAACCTAGTGATCCTAATATTTATGAAATAGGGAGTGATGGCCCTTACACCAACGTCGCTGATTCTTGGTTTTTTGTTGGCTCAAATCCTAAAACAATTTCCACTATTGGAATCTTATCAACAGGCCCGATTCATGTTACTGGATATGAAAACTATAAATTATCGATAGATTTTGGCGCTGTCCCAAATGATTGGGATGCTAATGATAACTTGAGTGTGGAGTATTCTTGGAACAATACTGATTGGTCTATTCTCTATAACTTTAGAGCAGCAGACACCAATTTTCCATTAAATCTAGTAAACAATGCAATTGGAGGAAATAACACCAATAATGGGGTTGTTCTAACCTATGCGCTAAAAACTATTACAAGTAATAATTTTGTAGGTTCTGGAAACTCAATTTACATAAGAGTTGTTTGCGATTCCGGCGCGAATTATGAAGCTTTTGGTTTAGATAATATAGTACTAACAGGTACTGCAATTTCTTCAGACCCAACCCTAAATTTCGAAACTGAAACTAGTTCCTTTAACGAAGCAGATATAGATGTTGTTACAACAGGAATTCCTGTTTCTCTAATGGACTACATGACAAGCGTTACCATTACACCAACAGTGAATGTTTTAAGTACAGCAGATCCTGCAGACTATACAATTAATTTAATACCTTTAACTTTTACTGCGAATGAAACCTTGATTATTCCTTTAACCATAAAGGATGATACTGATTTTATAAATGAAACTATTATCATCGGTTATACAGTAACTAGTGGGACTGCTAATTTAGGCGTTCATCAGCATACGGTTACTATTATCGATAATGAAATACCACCTTCAATAGGTTTTAATGACACCAATAGTTCAGAAACAGAGACAAATATTACTTTTACAAGCACTAACATTCCTATCTCTGTAAGCAACTATTCTGGTGAAAGAATCGATATAAATGTAGCTATTACAGGAGGCACCGCAGAAGTTAGCGATTATACATTTACATCGCCAACAGCCTTAACTTTTTTAGCTGACGAAACACAAAATATCACCATTGATATTAATGATGATGAAGACACAGATTCTGAAACTCTTATTTTAACCATTACAGAAACTAGTTCGGTTACTGGTTTGGTTATTCAGCAAGCTACACACACTTTAACAATTGTAGATGATGAATCCTCCGAAGGTGGATTATTTAATGCAGACTTTTCTTTTGATAACGATGGTTTCGCAGATCATACAACAAGCGCACCACCAGTAGCCGGACCCGTAAAAGTAGGGCCATTTGGTGTATCGCCGAATACATGGTTTTTGTCTTACAATACAGCACCTTCTACGGATAGCACTTTAAATACTTTTAAAATTGTTTCAGGTAAATTGGAAACAACTGATTGGGGTGGTGAAGGGGTTTTTGAAAGTCAGCATATCGATGTTACTAGTATTTCAACCCTGGATATATCTGGATTAGGAGTTACGCTTTCTGATGCGGTACAAAATGGTAGCACTGAATTCTTCAAATATTATTATATTTTGGATGACGGTTCTCCTGTAGAAACAGCTATTGTTCTATCCGGAGATACGGATGGAACTCCGGTAAATTATGCTATCACTAATTTAGATGTTTCCTCTGCAACTAGCTTAGTTGTTGGCTTTTCGTTTAATTGTAATGGTGCTAATGATGGCTATGCGATCTCTTCTTTTACTGTAACCGAAACTAGTTCTTTACCAACTACTATAACTTGGGATGGTAGTGATAGCTCTGACTGGGCAACTGCGGCCAACTGGGACACAGATACAGTGCCCACAGCATCTGATCATGTAGTAATTCCTGATGTTGCTACTGCACCAATTATTGGTTCTTCTACTGCAGCTGTAACGAATAATTTAACAATTACAGCGCCAGAAAGCCTAAACATTACTGCTGGAGGTTCTTTAATTGTAGCCGGAAATTCGACAGGAGAAGTTACATACAACATTGCTGTTTCTGATCAATGGCATTTAGTTTCTTCTCCTGTTACCGGAGAAAGCTATGACGATAACTGGGCAGACAACAATAATATTGTAAGCGGATCTGGAACAAATAGAGGAATATCTACCTATCAAAATGGAACACCAAATGAAACCACAGGTCCCTGGGTGTATATGCAAGATGGAGAAACGAGCACTTTCAGTGCTGGCTTAGGTTATTCCTTAAAAAGAACTAGCTCTGGAACTTACTCTTTTACTGGCACGTATCCTAACGGCGAAGTAAATCCTGCAATTTCAAGAAATGCAAATAACTGGAATTTGATCGGAAACCCATACCCTTCCTATATAGATATTGCCGCATTTATAAGTGAAAACACACTAACTAATGATAATTTGTCAGATGCCTTTTCAGCTATATATGTTTGGGATCCTGCTTCCGGAGCAACCGGTACTTATGCAGATTTAATAACAGGATATATTCATCCCGGACAAGCATTCTTTGTCAACGCTAAAGTTAATGGCACCGCTTCAATCACGGAAGCTATGCAAAGTCATGA